>DASZGY010000001.1:0-2015 GCA_035938395.1 Acidimicrobiia bacterium
CGCGGAGCTCGCGCCGTACCCGGTCGAGCGACGCCTTCAGGTTGCGCACGCCCTCGGTGACCGGATCGTCGGGATTGTCGGGGAAGGCCTCGAACATGGGGTGCCCGACGATGTCGTCGCGGGTGGTCAGGGTGGCGGCGAGAAACGCGTCGCTGACGGCGACGATCGTCAGGTCGCTGTCCAGGACGAGATAGAGCCCGGGCGCCGACTGGAAGAGCGTCCGGAAGTCGGGCGCCGGCGATCCGGCGGCGGCCGCCGCCGCCGTCGTCCGGCGCGCAGCCAGGGCCGACGCGGGGTCGTGCGCGGTCACCGAGTCGTCACGGCTCGCGCAAGAGCCACGCACCTTCGAGAATCGCCCATGGGTTTGACGGTCCTCCTGCCTTAGGCCCGAACCCCCGATTTACGCTACACCCCGTCGCGGCATCGTCCTCCGGCGCGGCCCCACCCCGGAGTCCCTCCGTCCTCACGATTCGAGCGCCAGCTCGGCGGCAGGAACAGCGCGCACCTCGCAGAGACGGACCGGTGTCTTGACGCCCTTCATCCGGCGCGACTTCATGCGCCCGAGGCGCACGTCGGACAGCCCGCCCGCCGCCGACGCCGCTTCCACCGCCTCCTCGGTGGCGAGCACCTGGCCGCCCTTCGCGGCCTCGCACACCCGGGCCGCCACGTTGACGACGTGGCCGACCACGTCCGTTCTCGTCACCGCCGCCTCGCCCATGTGCACGCCGGCCCGGAGCCGCAACGGGTCCGGCGCGCTCGCCTGGAGGTCGAGGGCGGCGCGGATCCCTGCGGCGGGCTGTGGGAAGGTGCAGAGCAGCCCATCGCCGAGGTGCTTCACGATCCGTCCCTTCCAGCGCCGCACGGTCGGCGCGGCCCGCTGGTGGTGTTCGTCGATCAGCGCGAGCGCCGCCGCATCGCCGTGCGCGTCGGTGTACGCGGTGAAGCCCTCGAGGTCGGTGAAGACGACGGTCAGCGGCTTCGCCGGTCCCTTGCCCGTCCCGCCGGCGCCGGTGTCGTCAGCCGAGGACAGCAGCTGCACCGCGGTCAACCCCAGCGACGACAGCTTGGAGGGGTGGCGCTCGACGGTCCGTTCGAGGAACCGCCGCAAGATGTCGCCGGGCGCGCTCGACGAAATGGGCCGTTCCCCGGGCGCGTGCAGCCACTCCTCGTCGACGAGCCCGATCTCGAGCGCGGTGGCCGCGTCGTCGGGATCGCTGCGGATCATCTCGGCGGCCTTGCGCGCCGTCGCGCGGCGCAGCGCGGCGAACGTCGCGGCGCCCGCCTCGCGGGCCTTGCCTCCGCGCGCCGGTTTCTCCTCCGCACCCGCCGCACCCGCCGCACCCGCCGTACTCATGGCGGCCAAGCTACCGGTCCTCGCGCAGCCCTCTGAACGCCTGGTCACGTCCCGGAAGGACGATCCGACGCGTAACCGTCACCGACTCGAGGAGCCGCCGGTCGTGCGAGACGAGGAGGAGCGTCCCCTCGTAACTCTCGAGCGCGGACTCGAGTTGTTCGATCGCGGGAAGGTCCAAGTGGTTCGTCGGCTCGTCGAGCACGAGGAAGTTGACACCCTTCGCGGCGAACGCAGCGAGCTCGGCGCGGGTGCGCTCGCCCGGCGAGAGCGACGACGGCGCGCGGACCGCGGCCGCGGCGTCGAGCCCGAACTTCGCGAGCTGCGACCGGGCGGACGACATCGGCAGCCCCGTGGCCGCCATGAACGCGTCGACGACGCTGGACGAAGCCTCCGACAGCACGCGTCGGTCCTGTCCGAGCTCGCCGACAACGACGCTCGGTCCGACGCGTCGCGTTCCCGCGACCAGGGGCAGGCGGCCGAGCAGCGCCTCGACGAGCGTGGTCTTGCCCGAGCCGTTCGGGCCGACCAACGCGACCCGATCGGCCCATGCGATGTCCAACGTGAACGGCCCGAGCACGAAGTCCCCGCTGCCGCCCCGCTCGAGCACCGCGTCTTCCAGGTGCGCCACGACCGCGCCCGACCGGGTTGCCTCGTTGATGTT
>DASZGY010000002.1:0-22689 GCA_035938395.1 Acidimicrobiia bacterium
TCGAGTGCAAGAGCAAGGTCGCCGTTCAACGCCACATTCTGCGACACCGCGAGCTTCAGGACCGACGCCTCGGCGCCCACCGCGGCGCCATTGCGCCGCGCCGCCTGCGCCCTCCGCCCCAGGTACTTCACGATCTCGAACCGAATGTATGCGTCGGCCAACCGCTGACGCAGGACTGGGTCCCGGGTCCGCTGCTGTTCACTTGCCAGGCGGGCCAGATCGCGGAACCCCACGGCACCGCCGCTGCCGATCAGCACACGTTCCGCGCCCAGCGTCGTCTGGGCGACACCCCACCCGCCGTTCACCTCGCCGACCACGTTCTCGTGCGGGATCCGCACGTCGGTGAGGAACACCTCGTTGAAGTGGGCAACGCCGTTGATCTGGCGCAGTGGCCGCACCTCGATCCCAGGCGCACGCATGTCGAGCACGAAGTACGTGATGCCCTGATGCTTCGGAGCGTCCAAGTCGGTGCGCGCCAACAAGATGCCGAGCTCGCTGTGGTGTGCCCCCGAGCTCCAAACCTTCTGCCCGTTGATGACCCACTCGTCGCCGTCACGCACGGCGCGGGTCCGCAGCCCGGCGAGGTCGGAGCCCGCACCCGGCTCGCTGAACAGCTGGCACCACACCTCGTCGCCGCGCAGCAGCGCCGGCAGGTACCGCTGCTTCTGCGCTTCGGTGCCGTGCGCGATCAGCGTCGGGCCGACCATCCCGATGCCGACCGCGAACGCGCCCGCGTCGACGTCGAAGCGCGCCTGCTCCCGGGCGAAGATGCGCGCCTCGGCCGGCGTGCCGCCACGTCCGCCGTACTCCTTCGGCCAGGCGATCCCGGCCCAGCCCTCGTCGAACAGGGTGCGCTGCCACTCCTTGCAATGGCGCACGTGCTCGGCATCGGCCTCGGGACTCGGGTCCCCGAGGAACCGGAAGCGCGCGAAGTCGTCCTCCCCGGAACGCCGAGGGCGCGCGTGCGCCTCGAGGAACGACCGCGCCCGGGCTCCGAACGCGGCGGCTGGATCCTGCGAGTCGTCGCCCTCAGGCACCCGCGGGCGGCACGATCGACTTCAGCTCGACGTAGTGGGACAGGCCCTCGACACCGAACTCGCGCCCGAGGCCCGACCCCTTGTACCCGCCGAACGGGGCGATGAAGTCCATCGTGTACTGGTTCACGCCGTACGTGCCGGTGCGGACACGCCGGGCGATGTCGAGGCCCTGGTCGATGTCGCCGGTCCACACCGAGCCGGCCAAGCCGTACTCGCTGTCGTTGGCGATGCGTACCGCGTCGTCGGTGTCGTCGTAGGGGATGACCGCGAGCACCGGCCCGAAGATCTCCTCGCGCGCGATGCGCATCGAGTTGTCGACACCGGAGAACACAGTGGGCTTCACGTACCAGCCCTTCTCGAGGCCGGACGGACGGCCGTTGCCGCCCACCGCGACCTTGGCGCCCTCTTCCTGGCCGACCGCGATGTACTTCTCGACCCGCTCCTGCTGGCGCTCGGCGACCAGCGGCCCGACCTCGGTCGCCTCGTTCTCCGGATCGCCGACGGCGAGCGCGCCGACCATGCCCGACACCGCGTCGACGACCTCGTCGTAGCGGTCGCGGCTGGCGAGGATGCGCGTCTGCGCGACGCACGCCTGGCCGTTGTTCATCAGCGATGCGAACTTCAGCCCCTCGACGGTGGCGGCGAGGTCGGCGTCGTCGAGGATGATCGCGGCCGACTTGCCGCCCAGCTCGAGGCTCACGCGCTTGAGCTGCTCGCCGCAGATCGACGCGATGCGACGGCCGGCCGCCGTCGAACCGGTGAACGCGATCTTGTCGACACCCGGATGGCGGACCAGGTGCTCGCCGACCTCGCGGCCGGCGGGGATCACGCTGACGACACCCTTCGGGATGCCGGCCTCGTTCAGCAGGTCGGCCATGAGGAAGGCGTCGAGCGGCGTCTCCGGCGACGGCTTCACGACGATCGTGCACCCGGCAATCAACGCCGGTGCGAGCTTCGACATGATGACGAACTGCGGCACGTTCCACGGCACGATCGCGCCGACGACGCCGGCAGGCTCGCGACGCACGATCACGTCGCCGCCGAGGACGCCCTGGCGGCGCTCCTCCCACGGGTACTCCGCGGCCACCTGGAGGAAGGTGTTGAGCATCATCCACGGCGCGGGCGACTGCGCGAGGTTCGAGAACGAGATGGGCGAGCCCATCTCCTCGGTGATGACCGCGGCCATGTCCGGGATGTGCGCGGCGTAGACCTCGCTGAACTTCTGGACGGCGGCCATCCGCTCCTCGGGCGACAGGCGCGGCCACTCGCCGTTGTCGAAGGCGTCACGTGCCGCTGCGACGGCACGGTCGATGTCGGCCGCGGTTCCCTCGGGGACGCGCCCGACGAGCTCCTCCGAGTGCGGGGAGATCACGTCGATGGTGCCGGTGCCGGCCGGCTCGACCCACTCGCCCCCGATGAACAGCCGCTGGTGCTCGCGCATGGACGCCCTCCTCGATCCGTGTCAGAACCAGACTAGAACCGGTTCTACAACAGTGGCCACCTCGGCCGCGTTCGCTCGCTGTCTATATCTCTCTACGTCAGATATCGCGCAGTAGCAGGCGGGCAGCGGACTCGAGCTCCTCGCCGACGGCGCCGACGTTCGTCCATCCGTTCACCCATCCCAGCAGCGCCGAGAACCAGACGTGCGAGAGGGCGCGGGTGATCTCGGCCTTGAGTTTGGGGTCGATGTCGCCCATGGGCCCGGCGAGCACCGCCGCCATGACGGCGGTCACCTCGCGCTGGCAGCCGGAGACGGCGGGATCGGGCGACGAGATGGCGGTGACCATGGCCGCGGTGAGCTGCGGCTGGCGCTCCTGCGCCCGGGTGGCGCGGCGCAGCACGTCGACGACGCGGTCGGCCGCCGCGTCGCCCTTGGTCGGGCGCAGCTCGAGACGGCGTTGCTCGGCGCGCGCGAACTCGACTTGGCACGCCGCCAGCAGATGGTCCTTGGAGGTGAAGTATCGGTAGATCGTCCCGAGCGCGACACCGGCTTCACTCGCGACGTCGCGCATCTGCACTGCGTCGTAGCCGCCGTCGGCCGCCAGCTTCATCGCCGCGTCGATGACGCGCTGGCGTCGCGCCGCCTGGTTGGGCGTGAGCGCCTCGACATCCAGCTCGACAGCCATCAAGCAAGGGTAGGCACGCCGGCGAGCAACGAGGCGATCTGGGTCAGCCGGTCGTCGAGCTCTGCCGCCGTCCGCCGGTAGAAGTCGATGGGCTCCCCCGCCGGGTCCGCGATCTCGTCCACCGCTCGGCCCAGCGGGCGGTGGTGCGGGCGGGCGCCTGCGGCGCGTTCTGCCCACTGCGCCGGCGGCTCGGTGGCGGCGCGAGGGCCGACTTCGGCGCCGAGCCGCGCCAGCTCGCCAACCAGAAACGTGCGTCCCCGGGCGCTCGGGCTGCGAGCGATTGCGATCGAGACATGGTCGCGGGTCATCCCGAGCACGAGGTCCGCCTGTTCCACGAGCTCGCGCGTCACTTGCCGGTTCTGGTGGCCGGAGATGTCGAGCCCGTGCTCGCGCATGACCTCGACCGCGGGGCCAGTCGCGCCCGAGCTCCACGGCATGGTCCCGGCCGACGTGACGCGCGCCTCGACGCCGCGCTCGGTGAGCCGCTGCTGCAGGATCGCCGCCGCCATCGGCGAGCGACACGCGTTGCCGGTGCACACCATGAGGATGTTGATGGCACGGCAGTCTACGGACGGGCGTGGTTACGATTCGCGGTCATGGCCGTCGACACGACTCGTCGCACACCCACGGGGAAGCTTCCCGAGCCCGACCTCGGCACCGGGTTGATCCCCAAAGAGCGCTATCTGACGCCTGAGTTCATGGCGCTGGAGTGGGATCGACTGTGGACGCGCGTTTGGAACCTCGCGTGCCCGATGTCCGACATCCCGGACGTCGGCGACTACTTCGCGTTCGAGCTCGGTTCCGAGTCGATCATCGTCGTTCGGTCCGAGCCCGACCGCGTGCGCGCGTTCTACAACACGTGCCAGCACCGAGGGCGACGTCTGCGCGAAGCGGGCGGCGGCCACGCGTCGGAGCTGCAGTGCCCGTACCACCTGTGGACGTACGGGCTCGACGGGCGCGTCACCTCGGCGCCCGACGCCGACGACTTCCCGCAGGGCGACCCGACCGAAGGCGTCTGTCTCGCCGACCTGCCGTGCGACGCGTGGAACGGGTGGGTGTTCGTGAACATGGACCCGAACGCGGGGCCATTGCGCGACTTCCTCGGGCCGCTCCCCGAGCACCTCGACCCGTACGACTTCGGCGGGCAGTACCACCTCGTCGAGGACATCAGCATGCTCTGGGAGTGCAACTGGAAGGTGGGCGTCGACGCCTTCAACGAGGTGTACCACGTGCAAGGCATCCACCCCGAGCTCTTGTCGTTCACGGACGACGTCGACTGCCCGATCGACATCCTCGGGAACCACAGCCGCTTCCTGTTCCGCGTCGGGTACCCGAGCCCCCGCTGGACCGACGAGCTCGCCCGGCGCGAGGGCTACCGGGACCGGAACCAGGTCACCGCGATGATGCGCGTGATCATGGAGGGCGCCGGCCTCGACGCCGACCAGTTCGACGGGCGGCTCGAAGAGGTGCGCCCGGCGCTGTTCGCGGCGCGGCGCGAGCACGGCCGACGCCTCGGGCTCGCCTACGACGCATTGACCGACGAGCAGCTCACCGACGACTTCCACTACTTCATCTTCCCGAACATCACCTTGAACATCTCCGCCGACCACTTCTGGTTCTTCCGGCACCGTCCGCACCCGACCGATCCCGAGCGCATGTTCTGGGAGTTCCAGACGTATGTGCGCCTCCCGGCCGGCGTCGACCCGCCGCCGCGTCCTGATCGAATCGACTGCGTGTTCGGCGACGGCACCGAGCGGAAGCTGCACCTCGCCCTGCAGCAGGACGCGGCCGCCGCGCCGCCGGTACAGGCAGGCATGCGTTCGCGCGGCTACGAAGGCCTGTACCTCGCGCACCAGGAGCGGCGCATCCGCCACTTCCACCGCGTCCTCGACCAGTACCTGTTCGGTGGGTGACGCCGACCCCGGGTACCGATTCGCGATCGCAGCCGGCGAGGTCGCTCCCGGTCGGTCACGCCGCTGCGTCGTCGACGGCCACGCCGTGCTCGTGTGCAACGTCGGGGGCGACTTCTACGCCCTCGCCGACACGTGCACTCACGACCGCGGACCGCTCGGCGAAGGGCGCCTCCGCGGGCACCTCCTCGAATGCCCGCGCCACGGCTCACGCTTCGACATCCGGGACGGCGTTCCGAAGACGCCGCCGGCGATGCGCCCGGTGACGACCTATCCCGTGCGCGTGCGCGGCGACACGGTCGAGGTTCAGCTGCCCGGGTAGCTCAGGCGTTGTGCGCGAAAGCCTCGAGGTCGCGCTGCGTCAGCCGTCCGGTTCCACGGTGCACAGACCCGTCGTGTGCCCACACCGCCTCGACCTCGTCACCGACGCCGTGCTCGCGCAGGAAGAAGATCACCTCGCGGTTCCCGAACACCGCGCCGGCGCCGAGCTGCAACAGGATGTCCCCCGGCTGTAGGCCGATCTCGTCGGCAAACCCGCCCGCCTCGACCTCGGCGACCTCCGCGCCCGGGCCCGCGTCGAGGAACAGCGCGCCGAGCCACGCCTCGGTGGTGATGTCGCGGTGGCGTGGGTAACTGACGCCGTGGTCGAGGTAGAGGATCAAGTCGGCGTAGTTCTCGAACATGCCGTTGCGAACCGAGTCGCTCTTGAGAATGGAGTCGCCGCCGAAGCCGGCGTGCGTGACGGTGATCCTCGTGCCGCCCTCGACCGGCTCGAACACGACGGTCACGTCGATGCCCGTCTCCGGGTCTGCCGCCCACTGGCGATAGCAGAGCAATTCGTCGCCCTTGATCTGGGTGACTTCGAAGTGCACGTCCCCGCCCGGGCTCTCCGCCTGGGCTTGCACGCCCGGGGAGCCCTCTTCGGCATCGGCGTCGAACTTCGGGGTGAACCACTGCTCGAGCTCGTGCGGGTCCGTGAACGCCCGGAACGCCCGTTCCGGTGGTACGTGGACCGAGAACGTCTTCTCGTAGTCGTTGCTCATGTTGCTGCCCCCTTCTCGACTGGATGCGCGGCGAGTACCACGCGGTACGGCAGACCCTCGGTGCTTCCGTACCGATCGCAGAGCTTCTGCACGGCCGCGAGGTAGTGCTCGAGGAACGCGGCACGGTCCTTCTCGTCGGCGAAATGGACATCGGCTTCGACCGCGGCGCTGGCGATCTGCTCCCCGTCGAAGGCGGCCCGGTCGAGCAGCGAGATGGCGTCCCGTTGCAACTGCGCGCCCAGCATCACCAGGTTCTCCAGCGAGTGCTGCTGCCGAAGCGTGTCGAGGCGGCGCGGATCGGACCATGCGACTTGCGGCGACACGAGGAAGCTGCGGCCGGCCGCCTCGTAGAGCGTCTCGATGAAGTTCCCCGAGCGCCGTTCGCCGACCGGCTCGACGAGGCCGACCCGCTCGAGCTCCTTCAGGTGGTAGTTGACCTTCTGGCGGGTCTCGCCCACCTCGCGGGCCACGGTCGCCGCCGATCCCGGCTCCCGCAACGCCTCGAGGATCCGTACCCGCAACGGGTGCCCGAGCACCTGGAGCGCCTCGATGTCCTCGACGACGTGCACCGGCTGGGCCACCTGGGCTCCTTGGAAGAGATCCTTGCCTGGACAATAATTCTTGTCTAGACCGGCGTCAACCCTCCAGGTGCGCACGAACGACGCGCTCGGCGCCGCCCGTGTCCTCCTGCAGGAAGACGCCGCCGAGGGAGTGGAACGGCTGACACCTCGCCGCGGTTACGAAAGGGTCGCGAGCAGCCTCAGCCAAGCGGCGATGGCGCGGTCGGGGAGGTAGCACGCCTGGACCCGTTCGTGTGCAGCCTCGCCGAGCCGCTGCGCGAGCTGCTCGTCCAGGAGGACTTCGCTGATCGCCTGCCCAAACCCTGCCAGGTCGCGTGGGTCGTCGACCAGGACTCCGCTCACGCCGTCCTCGATCTGGTCACGGTGGCCCCCGACGCGGCTCGCGACGACCGGGCGACCCTTCCACATCGCCTCCGTGACGCCGAGGCCAAAGCCTTCCTCGAGACTCTTCTTGACGATCACCGAGGCCTCTCGCTGCAACGCGTTGACGATCGTTGCGTTCGCGTCTCGATCGCGCATCGAGAGCCGCACGAGATCGATGTGGTCGCGCTGGGCGCGAGGCAGGCGATGCCACCGCGCTTCCACCTCGCGGTACACGGCGCCCGCCTCGGGGTCGTCGGCTACGTCGTGGATGGCGGGCCCTGCGAGCATCAGGCGTGCGTCGCCCACGTCCATCACGGTGGTCGTGAACGCTTCCATGACGCCGATCGGATCCTTGAGCCGATCCCACCGGGCGAGATGCAGGACGAGCCGGTCGACGCCGACCCGAGGTGCGTGGCCGGTCCTTCGGACCGCGGAAGCGCGTCCGGACAGCCGGCGATGACGGCGCCCTTGTCCCGTGGGTGACTGGCGGTCGGCCTCCACCAGCCCGGCGTCGACGAGCACTGCGCGCGCATCTGTCTCTTTCATCGGGCGGTTCTTCACCGAACAGGGGTCGATGCAGGGATGGATGGTCGCCGTTCGGACGGCACCGACCTGCGGCGGCGGCTCGGTCGAGCGGGTGAAGACCACGGCGTCTGCGCGTGGCGCGTAGGGCCCGAGGAAGTCCCGTGCGGCACGAACGAGCACGTTGGTGTGCTCGCCACCGACGTGCGACCGCAACACGACCCGAGCCCCTGCCGCCGCGAGCGCGGGAGCCAGGCCCGTCGACTGCGGGTCGTGCAGGACCACGATGTCGCCCGCACGGACCCGACCCGTCAGCCAGGCCATGGCGGGCTCGAGGCCGCGCTCGTACACGCGCCTCGCCGTCGACCCCAGGTCGCCGCCGTCCCCCGGATACCCATGCAGCATGTTGTGCACGCGTTTTGTGACCCGGAAAAACGCCGGGTCGGCTCGAACCACCGACCACCGAACATCGAGCCCCATACTGAGCGCGTAGGGCACAAGCGAGCGCAGCATCTCGGCCACGCCGCCGCCCACCGCCGTGGAGTTGACCATCCACAGTGTCCGGCCCAGGAGGGCACCACCGCACTCGCGCCGCGCGGCCTCCAAGGCCTCCCAGCCCTCACGCTCGGCGACTCCCTGCAGCCGCTGGACGGAGACGGGTGCCAGTCGGATCTCCTCGACGCCGGGAGCGCTTCCACGGGCACGCGAGGACTTGCTTGGCGTCATCCGCCGACCTTCACCGCCTCGCCCCTGCCGCGGAGATTGAGGCGCTCGCCGGTACCGACCAGCGCGATGGCCCGGCAAAGACACCCGACCGCCGCCGGTGAACGCGACGGTAGTGCCTGGTAGCCCGGCGGCGTACGGTCGGGGAATGAGCACCGGGCAACCTCGGCGTCCTTCGGTGCCGCTCTCCAATGGCTTGGAGATGCCGCTCCTCGGACTGGGAGTCTGGCAAGTCCCTGACGGCGAGCAGACCGAGAACGCCGTCAGCTGGGCATTGGAAGCCGGGTACCGCCACGTCGACACGGCGCAGGTCTACGGCAACGAGTCCGCCGTGGGGCGGGCCATCCACTCGAGCGGCCTGCGCCGCGAAGAAGTCTTCGTCACCACGAAGCTGAACCCGCAAACCAAGGACGCGGGCCGCGCCATACAGGAGAGCCTGGGGCGCCTGCGTCTGGACCATGTCGACCTCTTCCTCATCCACTGGCCCTCGGCCGGCGCTGTCGAGCAGTGGGGCGCGCTGGAGCTCGCGTACGACCAGGGTCTGGCGCGCACGATCGGCGTCAGCAACTGGGGTTCGCGCGAGCTCGATGCCCTGGTGAGGCGCGGTCGCATCAAGCCCCTTGTCGACCAGGTCCAGTTCTCGCCCTTTCAGTTCCGCCGCGCTCTCCTCGAGCACTCACGGCGGCTGCAGATCACCCTCGAGGCGTATAGCCCGTTGACCCGCGGGCGGTCGCTCGAAAACCCGACCATCGCGCGAGTGGCGCGCGATCTCGACCGCACGCCCGCGCAGGTCATGCTTCGGTGGGCGATCGAACGCGACATCCCCGTGATCCCGAAGTCCACGCACCGGGCCCGAATCGTCGAGAACGCGCAGATCTTCGACTTCCAACTTGCTCCGGATGCCATCGATGCGCTCGACGCCCTCGACCAAACCGGCGGCACCGGGTCCGCTCGCTGAGCTCTCGCGTGACCTCCGCGGTCGAGGGTCTCCGCGTCACGAGCGCTCGGCCTCGTATTCGCCCGGGTCGATGTCATCGCCGGAGACGCCGCGAGCGCCCCGGTGCTGGGCGTGGAACGCGGCCCACCGGACCCCCAACTGGTCGCGTAACTCCTGGTCGCTGTGCTCGCGGAAGTCGGGTATGACGTCGCGCTCTTCTTCCGCAAGGTGCGCGTCGTTCGCCTTGCGACAAGCCAAAACCGCCTGCCACCACGCGTCGCTGCCGGGGTCGGCGCCGGCCGCGGCTCGGATCGCATCGCGGATCTCGTTGTGGTCGCGGATCGCGTCCTCCGTCTCGTCGGGTGCCTCATCGCTGCCGCGCTTCAGCAGCACCGGGTAGAAGATGTCTTCTTCCGCGCTTGCATGGACCTCGAGCAGGTCGGCGAGCGGCTGCCACGCGGCGGCGACGGCCCTTGCATCGGCAGTCGGGCGCTGGTCCCAGAGGGCGACGAACTGGCGGCGGAACTCCTCGTGCTCGTCGAGGATCAAGCCGGTGATGTCAGGGTCACCCAGGGTGCTCATTTCCGCCGGACGTGCGCCTTCCTCAGCCATCCTCGCGCCCCTTTGATCGGGTCATTCGGCTACAGCAGCTGGCCGGGGGGATCAGCAGCGCGCAAGCGGTATCCAGTGCGGAGTCCGCCATGGCGCCCGGGCAGTCCGTGCCAGCTCGCGCTAGCCCTCCTGTTCCGTTGCACTACGAGGGTCCCATGCGGAGCGTTGGAGCCACATCACGCGTTCACGTGCGATCGTACGAGTTCCACGACGTAAAGACGAGCGAGCATCCACATTCCGGGTCGATCGCCCGCTCAGCGTCTGGTATGTCGTGGCGTCGCGCTACAAGCCGGAAGAATCCCAGATCAGATGCTCGCGGACGAGGCGCTCGGCGCGGGCGGTGTCCTCCTGCAGGAAGAAGTGGCCGCCGGGCAGGGTGACCAGCGCGCCACCGGCACGCGCCGCTTGGATCGCGAACCACTCGCCGGGCAGGTCGCTGTGGTCGCCGCGGACGACCGTGACCGGAGCCGTCACGTCGTCGAGATGACGCCAAGCGGCGGGCGCGCCGGGAGGCGCGCCGGACACCTCGAAGATCGTCGCCTCGACATCGGGCGGGCACGCCAGCTCGATCTGTCCGTCGGGCCGGTCGACGAAGCCCCACTGCACGTAGGCGGCGAGCGATTCGGGCGCGAGCGCGTCGAACGGGGGCCGGCTCCGGTACGAGGCGAGCACCGCGTCACGGTCGGGCCACACGGCCCGGCGCTTGCGGGCGATCTGGGACATGAAGTTGCCGCCGTCGCCCGGGCCCTCCCCGCGCGGGCGACTGGCCATGGCGGCAGGCGAGAACGCGACCGGCTCGCAGAGCAGCACCCGCTGCAGCAGGCCGGGCCGCACCTCGTCGACGAGGACCGTGACGCCACCGCCGAGCGACTGGCCGAGTGCGACAGCGCTGTCGATCCCGAGGTGGTCGAGCACTGCAAGGACGTCGGCCGCCATCAGCGCGAACCCGAAACCGTCGCGCCCTGCCGGTGTGTCGGTGCCGCCGTGCCCGCGCAGGTCGACTGCGACGGGCCGGAACGTGTCGCGCAGTCGGAGAGCCAGCGGCTCGAACAACCCGGCACACAGCCCGTTCGGATGCAGCAGCAACAGCGGCGTGCCGTCGCCGCCCCAGTCGAGCGCGGCGATGTGCAGGCCGTCGTGCTCGACCGCGATCTGGCGGGGACCGCTCAGGCCGGCTCCGCGGCGAGGATCTCGCCCAGCTTGAGCAGCTGCGGCGTGGCGCCGCCCAGCGTCAGCTCGAGCTCCTTGGCCCACAGGAAGTACCGGTGCAGCGGGTAATCACGGTCGACGCCGATGCCTCCGTGGAGGTGCTGGGCGGCATGCACGACGCGCTGCCCGCCGTCGGCCGCCCAGAACTTCGCCACCGCTACCTCGGTGGCCGCCGGCAGACCCTCTTCGAGCCGCCACGCCGCCTGGAGCGCGGTGAGGCGGATGGCTTCCGTGTCGATGTATGCGTCGGCGGCGCGCTGGCCGACGGCCTGGAAGGTCGCGATGGGCCGATCGAACTGCTCGCGTGTCTTCGTGTACTCGGCCGTCATCTTCAGCGCCTGCTCGCACACGCCGGTGGCGATCGAGCACAACGCGGCCGTGGCGCGCTCGACGATCCAGTCGACGATGGCGGCACCCGAATCGGGAGCGCCGAGCACGTCGCTCCCGGCAACCTGCACGCCGTCGAGCTCCAGGCGCGCCTCCGGGATGCCGGACGTCGTGTCCTGACGCTCGCGGGTCACGCCGTTGGCGGTCGGATCCACGATCAGCACGACGAGCGTGCCGTCGTCGCCCGCCGAAGCCGGTACCAACACACGGTCGGCCACGAGCCCGGCAGGGACGCACGTCTTGACGCCGTCGACGCGCCAGCCCTCGCCGTCGGCACGGGCGGTCGTCGTCGGGTGGAGCGCGTCGGTGCCCGTCTCGACGAGCGCCGCCGTGAGCACCGTGTCACCGGCGACGACGCCGGGCAGGTACTGCTGCTTCTGCGCGTCGGTGCCGAACTGCGCGACCGGCAGCGCGCCCAGTACGACGGTCGGCAGGACGGGGACCGGCGCGACGGTGCGGCCGATCTCCTCGAACAGCCGGCACAGGGCCACGAACCCGAGCCCGCTCCCGCCCGCGTCCTCCGGCAACGCGATCCCGAGCAGACCCGCCTTGGCGAGCTCCGCCCACGTGTCGCGGTCGAACCCCTCGCCGCCGGCCTCGAGCTCCTTGAGGTGCTCGTGCGTCTCGCGGTCGGTCAGGATCTGGCGGGCGAGGTCGCGCGTCGCCTCCTGCTCCTCGCTCAGTGAGAAGTCCATCTGTCCTCGCTAGCGCTTCGCCATCGGCATGCCGAGGCCGAACACCGCGATCAGGTCGCGCTGCACCTCGTTCACGCCGCCGCCGAAGGTCAGGATGATCAGGCTGCGGTAGTACCGCTCGAGTCGTGACTTGAGCACCGAATCCGGCGCGTCCTGCTTCAGATAACCGGGCTGGCCGATCACCTCGAACATCAGTCGGAACGCCTCGAGGTAGAACTCGGTGCCGAACACCTTGATCGTCGACGCGTCGGCGACGTCGAGCCGCCTCTGGGTCGCGTCCCACGCGACCTTCCAGTTGGCGAGGCGCAGGAACTCGAGCCGGGCGTGGATACGGGCCAGGTGGACCTGCACCCACTCCTGGTCGATGACGCGGCGGCCGTCGGCCAGCTTGGTCTCCTGCGCCCACCGCCGTGTGTCGGTGAGGGCGCGCTCGATGATCCCCGACGAGCACAGCGTGACGCGCTCCCGGTTCAGCTGATTGGTGATCAGACCCCAGCCGTTGTTCTCGCCGCCGACGAGGGCCGACGCGGGAACGCGGACGTCGTCGTAGAAGACCTGGTTGATGTCGTGGTCGCTCATCAGGTCCATCGGCATGAGCTTGATGCCGGGCGTGTCCATCGGGACGATGAACATCGAGATGCCCTTGTGCTTCTTCGCCTCCGGGTCGGTACGGACGGCGAGCCAGCAGTAGTCGGCGCCGCCGGCGAGGCTCGTGAACATCTTCTGGCCGTTGATGATGTACTCGTCGCCATCGCGCACGGCCTTGGTGGTGAGCGCGGCGAGGTCGGTGCCGGCGCCGGGCTCGGTGTAGCCGATGCAGAAGTGGACCTCGCCCTTCAGGATCCGGGGCAGGAACTCGGCCTTCTGCTCTTCGGTGCCGAAGTCCATGATCGTCGGCCCGACCGTGTTGATCGTGAGCATCGGCACGGGTGCGCCGGCGCGCATCGACTCGTCGAAGAAGATGAACTGCTCGATGGCCGAGCGGCCCTGGCCGCCGAACTCCTTCGGCCAGCCGATGCCGAGCCAACCGTCCTGGCCCATCTGGCGGACGACCTCACGGTTCACCGGGCCGATGCCGTGGCCTCGGGCGAGACCCTCTTCGACCTCTGGTGTCAGCAGCTTGTCGTAGTAGGCGCGGAGCTCACGCCGAAGCTGCTCCTGCTCTTCGCTGTAGCCGATATACATCAGACCTCCAACCTACAGGCCCAGCGGTTCGAGAACGCCCGTGCGCATCCCGGCGGTGAAGCCGCCGTCGACGACGAGCGCGTGCCCGGTCACGAACGACGCGTCGTCAGAAGCGAGGAAGGCGGCCGCCGACGCGATCTCGTCCGGACGCCCGAAGCGGCCGAGCATGTGCGATTCCCGGTACTGCTCGCGCACGTTCGCCATCCCCTCGAGCGACATGACCGATTCGAACATCGTCGTGCCCTCGATGAACCCGGGGCAGATGCAGTTGGCGCGCACGCCGACACGCCCGTAGTCGATGGCGAGGTTCTTCGTGAGCAGCACGACCGCGCCCTTCGACGCGTTGTACGAGCTGCCGCCCTCCGTGCCTTCGACGCCCTCGATGCTGGAGATGTTGACGAGGCTCCCCGACTTCTGCTCGACCATGTGCGTGAGCGCGTGCTTGCACACGAGGAACGTCCCGGTGAGGTTCACTCGGATCACGCGCTCCCACTCGGCCGCGTCGAGCAGGTGGATCGGTCCGCCGCCGGCGACGCCGGCAGCGTTCACCACCACGTCGAGGCGGCCGTGGTCGTGCACGACGGCGTCGACGGCGTCGCGGATCGACGATTCGTCGGCGACGTCGGCCACGCGCACGTCACCGTCGGGTCCCGGTTGCAGGTCGACGCCGACGACCTTCGCTCCCTCGTCACCGAAGCGGCGGGCGCACGCCAGACCGATCCCCGACGCGGCGCCCGTCACCAGCGCGACCTTGCCGTCGAGGCGACCCACGACGGTATGCTCACTGAAACGTGTTCTAGTCGTCAAGGCGGGGGGCCGGTCCGTGAAGTTCGCGTTGTTCTACGAGATCCCGGTGGCGAAGCCGTTCACGGACGGCAAGGAGCACGCCGCGTACAAGAACACGCTCGAGCAGGCGGTGCTCGGCGAGCAGGCCGGCTTCCATTCCTTCTGGACCGTCGAGCACCACTTCCTCGAGGAGTACTCGCACTGCTCCAACCCCGAGGTCCTCTACGGCGCGATCGCCGCGAGGACGTCCACGATGCGCCTCGGGTACGGAGTGCGCCTGCTCCCGAAGCCGTACAACCACCCGATCCGCAGCGCGGAGTCGGCGGCGGTGCTCGACCTGATCTCGGACGGCCGCGTCGAGTTCGGGACCGGTCGCTCGTCGACCCGCGCCGAGATCGAAGGGTTCGACATCGACCCGCACGACACGCGCGCCATGTGGTCGGAGGCGCTCGAGCACATCGTCGGCGCGTGGACGAACGAGTACTACCAAGCCGATGGGAAGTACTGGCGTATGGGCGGCCCGCGCCGCGTGCAGCCCAAGCCGCTGCAGAAGCCGCACCCGCCGCTGTGGGGTGCCACGAGCAGCGCCGACGGTCACCGCGAGATCGGTCGCCATGGAATCGGGCTGTGCTCGTTCACCGTCGGTGTGCCGCCCGAAGACCTCGTCGAGCGCATCGCGATGTACCGCGAAGGCCTCGACGAGTGCGAGAAGCCGGTCGGGAAGGAGGTCAACGACCGCGCCGCCACGTTCACGATGGTCCACTGCGCAGACAGCAACGAGCAGGCCTTCTCCGACGCCGAAGAATCCTTTCCCTGGTACATCAAGACCGCTGTCCGCCACATCGGTTCGCTCGTCGACTGGCAGGCGGGGAAGGACCTCGGGACGTACAGCTACGCCGAGCACATGGCTCAGCTCGACAAGGACGGCTCGCTCGACCACCTCGACTTCGAGTACCTGCGCGAGAGCGGGGCCGCGGTGGTCGGTGACCCCGAGCGGTGCGTCGAGCTCGCCGAGCGCTACCAGGCGTCCGGCTGCGACCTGCTGCTGTGCCTCGTGAACCCGTACAAGATCCCGCACGAGAAGGTGATGCGCTCGATCGAGCTCCTCGGCGAGCGCGTCATCCCACAGTTCGACTAGCAGGGCACCATGTGCGCGAGTGATCACGACTCGGTCGTTCGGTCGTCGTTCGAGAAGCAGGCGGCGATCTTCGGCGGCGAGCACTCACCGTTCGCCCGGCGACCACACTCGCCCTTGGCGTGGCTTGAGCCGCTCGAGCCGGACATGATCGTCCTCGACGTCGCCTGCGGCGCCGCGCATGTCGCCGAGCAAGCGGCGCCGCACGTACGCCAGGTCGTCGGCCTCGATCTGACCCCCTCGCTGCTCGAGGTCGGCGCGGATCGGCTGCGCGAGGCCGGCATCACGAACGTGCTCCTCCAGGAAGGCAACGCGGCCGAGCTTCCGTTCCTCGACGCGTCGTTCGATCTGGTCGTATGTCGGGGCGCAATGCACCACTTCCTGGATCCCGAGCGACCGGTCGCCGAGATGGCCCGGGTCTGCCGGCCGGAGGGTCGGGTCGTCGTGAGCGACATGGTCGCGACGAGCGCCGAGGCTCGTGAACGCTTCGACCAGGTACACCGCAACCTCGACCCCTCCCACGCCCGCACGTTGCTCGAACCCGAGGTGGCCGAGCTTCTCCGCTCGACCGTCGGACCCATCGCCTACGGCGAGACATCGGACCCATTCGCGATTCCCGTCGACCACATCCTGACCGCCGCCGCCGATCGCGAGGCGGTCATGTCAGCATTACGAGCCGACTTGGCGGGGGGCGATGCGACCGGGTTCGACCCGGTCCTCGACGGCGACCAGATCCTCGTCTCCTTCACGAGCACGGTCGTGCACGCGACGCGCAGCTCGGCCTAGAACCGCCCAGCTTGCTCCTGGTCGAACATCCGGGGACGATGCTCGCAGTGCTCGACGACGACATGAAGCGGGTCGTGCGAGAGCAGCGGCTGGGATACGTCGCGACCGTGTGCCCGGACGGCACGCCCAACCTGTCGCCGAAGGGCACCACCGCGGTCTGGGACGACCAACACCTCGTCTTCCTCGACCTGTACTCGCCCGGGACGGTCGCCAACATCGAGGCGGGCAACACGGTGGTCGAGGTGAACGTCGTGGACCCGATCCGGCGGAAGGGCTACCGGTTCAAGGGCCCGGCCGCGGTGCATCGCGACGGTCCCGTCTTCGAGGACGTCGTGCAGTGGTACGAGTCGGAGCGCGGCACCGATCAAGCGCGCATCAAGTCGGTGGTCCTCGTCCGGGTCGAGCGGGCCGCGCCGCTGGTGTCCCCCGCCTACGCCGACGGCTCGAGCGAAGCGACCATCGAGCAGCGATCACTCGACATGTACGGCCTCAGGCGGAGGTAGACCGGCCGCGCGAGGGCCCGCATCACGAACGTCGAGAACGCGACGAAGACGCCGGCGATCAGGCCGCAGCCGAGCGCCGTGACGAGAGTCAGCACGAACAGGAAGCCTTCGATCATCGGGGTGCCCGTGGCATTCCCAGGCCGGCGAGGGCGATGATCTCCCGCTGCACCTCGTTCACGCCGCCGCCGAAGGTGCCCACCGGCGCCTGCCGGTACGCAGCTTCGAGCTGACCGTGCAACGCCGCGCCGGCGGCGTCGCCACGCAGCGAGGCCGACTCCCCCACCACGTCCATCAGGGCTCGCAGCGCGCTGACACGGAGCTCCGTGCCGAACACCTTCATCGCCGAGGCGTCGGCGGGATTGAGGTCGCCGTCGGTGAGCGCCGACGCGACCTGCCAGTTGGCCAGCTTGAGCGCGTCGACGTGGGCGTGCACGCGTGCCAGCGAGATCCGCACCCACTCCTGGTCGATGACGCGCCGGCCGTCGGCGAGGCGCGTCTGCTTCGCCCAGCGCAGCACGGCCTGGAGGTGCCGGTCGATCATGCCCGCAGGGGCGAGCGCCACGCGCTCGTGGTTGAGCTGGTTCGTGATCATCTTCCAGCCCTCGTTCTCCTTGCCGACGAGCGACGACGCCGGCACGCGCACGTCCTCGTAGTAGGTGACGTTCGTGAAGCCGCCGCCGAGCAGGTGGATCGGCGAGTGCTTGTACCCCGGGTCGCTCGTGTCGACGAGCAGGATCGAGATGCCCTTGTGCTTCGGGGCGTCGGGATCGGTGCGGCACGCGAGCCACACCCAGTCGGCATCGTTTCCGCCCGTGGTGAAGACCTTCTGTCCGTTGACGACGTACTGATCGCCATCGCGCACGGCGCGGGTACGCAGCGACGCGAGGTCGGTCCCGGCGGCGGGCTCGGTGTAACCGATGGCGAAGTGCAATTCGCCGGCAAGGATGAGCGGGAGGAAGTACGCCTTCTGCTCGTCATTCCCGAAGCGCATGAGGGTCGGCCCGACCGTATTGAGCGTCACCAACGGCATCGGGACGCCGGCGCGTTGGGCCTCGTCGTAGAAGACGAACTGCTCGGCCGGGGTTCGGCCCTGGCCGCCGTACTCCTTCGGCCAGCCGATGCCGAGCCACCCGTCGGTGCCCATCTGCCGGACGAGGTCGCGGTAGGCGTCGCCCCCGGCCTCGGGACCAGGAAGGGCCGCGCGGCGCGCCGGCGTCATCAGCTGCTCGAAGTAGTCGCGCAGCTCTCGTTGCAGCTCGCGCTGCTCGCCGGTGAGGTCGATGCGCAGGAATCTGGACGCTACCGTCGGGCTTCAGCAGACTGCAACGAGTTCCAGTTCTGCAGGGAAGTGGGGGAATCCTGATGGCCGAGCCGGTGATCATCGAGGCTGCGATCAACGGGGTGACGAGCAAGAAGCAGAACCCGAACACCCCGAAGGAGCCGGCCGAGATCGCGGACGACGCGCTTCGCTGCTTCGCCGCCGGCGCCGCCGTCGTGCACAACCACATCGACTCGTTCGGGCTGGACGGAGACCGCGCGGCCGAGCGGTACCTCGAGGGATGGCGGCCTGCGCTGGAAGAACGGCCCGACGCGCTCTTCTACCCGACCACGAACGCGGGTGCCGACGTCGAGGCGTCGTTCGCCCACATCGGGCCGCTCGCCGAGTCGCGCCTGATGCGCCTGTCGCTGTGCGACCCGGGCTCCGTGAACCTCGGCGGCCTCGGATCGGACGGGCTCCCGGCGTCCGGGATCGTGTATGCGAACTCGTTCGACGACGTCGCCCACCAGTTCGGCCTGTGCGACCGGTACGGCCTCGGTCCGAGCATCGCCATCTACGAGCCCGGGTTCCTGCGGTGCGTGCTCGCATGGTGGCGAGCCGGACGCCTCCCGGCCGGGGCGATGGTGAAGTTCTACTTCGGCGGTGACGACGGCTTCCTGTCCGGCTTCGGATTCCGGCCGACGCCCACCGCGCTCGACGCGTATCTCGAGCTGCTCGACGGTTGCGACGTACCGTGGGCGGTCGCCGTGCTCGGGGGCGACGTCATCGAGAGCGGGATCGCCAAGGTGGCGCTCGAGCGAGGTGGGCACGTCCGCGTCGGGCTCGAGGACCACGCCGGCGCACGCAAACCGACCAACGAGGAGCTCGTGCGCAACGCGGTCGCGCTCGCGAACGACGTCGGCCGCGCCGTCGCCACGCCCGACGAGGCCGCCAAACTGCTCGGCCTTCCCTGAAAGGTGGCAACCATGCTGGACGTGAAGATCGCCGGCGGAAGCGTCGTCGACGGGACGGGTACGGGGCGGCGCCAGGCCGACGTCGGGATCCGGGACGGGCGCATCGTCGCCATCGGCAAGATCGACGAGCCGGCGACGCGCACGATCGATGCGTCCGGCCTCGTCGTCGCCCCCGGCTTCGTCGACATCCACACGCACTACGACGCGCAGGCGTTCTGGGACCCGGCGCTCACGCCGTCGCCGCTGCACGGCGTCACGACGGTCGTCGGCGGCAATTGCGGCTTCACGATCGCGCCGCTGGCGGCGAGCGAAGCCGACTACCTCATGCGCATGCTCTCCCGAGTCGAAGGCATGCCCCTCGAGTCCCTCGCCGCCGGCGTGCCGTGGGACTGGCAGACCTTCGGGGAGTACCTCGACCGCCTCGACGGCACGCTGGCGGTGAACGCCGGGTTCCTCGTCGGACACTCGGCCTTGCGACGGGTCGCCATGGGCGATCGCAGCCACGAGCCCGCCACCGACGACGACGTCGCCACGATGTGCAGAATGCTCGGCGAGTCGCTCACGGCCGGTGGCCTGGGGTTCTCGTCGTCGCAGGCGCCGACCCACAACGACGGCGACGGCGAACCCGTGCCGTCGCGCGCGGCCACACGCGACGAGCTCGTCGCGCTGTCGAGCGTCGTCGGCGAACATCCGGGTACGACGTTGGAGTTCATTCCGACGGTCGGTCCCTTCTCGGACGAGCACGTCGCGCTCATGGCGGCCATGTCGGCGTCCGCGGGCCGGCCGCTGAACTGGAACGTGCTCGTGGTCGGGGGCGGGAGCGATGCGTACCGCGCTCAGCTCGAAGCATCTGACCGCGCCGCCGAGCAAGGCGGGCGCGTGCTCGCGCTCACGGTGCCGGCGGTGATGCAGCTGCATCTCAACTTCCGGTCCGGGTTCCTCTTCGACGCGCTGCCGGGCTGGGGCCCGACCATGGCGCTGCCCGACGAGGAGAAGATGCGGGCGCTGACCGATCCCGACGTGCGCCGGCGGCTGCGCGAGAGCGCCGAGTCCGAAACCGGCTTGTTCCCCGCCATGCTGCGCTGGGACCGGCTGCAGATCGGCGAGACCTTCGCGCCCGAGAACCAGGCCCTGTCGGGTCGCACCGTCGCCGATGTCGCGGCCGAGCGCGGCGCCGACCCGTTCGACGCGCTGCTCGACCTAGTCGTCGCCGATGACCTCCGCACCGTGCTCATGCCGCCCGCGCGTGGAGACGACCCGGAGTCGTGGCGGCTGCGGTCCGAGGCGTGGCGCGACCCGCGTGTCGTCGTCGGCGCGTCCGACGCCGGCGCGCACCTCGACATGCTGGCGACGTTCAGCTACTCGACGTCGCTCCTCGCCGCGAACCGTGCGCACGAGCTGCTCCCGCTCGACGAGGCCGTGCATCTCCTCACCGACGTGCAGGCGCGCCTCTACGGCATCCGCGACCGGGGACGGATCGCCGAGGGCTGGTACGGCGACATGGTCGTCTTCGACGAGAACCGCGTGGGTCCCGGTCCCGTGCACACGCGCCACGACCTGCCCGCGGGCGCGGGCCGGCTGTACGCCGAGGCCGAGGGCATCGAGCATGTCCTCGTCAACGGGACCGAGATCGTCGCGGGCGGAGCGCTGACGGGCGACCGGCCCGGCGCGCTCCTGAGGTCCGGGCAGGACACCGAGACCGTCGAGGTCGCCGGCGTCCCTGCCGGGTAGGCCTGGTCGCGGCGTGACCCAAGCCGCCTTCGACGCTCAGGCGCCCGCGCTCGAGCCCGACCTGACCCGGCCGCTCCCCCGATCACTGCGCGCGCTCTCTTTCCACGACTTCCGCGTGTTCTGGGTGGGCGCGATCGGCTCGAGCATCGGCAACAACATGCAGCTGGCGGCGCTGCTCTGGGTCGTGGCCGTCGCCACGCGCAGCGCGGCAAAGGTGACGCTGATCGCGTTCATCAGCGTCGTGCCGCTCCTGCTGCTCGGAGCGGTGGGCGGCGCGCTCGCAGACCGGTTCCCGCGGCGTCGCCTGCTGCTCGTCACCCAGACGTTGTTGATGGTGCAGGCGTTCGCGCTCTGGGGTCTGTGGGAAGCGGGCTACGGCTCGTACTGGGTGCTGTTCACGGTGTCGCTCGCCGGCGGCGTGCTCATCGCGCTGAACGTGCCTGCTTGGCAGTCGATCGTGCCCGAGCTCGTGCCGCGGCCCTTCCTCCAGAACGCGGTGACGCTCAACTCCGTGCAGTTCAACGTGGCCCGCGCCGCCGGCCCGATGATCGCCGGGCTGTTGATCGCGTGGGTGGGTGCCGGCATCTGCTTCCTCATCAATGCGCTGAGCTTCGTGCTCGTGCTGGTAGCGCTGCTGCTCATGACTTCGGCCGACACCGCGCCCGCCCCGCCCGAGGGCGAAGACCGGCCGAGCGTCTACGGCGGCTTCAAGGAGAGCGTGCGGTATCTGCGGAACGAGCCCGGGCTCCAGGTGGCGATCGGCACGCACGCCGCGTTCGCTCTCCTCGCCGCGCCCGTCGTCCAGCTCATCCCGGTGCTGTCAGTCGACGTGCTCGACGTCGGCTCGGAGGCGTACGGACTGCTGCTCGGCTCGTTCGGCGTGGGCGCAGTGGCGATCGCGTTCGTGATCGGTTCGCTCGACGAGCGCGTGCTTCCGAGCCGGCTGCTCGCGGGCGGCCTCGCGCTCACCGCCATCTCGGTGCTCGGCATCGGGCTCGCGCCCGGCGTCGCGGTGGCCGTGCTGTTCATGCTGGCGTTCGGCGCGGCCTACGTCACCGTCGTAGCCATCGACCACAGCACGATCCAGGCACTCTCCGATGACCACATCCGTGGCCGGATCACGAGTCTCTGGCTGATGACGTTCGGAACCGGCTTCCCGCTCGGGACGATCCTGATGGGCGTGATCGCCGACATCGTCGGCGTGCGCGCGGTGCTCGTCGCCGCCGCGGTGCTCGTCGCCCTCGTGCTGGCGGGTTTCGCGGCGCGGCGGCTGCTCCACTACATCGACCCCGAGACGGCTACCGCGCGAGGAACTCCTTCACGAGACGGGGCGGCGCGCACGCCAGCCAACCGTCAGTAAGCGCTTCGCGCACAGGCCGCTTCGTGGCCTTCTTCAGTTGGATGAGAACGGCCGCGTAACCATCGAAGTGCGGAATCGTGAAGAACGCCTTGGGGTGCGCGGCGAGTACCGCCTCCTTCTCGCCGAGGTCCTCGACCCGGACGGCGAGGATCGGCCCGTCGGGAGGCTCCGCGTCCCCGAACCGCTTGACGTCCGCCTTGCTGAACGGTCGTTCCCAGGCGAAGGCCTTCCCCGCGACTGCCCATGTCCGATTGCCGTGACGGCGACCTTCGACGACCTCCGCCAAGTCCGCCGCCATGCGAGCAACTTCGTCGATGGTGAGCACAGTCCCCCGCGTTCCTACGGCTCGAGCAACACCTTGATCGCGCCGCCGGCGCGGTCGGCGGCCACCGTGAACGCGTCATCGGCGCGGTCGAGCGGGAAGCGGTGGGTGATCATCGCCGCCGCGATCTCAGGAGAGTCGGCGAGGACGCGCGCCGCCGCATCCATGTCGCGACCGGTTTCGTCGTGGCCGTGCATGTTCGAGCCGAAGACAACCGGTTCCTTGATCGAGAAGAACTGGGGAAAGGTGACCGGCTCCCAGTAGCTCGCGACCAAGGCGACGGTGCCGCCCGGCCGCAGCAGTCTGAAGCACACCTTGAGCGCGGAATCGGTGCCGGCGGCGTCGACCACGACGTCGTACTCCCCCTCCGGTGCAGTGCCGGCGCCGATGCGCTCGGCCGCCTCACGCTGCGCGTCGTGCCGCGCGAGCACGTCGACCGTGCAGCCCATAGAGCGGGCAACGGCCGCCGCCGCCAGACCGATCGCGCCCGCTCCGACCACGGCG
>DASZGY010000003.1:0-5917 GCA_035938395.1 Acidimicrobiia bacterium
GTCGAGCTCGCGCACGCGATCGGCGGACTCGAGGTTGAACGACGAGACCAGCACGTCATCACGACGGCCGCGCCGGACGAGGAGCTCGACGACCGCGCCGGCCACCCCCTCCCCCGGGTCGTAGTCGGCGTCGCCGGGCAGGTTCTTCACCTCGATGTTGACGAGCATCCCTGCGCAGGCATCGAGCGCCGCCTCGAGCGTGGGGATCTCCGGGCGGGCGGCGCGGATCTCGGCCTCGGTTCGCTCCGCGAGCACGCCGACGTCGTGGGCGTCGGCGTCGTGGTGGACGACCAGCGCACCGTCGGCGGTGCGGTGGACGTCGAGCTCGACTCCGTCGGCACCGAGGGCGCTCGCGGCCACGAACGCTTCCACCGTGTTCTCGGGCGCCACCCGGGCAGCACCCCGATGAGCGAGCACGCGCGGGACCGGCACCGTCAACCGCCGCGAACCGGCGGTTCACGCGAAAATTGCCCCTTGCGCGCTCCCGTAACGGTCAATACCCTTCGGTATTGCCTCGAGGTGGGCAGCCCGAGGATGCTTGTGAAAGTGCGCACGAACTCTCGTGCGCAACTCGCACGACGACCACGAGTACCGGAGGCTTCGTGGCGCTCACTTGGATCAGAACTCATGACTGGGACGTGGACGCGTGGCGCGGTCGCTCTGCGTGCCGCGATTCCGACCCTGACATCTTCTTCCCCATCGGGAGCACCGGCCCTGCCCTCGAGCAGATCGAGACGGCCAGACGCATCTGCACCGCCTGCGACGTGAACGAGGAATGCCTCGAGTTCGCGCTCGCGACCAATCAGGAGGCGGGTGTCTGGGGCGGCACGACCGAAGAGGAACGCCGCAAGCTGCGCAAGGCGTGGCTGGCGAAGCAACGCCGCGCCGCCAGCTAGGGCCGTCCCCTCGCGGGGGGCGCCGCTCACAACTCGACAGGCGCGCTGGGCGCCAGCGGCACCCGCAGGCGCACGTGCGTTCCACCGGAATCGCGCGCCGAGGGGCCGATCTCCATCGACCCGCCGAGCTCGCCGTTCACGAGCGCCTGGACGATGGACAGGCCGAGCCCCTTCGACGACTCGACGGTGAACCCGGGGGGAAGCCCGATGCCGTCGTCGATCACCTCGACGACGAGCTCGCCGTCGAGACGCGCCAGCTGCACGAGGACGCTGCCCTCGGTCGGGGCCGCGCCGTCGCGCGGGAAGGCGTGGTCGACCGCGTTCTGCATCAGCTCGTTGAGCACCACCGCCAGCGCGGTGGCGACATCCCCCCGCAGGTTGCCGGCGTCGCCGGAGACCTCGAACCGTAGGGCCACGTCGGGGGTCGAGACGGTCTCCTCCACGGTCCGCACGAGCGGCTTCACGACGTCGCCGAACGGCACGACGTCTCCGGCGTCTCGCGAGAGCGTCTCGTGCACGATGGCGATCGACCGGATGCGCCGCTCCGACTCTTCGATCGCGTCCTGGGCCTCCTCCGACGCCAGCCGGCGGCCCTGAAGCCGAAGGAGGGCTGCAATCGTCTGCAGGTTGTTCTTCACCCGGTGGTGGATCTCGCGGATGGTGGCGTCCTTCGAGAGCAGCATGCGGTCTCGGCGGCGCAAGTCGGTGACGTCGCGCATCAGCACCAACGCACCGACTGCGTCGCCCGCTTCGAGCAGCGGGAGGGCGCGGATCAGAATCGACGTGTCGCCCCGCTCGACCTCTTCGGTGACCGGGAGCCGGGCGGCGAGCGCGGCGTCGACCGCATCCTGGTCGAACCCGATCTCGGCCAGCCGTTGACCCGACGCGTACGCGTGAATCCCCATCCTGTGCAGGGAGCTGATCGCGTTCGGGCTCGCGAAGCGGATCTGGGCGTCGCCGTCGAGGATGATCACACCGTCCGCCACGCGCGGCGCGTCCTCGAACTCGACCTCGTCGCGCGGAAACGGGAAGCTGCCCTCGGCGATCATCCGGGCGAAGCGGTCGAACACCTCGAAGTACTTGCGTTCGAGCGAGCCCGCCCGGCGACCGAACTGGAGGGGTGTCTCGCGGGTGACGAGCCCGATCAAGCTTCCCTCGCAGCGCACCGGGATGCACTTGATCCGGGCCCGCTCGGTCGAGCCGAGCGCCTTGGTCTCGCCCTCGACGATCTCCCCCTCCCGCCACGCCCGGCTGATCAGCGGCCGCTCCACCTCGCCGACGACGGTGCCGACCATGTCGTCCGTGTACAGCGTCTGGTCGGTGGTCGGGCGCACCTGGCCGAGCACGACGAACCGATGCCCCTCTTCACCCTCGATGGCGGCGAGGAACAGGAGGTCGGCGAAGCAGAGGTCGGCGAGCACCTGCCACGACGCCATGAGCCGGCGGGCGTGCGCGAGCGGCGACCCGCCGAGGGCGGTGTTCGTGCGCGCCAGCTCGAACCCGAGCGTCAACTCTCTCTCCTGTCGCCGTCGCAAGCTCCGGCACTGTCTCTGGTCGCGGTCGCCGGCTCCCGCTCCGCGCTGATGGTACCGGCGACGTTCGTGAGGCCGGTTCAACCTCCGAAGAGGGCGTCCCCGATGCGAGCCAACCCGGCGACGTCGTAGATGTCGATCTCGAAGTTCGGGACGTTCGCGACGACGTCCGGCACGCGAGCGAGCTCGGTCTTGAGCTCCGCTTCGCGCGTTGCGACCACGGCGAAGTTCTTGAACGACTCGCCGATGGTCCGCAGCACGCGAGCCGTGCGTGGTGTGTCCGCCAGCTCGGCCACGCCGGTGCCCGCGAGCTCCTCCGCGATCGGTCCCGCCTCGGCCGCGAGGGCGTCGGCGGCGCGGGCGCCGTCGGCCGAGAGCAGGTACTCGGGCAACGTCTTGTTGAGGACGAGCGCGCCGAGATGGAAATCGCGTTTGGTGAGCTGCTCGCAGAAGAACTGCGCCTCTCGTAGGGGCGCGCCCTCGAGGGTGGTCACGACCGCGAACGTCGTGCGCCGGTCGTGCAGGAGGCGCTCGACCTCCTCGGCGCGGCGCGCGAACCCGTCGTACATCGACTGGAAGCTGAGGAAGAACTCGGCGATGTCCTGGAGGAACTGGCTGCCGAGGATGCGATCGGCCACTTGGTAGAAGGGCCGGCTGGCGACGTTGATGACGCGCGCGCCGCGCCGCCCGCCCATCCGGTACGGCATGGTGAGCCAGCGCAGGAGCCGGCCGCCGAAGAAATCGGCCATCCGCTTGGGCGCCTCGAGGAAGTCGATCGCGTTCCGAGTCGGCGGCGTGTCGATGATGATGAGGTCGTACCGCCCGGCGGCGTGCACGTCGAAGAGCCGCTCCATCGCGATGTAATCGTGGCTCTGTACGAACCGGCCGGTGATGTTCGTGTAGAGGCGGTTCTCGAGGATGCGGTAGGCGGTCTCCTCGTCGGGCGCGTGGCGGAGCACGAGCTCGTCCCACGAGCGCTTGGTGTCGAGCATCGCGGCGTGCAACTGCCCGCGGGGCTCGAGACCCGCCGCCTTGAACGCCTCGACCGGCACCGGCTTCTCGACGTTGCCGAAGTCCTCGAGGCCCAGCGCGTTCGCCAGCCGGCGCGCCGGGTCGATCGTGAGCACGAGCACCTTGCCGCCCAGACGGGTGGCGGCGGCGACGCCGGCGGCCGCGGCGACCGAGGTCTTGCCGACACCGCCCGACCCGCAGAAGATGACGATCTCCTTGGTGGCGAGCAGCGACTCGATGCTCGTGGCCCGGGACTCGGCGGCGGTCACAGCCCGAGCTCCTGGGCGAGCGCGTCGGCGATCATCTTCGTGACCCTCAGGCCCTGGTCGCGCACGAAGAGGTAGGGCACGTAGAGCATCGGGAGCTCGACGGCCTGGCGGAGCTCGGCGAGGTGGACGGCGCGGGTCCTGCGTAACGACACCGCGAGGCGGGCGGCGTCGAGTACCGCGGTCGCGCCCGATCCGACCCGCGAGGTGAGGACCGCCCTCGCGTCGTCGGCGCGCAGCGCCTCGAACGTGGCCTCGTCGGTGTGGGTGAAGAGCTCGGGGAGGACGCGGTTCACGACGACGGCGCCGAGCGGCACCGTCAGCTCGACGCGCGCCCGTTGCACGAGCTCGATCGTCTCGTTGACGGGCATCTCCTCGGGGGTGGCGACGACGTTGAGGCTCGTCACCGAGGGATCGGAGAGCAACTCGACCATCCAGTCGGTCTGCTCGCGCACCATGCCCACCGAGACCAGCTCCTGGATGGCGCGGGGCGCGTCGAGCTGGCCGATGATGTGACCGGTGGCAGCGGCGTCCACGACGACGAGGTCCCAATCCGCTCGGCCCTCGATCGACTCGCGCACCTCCCAGCACACCTTGCCGACGGTCAGGATCTCCTTCACGCCGGGCGCGGCCGTCGCCACGAAGTCCAGGACGCGTGCCAGCGGGCCCAGCCGTCCGAGCACGGGCACGCGCAGGTTGAGCTTGAGGTACTCCCTCAGCGAGTCCTCGGTGCGCATCGCCATCGCGCAGACGCCCGGGTACACCTCGCGCGGCTCGAAGCCGACCGACGGCTGCTCGAAGCTGCCGGGAATGGCGCCCTTGTCGTCGGCTTCGACGACGAGCACGCGCTGGCCCTGTTCGGCGGCGAGGAGCGCGGTCGCCGCGGTCACCGTGCTCTTGCCGACCCCGCCCTTACCGGTGAAGAACAGCAGGCGCCGCGCCAGGAGGTCGGGCGCGGGTCGCACGAGTCAGATGCCGCCGAAGCCGACCCGCTTCGATCCCTCTTCCGAGTCGACCTCGATGTAGGCCAGCTTGTCGAGAGCGACGCCGACGCGTCGGCCTTTCGTGTCGATGAGCCACACCATCGTCTCCCCGCCCTTGATCGCCTTGTCGATCGTCTTGAACGCCTCCTCGACGCCGCCGTCGAGGTCGAGAGTCAGCTCCTTCGGCGTGTGCACGACACCGATGCGGACTTCCATGCAAGCGATCCCTTCGCGGTCGCGGGCCCGGCTCTGGCGATGCTAGCGATCCCCCTGCGAGGCGGCCGCCTCGAGATCGAGGTGGCGGTCGTGGCGAGCGGCGGCCCGCTCCTCGGCGCTCATCCACTGGTGCACGACGATCCCGATGCAGAGCAGGCCGAACAGCTCCCCCGCGATCCACAGGAGCCCGGCGCCGGTCCGCTGGTCGGCGAGCGGTCGGGCGCCCCACGTGCGATCGACGTGGTCGTACCAACCGGCCGCGATGACCTTGTTCATCGTGAGGAGCGCGACACCGACGAAGGTGTGGAACGGCAACAGCACCACCACGTAGAGCAGGCGTGCTCCGTAGCCGAGCGCGTGCGGGATCGGGTCCAGGCCGACGACATGGGCCAGGAACAAGCACCCGGCCAGCAGGAAGTACGCGTGCGTAGCGACGTGGAACCATCCGTTGCGCAGCGACAGCTCGTACAGCGGCGTGAAGTACAGCGTCACGATGCTCGTGCCGAACAGCAACCACGCCGTCAACGGGTGCGTGAGCACTCGCGCCGGAGCGCTGCGCAGGACGCGCAGGATGCGGCGTTGCGAAGCACGGGAACCGGCTTGAAGTGCCAGCGTGACCGGCGCGCCGAGGACCAGGAGCAGCGGCGCCACCATCCCGAGCAGGATGTGCTGGACGACGTGGAGGCTGAACAGCACCCGGTCGTAGGCGGCGACCCCCGACTCGGTGGCGACGAGGACGACGACGAGGCCGGAGAGGAAGGCCGCCGTCCTGGTCGCCGGCCACGACCGGCCGTGGGCGTGGAGCCGCCGCACTCCGATGACGTATGCGGCCGCGAGGATGACGACGAACGGGAAGGCCACGTCGAGCGACCAGTCGGTGACGAGAATGTCCCACGACGGCGCCGGGGGCGCGGCGACGGCGGCTTTGCCGACCGTCGTCGCAAAGCCGGAGCTTGCGACGGCGCCCATGAGCCCGACCAGCGCGCTCACGTCGTCACCGTAACCGGGAGGGC
>DASZGY010000004.1:0-24545 GCA_035938395.1 Acidimicrobiia bacterium
GGGAAGAAGGCGTCGTAGAAGGCTTGCATGTCCTCCATCGAGCTCGTCATCCGTTGCGCGAACCGCTCCCGCTCCGTCGGCAGGCACCACGTCGGGGCGAAGGGTTCCATCTCGGAGAACTCGCCGGGCAGCAGCGATTCGCTCATCGCGCACCCACCTCTACGCGTTCGCGCGTGTAGTCGTCGACCCAGTCGGCCGCGACCTTGTGCAGGTGCCGGCAGAGGATCTCCTGGTCGTTCAGCGGGAAGGCGGTCACCACGCGCGACTCGAGCATGGTCTGCGTCGCCTCGAGCGTGTTGCCGTCCTGGAGCGCGTACTCCTTGAACGTGACCGCGGCCATCTCCTGGGCGAGGCGCTCGCGCGCGTTCTTCGGCGGGACGAAGTAGAGGTTCCCCTCGAACACGTGAGCGTTGTGCGACGTCGGCCAGTAGTGGTACGTGAGGTACCAACCCCGCTCCCAGATCAGGATCACGAAGTTCGGCCAGACCTGAAACGAGTCGAGACCCCACTTCTTCCGGTCGGCGGGGTTGACGCCCGCTGGCAACGGGTCGGGACCGAGATCGGGCGCGTCCCACGGACCGAACAGGCCACTGCGCGTCACCGTCTCCATGGGCTTCAGCATCTCGGGGGGCATCCGCCACCCCTCGCCGACGGTGGTCGACACCAGCCGGTGCGGTCCGTCCAGTTGGTAGTGCAGCGCCTCGAAGCCGGCGGCCTGCACTTCGGGGAGGGACGCGACGGGTGACTGGCGCGCGTGCAGCACGGGTGCGTGGTAGAACTCCTGGAAGGCGTCGATGAACAGCTTCCAGTTCGCGTGGACGACCGCGCGGTACGAGAAGCGCTCCGTCTGCAGGTGGAACGGGTAGCCCTCGATCGCCGTCGTCATCGGGCCGAGAAAGTCCCGCAGCGACTGGCGGGGCTCGTGCTCCAGGTTCACGAAGATGAATCCCGACCACACGTCGCAATGCACGGGCACGAGCCCGTAGTCCGCCTTGTCAAGGTCGAAGAACTCGCCCTCCTGCTGCACGAACGAGCACGCACCATCGAGCTCGTACTTCCACCCGTGGTACTTGCAGACGAACTGCCGGCAGCTCCCGCTCGACTCCTCGCCCGGGAAGTCGGTCCACACGAGCTTGTTGCCCCGGTGACGGCAGATGTTGTGGAAGGCACGAACCTCTCCGTCCATTCCGCGCACCACCACGATCGACGTGTTGGCGACCGCCAGCTCCTTGGTGAAGTAGCTCCCCTTGCGGGTCAGTTGCTCGACCCGGCCGACGTTCAGCCAGGAGCGCTTGAAGATGGCCTCGCGTTCGAGCTCGTGGATCTCGGGCGAGATCGAGTCCTCGTACGAGACCGGCCCGGTACCGAGCTCCGGATAGTGCGCCGTCCAGCTGCCTTCCGGCGGCTTCTCGATGCGAGCCATCTCGCTAGTCCTCCGAGTCGGGGAGCGGGGGAGCTCCGAGCGTTCGCAGCTCGGGGTCGAGCTCGAGCCCGAAGCTGTTGAACGCCATGGCCAGGCACGTGTACGTGCCCACGACGAACACGACCTCCACGAGCTGGCGCTCGTCGAGGTGCTCCGCCAGCCGCGACCACGTCGAGTCGTCGATTCGATAGCGGTCGATCAGCTCGTCGGTGGCGGCCAGGACGTCGGCCTCGAGCGGTGTCCATGTGGCGTCGGCGCCTTGCGCGACGGCGTCGATCTCCGCCTCGGTGACGCCGGACCTTTGCGCCAGGCGCACGTGCTGGACCCACTCGTAGGTCGAGCGCGTCCGCCACGCCACCCGCAGGACCATGAGCTCGCGCAGTCGAGGCTCGAGTGTGGGCGTGAACAACAGCACGCGATTGAAGGCGAGGAAGGGGCCGGCGAGCCCGGGGTGGTGCAGGAGCGTGCCGAGCGCGTTGGGCACGCGCACCGCGTCCGGCCCGTCGTCGAGGAACCGGTCGGTCGCCTCCTTCCCGAACCCGGCCTGCAACGCCGCGCGGGCGTCGTCGTCCCATCGGTCCACGGGCAGGGGAGCGAGGCGCGGCCCCGCAGTTCCCGTCATAGGTACCACCCGCCGTTGACGCCGATCTGCTGCCCGGTGATGTATCCCGCGTCGTCGGAGCAGAGGAACGCGCAGGTCGCGGCGATGTCCTCGGGCGTCCCGGCTCGCCGCACGGGCGTGGCGGCGGCGATTGTTTCGATGCTCGGGACGTTGCCCGCCTTCTCGGCGCGGCGCGCCATCGGCGTGTCGATGATCGCCGGAGGGATGGTGTTCACGGTGATGCCGTGGGGCGCGAGCTCGACCGCCAGCGCCTTGGTCAGGCCGATCACGCCGCCCTTCGACGCGACGTAATGCGCCATGTTGGCCGCGCCGGACTGCGCGCTCGACGACGAGATGGTCACGATGCGGCCCCAGCCCGCGTTCAGCATGTCGGGGACGGCGGCCTGCAGGCAGTGGAACGTGCCCGTGAGGTTGACCGCGAGGATGCGCGCCCACGCCTCGGGGGTGATGTCGGTGAACGGGGCGAACTCGTCCAGCCCCGCGCTCGTGACCATGATCTCGACGGGCCCGAGCTCGCTGCGGACCTTCCGCAGCGCTTCGTCGACGGCCGCCCGGTCGGTGACGTCGACCTCGCACGCGAGCGCGTCGCCGCCGCGCAGGTCTTCGGCCGCGCGCTGGGCAGCGTCACCGTCGAGGTCGAGCAGCGCGACGCGGTGGCCGGACTCGGCGAGGTGCCGGCCCACCGCCAGCCCCATGCCGGATGCAGCTCCCGTCACCACGGCGACTCGACCCATGAGCTCCCCCTTCGGAACGCCCGCTTCCTGTGAGTATTGACCATGGTCGAGAACGGGTGCAAGACTGTTCTCGAAAAACGAGAACGCCATTGCCAGTTGTCGTTGCCATTCCGCTCGGGGGGGTGTGCATGCGGATCGGGCTGATGATCGGCCCCGAGAAGGGCCGGTACCCGAAGAAGGTGGAGCGCCTCGTCGCCGACGCCGAAGCCGCCGAGCAGGCGGGCTTCCACTCGATCTGGGTCCCCCAGCTCCCGGGCGACTTCGATGCCCTGACGGCCATCGCCCTCATGGGACGAGCCACCGAGCGCGTCGAGCTCGGGACCGCGGTCTTGCCGATCCAGACCCGGCACCCGGTGGCCATGGCGCAACAGGCGCTGTCGAACCAGGCCGTGTGCGAAGGGCGGTTCACCCTGGGGCTCGGACCCTCCCACCACTGGATCGTCGAGGACATGCTCGGCCTGTCCTACGACCAGCCAGCGCGCCAGGTACGCGACTACCTCGAGGTATTGAACGCCGCGTTCGCCGGCCCGGGCCCGGTCGACGTCGAGAACGACGGTTACCGCGTGCACAACCCGCTCGACGTCACGGACATCGTCCCGACGCCGCTCCTCCTGGCCGCACTCGCGCCGGTGATGCTCCGCATCGCGGGCGAGCGCGCCGAGGGAACCATCCTCTGGATGGCGGACGAGCGCGCGATCGGCGAGCACGTGCTGCCCCGGATCAGCAAGGCCGCGGCCGAGGCGGGACGGCCGAGCCCGCGAATCGTGGCCGGGGTGCCGATCGCGCTGTGCCCCGACAACGAGGTCGATGATGCGCGTGCGTGGGCCAACCAGGCGCTCGGGCACGCCGAGTACTCGCCCAACTATCAACGGCTGCTCGAGCACGGCGACGCGACCGACGTCGGCGACGTGCTCGCGGCGGGCGACGAGACCGCGGTCGCCGATCGGCTGCGCAGGTTCCGCGACGCGGGCGTCACGGACTTGGCCGTGCGCGTGCTGCCACTGGGCCGCGACCGTGAAGCGCGCATCGAGTCACGCGAGCGCGTCGTGGACTTCCTCGCTTCGCTCTGCCCCGAGCTCTGAACGCGCCGTGACGGAGGCTTCGTCGGGACCGCTCGCCGGCATCAGGATCCTCGAGGTCGGGCACATGCTTGCGGGCCCCTTCGCCGGCATGCTGCTGGGCGATCTCGGCGCCGACGTCATCAAGATCGAGCCGGTCGATGGCGACATCTCTCGGAAGGTGGGATCCGATTACGTCGGTGAGCACAACGTGTACTTCGCGAGCCTGAATCGCAACAAGCGCAGCGTGCACATCGACCTCACGACGGACGAGGGCCGGGCCGAGCTCGGCGCGCTCGCCGAGACGGCTCATGCGCTTCTCGTGAACCTGCGTCCGTCGACGATCAGGAAGCTCGGGCTGGACTACGACTCGTTGCGCCGATTCAACCCTCGCATCGTCTGCGTCGCGATCACCGGGTTCGGCCTCGAGGGCCCGGCGGCCGAATGGCCTGCGTTCGACTACGTGATCCAAGCCGGCGTCGGCGTCGCCGGCTTGACCGGCGAGCCCGAGGGGCCGCCGACGCTTCCCGGGTACTCCGCGGCCGACAACTCGTCGGCGATCATGGCGGCGCTGGCCCTCGTCGCCAAGGTGCACGAAGGCGGTGGCGGGCAGGTCGACGTCTCGCTGTTCGACGTGATGCTCTCGCAGCTCAACTACAAGGCGGCGGCGTACCTCAATGGCGGAGACGTCCCCGCGCGCCAGCCGCTCGGCGCGCACAACTTCTACGTGCCCGCCCAGCTCTTCGAGACCGCCTCGGGTCACCTTGCATTGTTCGTGACCCACGACGAGTTCTGGCGGCGGCTGTGTGTGGAGATCGATCGCCCCGAGTGGGCGGACGATCCGCGCTTCGCCACCATGCACGCGCGATTCGACAACCGCTCGGAGCTGCTCGACGCGCTCGGCGCCCGATTGAAGGAGGCACCGGCGGCGGAGTGGGCCGACCGCCTCCGCCCGCTGGGCATCGCCGTGGGTGCCGTGACGGACCTCGGGGACACGCTCGACGGCGAGCTCGTGCGTTCGCGCGGGATGGTCGTCTCGGTCGACACCGAAGAAGGACCGTTGCACCTGGTCGCGAGCCCGATGAGGTTCGACGGCCACGGCGCGGAGTACGGCCCCCCTCCGCGCCTGCACGAGCACACCGGCGAGCTCGTGGAGCGGCCCGACGAAGAGCCGGATCAGGCGTCGTAGTCGACGACGATCTCTGCGCTCGTCGGGAGCGACTGACACGTCAGGATCCAGCCGTTCTCGACCTCGTCGGCCGCCAACGCGTTGTTCACGCGCATGGTCACCGAGCCCTGGTCGAGGTGGGCCATGCACGTTGCACAACTGCCCGCCTCGCACGAGAAGGGCGGGCTCAGACCGGCGCGCCGGGCGGCCTCCAGGATCGTGTCCCCGGCCTGGTACGGGAACGTCTTCTTCCGACGGTCGATCCGGACCACGAGTGATTCGGTGACGCTCGCTTGCTCCACTACGGGATCGGGGACGGGCACGACGAAACGCTCGATGAACCGTTGCTCGGCGCCGATGCCGAGCGTCGAGAGCCCGGCTTCGACGGTGTCCATGTACGGCCCCGGGCCGCAGATATAGAAGTCGGCGTGGGCGCTGTCGTCGACGAGCGCCGCGCAGCCGGCGGCGTCGAGGAAGCCGCGTTCCGAGTCGTGATGGTGGTGGACGGTCAACCGGCCGCACGACTCACCGCGCAGGCGCTCGAGCTCGTCGGCGAAGATGACGGCGTCCGCGTCGCGGTTCGCGTACACCAACACGATGGATCGTTCCGTCGTCGCCAGTGCGCTCTTGACGAGCGAGATGACGGGCGTGATGCCACTGCCGCCGGCGAACGCCACGATCGGCGCGTCGGTCGCGCGGAGCACGAAGAGCCCCGCCGGGCGCATCACGTCGATGGTGTCGCCGGGATGGAGCGTGTCGTTCATCCAGTTCGACATCCGCCCGCCGGGGACGCGCTTGACCGCCGTGGTCAGGCGCTCGCCGACGTCGGGCGAGCTCGACATCGAGTAACAGCGAGCCACCGGCTCCCCCTCGATGGTCGCCCGGAACGTGCAGTACTGCCCGGCGGCGTAGGCGAACGTCGACTCGAGCGCCGAGGGGATCTCGAGCGTGAACGACCGTGTGTCCGCCGTCTCGTCGACGACGTCCACCACGGTCAAAGCGTGGAACTCGTGGTCGGCCAGCATCGGCGGTTCCCTCGGCGGCGGGCGCGGTCTATGATAACCCCGCTCTCGAAATCTGTGAACAACGTTTTCGCCAGCGGGGGAGGGTCGACGGGTGCGGAGCCAGGTCACGTGGCCGACGATCCCCGCCATGGTCCGGGACGCGGCACGCCGCAACGGTTCGGCGGAGGCCGTGGTCGACGGCGGTCGGCGTGTCGACTTCACCGCGCTCTCGGCCATGGTCACCGGGGCGGCGCGTGCGCTCCTCGCCGGGGGCGTCCGAACCGGAGACCGCGTCGCCGTGTGGGCCCCGAACTCGCTCGAGTGGATCGTCGCCGCCCTCGGCGTGACGACGGCGGGCGGGGTGCTCGTCCCTGTCAACACCAGGTTCCGCGGTCCCGAGGCGGCCTATGTCCTCGCCCGTAGCAAGGCGCGCGCGCTGTTCACCGTGCGCGGGTTCCTCGACACCGACTACCCGGCGCTGCTGGCGGCCGCCGACGTGTCGCTTCCCGCGCTCGAGCGCACGATCCTCCTTTCGGGTGAGGCCGACAGCGCGTCTGTGGGCTGGGACGAGTTCCGTGCGGGTGGCGGTGCCGTGAGCGAGGTAGACGTCGACGCGCGCCTCGAGTCCATCGGCCCCGACGATCCGAGCGACGTCGTGTTCACGTCCGGGACGACGGGGGAGCCGAAGGGCGTGGTGATGACGCACGGTCAGACGCTGCGGGCCTACCTCGACTGGTGCGACTGGGCCGACTTGCGCGCGGGCGACCGCTACCTGATCGCAAACCCGTTCTTCCACATCTTCGGCTACAAGGCCGGTTGTCTCGCGTCGCTCATGCGCGGCGCCACCATCCTCCCGCTCGCGGTGTTCGACGCGGCCGTCGCGCTCGAGCTGGTCGAGCGCGAAGGCATCTCGGTGCTCCCGGGACCGCCGACCATCTATCAGTCGCTGCTCGAGCACGGCGACCGCGACCGTCGTGACATCTCGAGCTTGCGCCTCGCGGTGACCGGCGCCGCCGACATCCCGGTCGAGCTGATCCGGCGCGTTCGGGAAGAGCTCCCCTTCGAACGCATCCTCACCGGGTACGGGCTCACGGAAGCCGGCACGGTCACCGGCAGCAAGCCCGACGACGACTTCGAGCACATTGCGACCACGGTCGGCGTCCCGTGGCCGGGGTTCGAGGTCCGGACCGTCGACGGAACCGGTGGCACGACCGCTCCGGGCGAGCCCGGCGAAGTGGTGGTCCGCGGCGAGACCGTGATGCGGCAGTACCTCGACGATCCGGAGGCGACCGCGGACGCGATCGGCGCCGACGGATGGCTTCACACCGGCGACCTCGGCACCATCGACGACGACGGGTATCTGCGTATCGTCGGTCGTATCAAGGACATGTTCATCGTGGGCGGGTTCAACGCGTACCCGGCGGAGATCGAGAACCTCCTGCTCCGCCACCCGCGGGTGACGCAGGCGGCCGTCATCGGGGTGCCCGACGAGCGCCTCGGCGAGGTCGGCATGGCGTTCGTGGTGCTGGATTCGGGCGCTCGGCTCGAGCCGGCTGAGCTCATCGAGTGGGCGCGCGGTGAGATGGCCAACTTCAAGGTGCCCCGGTTCGTGGAGATCGTCGAGGCGCTCCCCGTGAACGCCACCGGGAAAGTCGTCAAGGACGAGCTCAGGGCCCGAGCGGTGCCATCGTGACAACCGGGGGACGGGGGACGTGATGGCGCGAACGCCGGTGGCGGACGGCATCTTCACGTGGCCGGCCGACGAGCCGCAGCTGATCGGGAGCCGGTGCACGGCGTGCGGGATCGTGACCTTCCCGGCCCAGGCGTCGTGTCCCCGGTGCGCGGCCACCGCGATGGAGGAGCAGCCGCTCGGGCGACGGGGCCGGCTCTGGGCGTGGACGACGCAGGAATTCCCGCCGCCGTCCCCGCCGTACGCGGGGCCGACGGGCGACGCGTTCGTGCCCTACGGCGTCGGGTACGTGGAGCTGCCCGGCGAGGTGAGAGTGGAGACGCGGCTCACGGAGGCCGATCCCGACACGTTGACGTCGGGCATGGAGATGGAGCTCGTTGTGGTGCCGTTCCGTACCGACGACGAGGGCAACGAGGTCGTGACGTTCGCGTTCCGGCCGGTGGCGTGATGGACGTCGCCATCGTGGGCGTCGGCCTGCACCCGTTCGGCCGCTTCGCCGGCGTGTCCGGGATCGAGATGGGCGCGGTCGCGATCCGTCGAGCCCTTGCCGACGCCGGCGTCGCGTGGCGCGACATTCAGTTCGCGTTCGGGGGCAGCTACGAGGTCGACAACCCCGATGCCGTCGTGGCGCTCATGGGGCTCACGGGGATCCCCTTCACCGACGTGTACAACGGCTGCGCGACCGCGGCGAGCGCGCTGACGCTCGCCGCGAACACGATCCGTCTCGGCGAACACGACCTCGGCATCGCGGTCGGCATGGACAAGCACCTGCCCGGCGCGTTCAGCGCCGATCCGCAGCAATACGCCTGCCCGTCGTGGTACGGCGAGCTCGGTCACTTCGTCACGACGAAGTTCTTCGGGATGAAGATCAACAAGTACATGCACGATCACGGGATCTCGCAGTCGACGTTGGCCAAGGTGGCGGCGAAGAACTATCGCAACGGCGCGCGGAACCCGAATGCCTTCCGGCGCAAGCCGCTCTCCGAGGAGGAGATTCTCGCGTCGCCGATGCTCAACTACCCCCTCACGCAGTACATGTTCTGCAGCCCCGACGAGGGCGCCGCCGCCGTCGTGCTGTGCCGAGCCGAGGAGGCGCGCCGTTACACCGACACGCCGATCTACCTGCGCGCGGCGACCGTGCGGACGCGGCGACTCGGCGCCTTCGAGGTGCACAGCCCGTGGCTCCCGATCGAGGAGACCGCCGGACCGACCGTCGACGCGTCGCGAGCGGCCTTCGAGATGGCCGGTCTGGGGCCGGAGGACGTCGACGTCATCCAGCTCCAGGACACCGACGCCGGCGCCGAGGTCATCCACCTCGCCGAGAACGGCTTCTGCGCCGACGGCGACCAGGAGGCTCTCGTGGCCGACGGCGCCCTCGAGATCGGCGGGTCACGGCCCGTGAACACGGATGGCGGACTCATCGCGAACGGCGAGCCGATCGGGGCGTCGGGGTTGCGTCAGGTCCACGAGGTCGTGCGGCAGCTCCGAGGCCAGGCCGACGACCGGCAGGTGCCGGGAGGGCCGAAGGTCGGGTACACCCAGCTCTACGGCGCGCCCGGGACCGCGGGCGTCTCCATCCTCTCCGTCTGAGCCGTGGACACCCGGGACAGCGCCGAGCAGGCCGAGCTTCGGCGTTCCGCCCGGCGGCTCGCGCGCGAGCTCGGTCCGGCGACGGTTGCCGGACTCGACGACACGACGCGCGCCAAGCGCCTCGCCCAGGCGGTGCTCGACGCCGGCTGGCTCGAGTTGAGGGACGACGCAGGCGACGGCAAGCCGCTGGCGAGCGGTGTCGAGTCGACGATCGTCGCCGACGCCCTCGGCGGAGGCGCTGCCGACGTCGCGTTCTCGGGGCTGCTGCTCGCCGCCGATCTCGCCCGCCGCGCCGGCGCGCCCGACGCGGTCGGCTCGGTCGTCGCCTTCACGCCCGATCTCGTCGAGGCGGCGGTGGTCGACGGGGACGTGACGAGCTCGCCGCTCTACGCCGTCGACTGCGGCGGCGAGCAGCTCCGTCCGGTCTTCGCACTCCAGCCGGACGGCGACGGCTACCGCCTCGTGCACGTGCGCGACGGCGGTGCGATCGACGGCGCGGGCGGCGGTGTCGACCTCACCCGCCGCGTCGGCACGATCGGGCCCGACGCCGCCGCGGTCCCCGTTGCAGGGCAAGACCGGCTCCTGACGCGCGACGACCTCGCCGCCTGGACCGCCCTCGGTCTGGCACTCACGAGCGCCGACCTTGTCGGGCTCATGCGGGGCGTGCTCGACCTCACCGTTGCCTACGCGGCGGAACGCCGGCAGTTCGGCGTGCCCGTCGGGTCCTTCCAGGCGGTGCAGCACCTGCTCGCCGACGCGATGTGCCTGATGGAGGGATCGCTGAGCGTCGCCCTCCATGCCGCCTGGGCAGTCGACGACCTCGATCCCGACCAGGCGCGGACAGCGGGCCGTGTGGCCAAGGCATATTGCGCGCGGGCCGCCCGCACCGTCTGCGAGAACGCCATCCAGGTGCACGGCGGGATCGGCAACACGTGGGAGTGCATGGCGCACGTCTACCTGCGCCGCGCGCTGCTCTCGTCACAATGGTTCGGTGACGACGGCGAACAGCTCCGTCACCTGGAGCGCGAGCGCCTCGGAGCGGCAGATGGACTTTCGTGACTCCCCGGCCGAGGCCGAGTTCCGGGACCGCTTGCGCGGCTGGTTGGCCGACAACACCCCCGGCTTGCCGACCTCGTCGACCGACGACGCGTACTGGGCCCGCCAAGCCGAGTGGCACTCGGCGCTCTACGACGCCGGCTTCTTCGGGCTGAGCTGGCCGACCCGCTACGGCGGCCAGGATCTGCCCACGGTCTTCGACGTGATCCTCGACGACGAGCTCGCGGCGGCGGGCGCGCCGCCGCGCCCGAGCCTCGGGTACCTCGTCCAGGGGATCACGACCCACGGCAGCGACGCGATCAAGGACCGGTTTCTACGCGGTCTGATCAGCGGGCGCGACCGGTGGTGCCAGGGTTTCAGCGAGCCCGACGCCGGGTCCGACCTCGCGTCGCTGCGCACCACCGCGGTCCGCGAGGGCGACGAGTACGTGATCGACGGCCACAAGGTCTGGACCAGCTACTCGGACGTGGCCGACTGGTGCTTCCTGCTCGCGCGCACGGACCCGGACGTCCCGAAGCACAAGGGTCTCTCGGCCTTCGCGGTGCCGATGGACCAGTCCGGGATCGAGCAACGTCCGCTGCGAATGATCAACGGCATCACGTCCGAGTTCGGACAGGTCACCTTCGACGGTGCCCGCGTCCCCGCCGAGAACATGATCGGCGAGCCCGGGGAGGGATGGCGCGTCGCGATGACGATCGTCAGCCACGAACGCGAGCCCGGCGAGCTCGGGTACGTCGCTCGCTACTCGAAGACCGTCAAGGAGCTCGAGCAGTCCGTGCGCGCCGATCCCGAGGCCTTCCGCAGCGACCAGCGGGAAGGCGTCGCGTGGGCGTATGTGCAGGCCGAGATGCTGCGACTGCATGTGTGTCGCCGGCTGTCCGAACGATTGGACGGGATCGGCCACGGGCCCGGCGGCTCGATCGACAAGCTGCTCATGACCTGGGTCGAGCAGGCGGTGGGGACGGCAGCACTCGACGTGTCGGGATCGCGTGCGGCGGTCGACTCCGACGACGTCGCGCTCAAGGTGTACCTGTACAGCCGGGCCCAGAGCGTGATGGGCGGCACCTCGCAGATCCAGAAGAACATCATCGCCACACGGATCCTCGGCCTGCCGACAGGCTGACGGACCGGCTACGACGAAGAAGGAGCCCCGATGGACTACGACCTCCCGGGCGTCATCCGCGTGGACGTCGACGGACCGGTGCGGATTGTCCGGCTCATGCGTCCGGAGCAGCTCAACGCCGTGAACGACGAGCTGCATCTCGGACTCACGCGTCTCTTCCCGCAGCTGAGCGCGGACGACGACGCGCGCGTCGCCGTGATCACCGGCGAAGGCCGCGCGTTCTCGGCCGGCGGCGACTTCGATCTGCTCGACCGGATGGCCCGCGACCGTGCACTGCGACACGAGGTCATCGCCGAGGGCCGCGAGCTCGTCCTCAACATGATCCGGTGCCGGATACCGGTCGTGGCCGCGGTGAACGGCCCGGCCGTGGGCCTCGGGTGCAGCGTGATCGCTCTTTCGGACGTCGTCTACATGGCCGAGTCGGCGTATCTGTCCGACCCGCACGTGACCGTGGGCCTCGTGGCCGCCGACGGTGGCCCGCTGACGTGGCCGTTGCACACGAGCCTGCTCCTGGCGAAGGAGTACGCGTTCACCGGAGACCGCATTCCCGCGGCACGCGCGGCCGAGATCGGCTTGGCCAATCACGTCTGCCCGGACGGCGAGGTGCTGCCCGCGGCCCTGGGGGCCGCGCACAAGATCGCGGCCCTGCCGCGTCAGGCCGTGGAGGCGACCAAGCGGGTGCTGAACCTGCACGCCGAGCGGGCCGTTCTCGCGACCATCGACTTCGCCATGGCATCCGAGATCGAATCGTTCGACACGCCGGAGCTGCGGGCGAACATCAATCGCTTCCTCGACCGTTAGGGGACGATTCAGCCTTGGATGGGCGTCGGATCAGCGAACGCGAGGAGGGCGGCGCGGTCCTCGGGAAGCACGAAGCCGGCCTTGATCGCCGCGTCGGCAGCTCGGTCGAATTGCTTCTTGTAGGCGGCTCGTGAGGGGTAGAGCTGGGCGAGCCGCTCGGCGGGGATCGGATTCGTCGAGCCGAGGAGCAGGCAGATCGTCGACGGGTTCGGTCCGGGCGCGCCCGACAACGCCGCGACGGGCACGTCGACGGGTGGGGTGCGGATGCCGCCCTGTGCGATGCCGTCGGCGTTGCGTTGGATCTGGGGTGGCGGGCCCGCTGCCACGTCGATCCGCGGCGCCTTCGGCGGGGCCTTGCCCGTTTCGATCCACGTTGTGAGCGCTCGGAGCCCGGCCTTGGCGACGACGTGCAGCGCTCCGTTGTTGATCGGAACGCCGCACTGGATGTACTGGGCGGTGGACCCGAGCAAGTGCGCGTCGGCGTGGGCGGTACCCGGGACCTCCCAGAGCCGGAATCGACCACTGTCGGGTTGTCGTGCCGGGTACGAGTTGATCACGCTCGTGAGGTCGGACTCGGTTTGCACGTCGAGCACAGGCGCGTCCTGGTCGGTGCGGAAGGTCGTCGGCGTGCCGCCGATCGCGTTCGCGATCCCGGCGTACTCGCCCGGCCCGACGAGCGGCAGCCCGCCTCCGCCCCGGCTGTGCACGAAGAACCCGTCGAACGCGTCCGTGATCGGCTGCACGCCGTTGTAGTAGGTGACGAGGGCAAACGCGGACTGCGATTCGCCCGCCGCGATGATCCGCTTGGGCCGTGACCCACCCATGCCCGCGCCCGAGCGCACCGCGCGCGCGACCTGCGTGTAGATGTCGAACGCGAAGCCGTCGCCGGGCTGCTGGAGCGACCCGTAGCGTGCGGGGTCGATCGTCTTGAGGCCCTGGCCGGCGGCCTCCGAACCTGGCACGTCGACCCTCACCAACACGGGGCCGCCCTCCACGCCGATCCGCTGCGCAGAAACGCCGACCCAGGCATCGCCACGCCGCAGGATCTCCTCGTGCGTGGTCGACCACTCGGGATCGGCATCGACGCCGCCGCTGACGTTCAGCCACTCGACGACGACCCTCCCGCTGAAACGTGCCCGGTCGCGCGGGCGCCGCACGAGAACGCGTGTGCGGTACGGCGCAGTGCCGTCCGGCGCGAACGACCAGCGGCCGTCCTTGGCGAGCGGGCTCGTTGCCGTGTACGACGTCGCCGTTCCCGATGCGACGTACTCGTGCTCCACGTAGCCGGCCCGTTCGAGGTTCACGGGGATCGGGTCGCCGAGGAAGACGCCGTTGCCGCCGGAGATGTCCGAGAAGGTGGCGGACGGTCCGGCGGGACGCGGTCGCGTGGCAACTCTGGCCGCGGCCGCCTTGCTCGCGCCGCCGGCCGGCGCCATCAGCAGGGCGACCGCTCCGGCCACGGCGAGTGCAGCGGACCTACTCAACGGGCGTGAACTCCAAGTGGAGCGCGCGCAGCCCGCGGAGGATGAAGGTCGGCACGTACTCGTAGCGCCGGGCGTCCGAGGGGCCGTGCGCGGACGCGGAGACCCTGATGTCCGCCATGCGGTCGAGGAGGCGCTCGATGCTGACGCGGGCTTCGGCGCGGGCGAGCGGTGCGCCCGGGCAGGTGTGGATCCCGTGCCCGAAGGCGAGATGCTGGCGTGCATTCGCTCGTTCGACGACGAGCGCGGCGGGATCGTCGAAAAGGCGCGGGTCGCGGTTGGCGGCGCCGTTGAGCACCATGACGGTCGTGCCGGCGGGGATGTCGACGCCACCGACCGTCGTCGGGACGCGCGAGAGCCGGAAGTCGCCCTTGACGGGGCTCTCGATCCGCAGCGTCTCCTCGATGAAGTTGGGGATCTGGTCGCGCTCGTCCCGGAGCAGGCGCTGCAGGTCGGGACGGTCGCCGATCATCTGCAGCGCGGCACCCAAGAGGCGGACGGTCGTCTCCTGTCCGGCTGCGAACAGGTTGGCTGCGATCCGGACGACGTCGGCCACCTCCGGCGTCGACCCGTCCGGGAACGTCGCCGTGGCGAGCCCTGTGAGCACGTCGTCACGGGGTTCGCGCCGGCGGTCCTCGATGTAGGTCGTGAAGCTCTCGTAGAGGAACTCCAGCGGGTTGCGCGTCATCGCCGACGTATCCGTGCTCCCGACGGCGCTGTCCGCGCGTCGACTGCCTTGGAGCGCTTCACGGAATCTCTCGTGGTCGGACTCGGGGACGCCGAGGAGATCGGCGATCACGTACAGGGTGAACGGGGCCGCGAACTCCGTGATGAACTCGCACTCGCCCCGAGCGACGAACTCGTCGATCTGGCGATCGGCGAGCCGCCACATGAACGCCTCGTTCTCCTTGAGGCGCTTGGGCGTGATGAGCCGCATCAGCAGCGCGCGGTGGTCCGTGTGCTTCGGCGGATCGAACGTCGGGAGCTGGTCGTTCATCGGCAGGTCGTCGCGGTGCCGCTCGATCAGAGCACTGACGTCGTCACTCTCGAGCGCGACCGGGAACCCGGGGAACGGTCCGCTCACCGAGTTGCACGACGAGAACCTTGCGGTGTCGTGGTACACGGCGATCGCTTCCTCGTAGCCCGTCACCATCATCACGCCGCGCTGCTGCTCACGCTGCACGGGGCAGCGCTCGCGTAGGTAATCGAAGTAGGGGTACGGATCGGCGACGAGGGACTCGTCGGTGAAGAAGTCGACCGCCTCGTAATCGCTCAACGCGGCGCACCCGCCGCGTCGATTTCGCGGTCGACCGGCGTGAACTCGAGGTGCAAGTTGCTGAGGCCGCGCAGGATGTACGTCGGTTCGTAGTCGTAGCGACGCGCCGTGGCGGGTCCGTGGTCGGCCTCGGAGATGCGGATGTCGGCCATACGGTCGAAGATCCGCTCCAGGCTGATGCGGGTCTCCGCCCGGGCGAGCGGCGCGCCCGGACACGTGTGGATGCCGTGGCCGAACGCGATGTGCTGACGGGCGTTCTCGCGGTCGACCTGGAACTCGTGCGGGCACTCGAAACGGCGTGGGTCGCGGTTGGCGGCGCCGTTGAGCATCATCACCGTGGTGCCGGCGGTGACGTCGACACCGGCCAGGGTCGTCGTGCGGCGGGCCATGCGGAAGTCGCTCTTCACGGGGCTCTCCATGCGCAGCACCTCCTCGACGAAGTTCGGGATCCGGTCACGGTCGTCGCGGAGGCGTTGCTGGATGTCCGGGTCCTCTGCGATCACTTGCAGCGCGGAGGAGAGGAGGCGTGCAGTTGTCTCCTGGCCGGCCGCGAACAGGAACGTGGCGATCCGGACCACGTCCAGCACGTCGGGAATCGTTCCGTCGGGGAAGGTCGCGTTGGCGAGCCCGGACAGCACGTCGTCGCGCGGCTCGCGTCGCCGATCCTCGACGTAGGAGGAGAACCAGGTGTCGAGGAACTCCAGGGGGTTCGATGACGACCACTTGTCGTCGGTCGTCGCGATGTCGCCGGGACGCTGCGCACCCAACCGGTCGCGGAACAGCTCGTGGTCGTCTTCCGGCACACCGAGCAGATCGGCCACGACCAGGAGGGCGAACGGCTGCGCGTACTCCTTGATGAACTCGCACCGGCCCGTCGAGAGGAACTCGTCGAGCTGACGGTCGGCGAGAGTCCACATGAACGCCTCGTTCTCCTTGAGGCGTTTCGGCGTGATGAGGCGCATCAGGAGGGCTCGGTGGTCGGTGTGCGCCGGGGGATCGAAGGTCACGAGGTGCTCGTGCATCGGCAGCTGGTCTCGATACTGCTCGATGAGCGCGCCGATGTCGTCACCGTCCGCCGCAACGGGAAGCCCCGGGAAGGGACCGGTCACCGTGTTGCACGACGAGAACGTCGCGGTGTCGTTGTACACGGCGACCGCCTCGTCGTGGCCCGTTACCGCCACAACGCCGTGGTGCGGCTCGCGGACGACCGGGCCCGCCTCGCGCAGGTACTCGAGGTAGGGGTACGGGTCGGCGACGAGGGAGACGTCGGTGAAGAAGTCGACCCCTTCGAAGTCGCTCACGAGCCCCCAATGCGCCGACGACGTCCCCGCACACCCGGTCCGATTACTTCGTTAGCATCCTAGGAGAGCGGCGTTTCCGCCGCAATGCGCCACGCCATCGGACGGAGGACGACGGTGCGACCGCTGCCGCTGGTGCTGCCCGAGACCGAGGCCTTCTGGACCGGTGGGCGGGACGGGCGGCTCTGCATGAAGCGCTGCCCGGCGTGCGCGCGCCTCTGGCACCCGTCGCATGCCGTGTGCGCGACGTGCCAACACCCGGAGCTCGAGCCGGCCGCGGTCTCGGGACGCGGCACCGTCGTCGGGTTCACGATCAACCACCAGCAGTGGCTCCCCGACCCGGCGCCCCCGTACGTCGTCGCGATCGTCGCGCTCGACGACGACCCGCGCGTGCGCCTCACGACCAACGTCGTCGACGCGGAGCCCGACGACGTGCACGTCGGCCTCCGGGTCCAGGTCCGGTTCGAGCAGCACGACGACGTCTGGCTGCCTGTGTTCGCGCCGGCGTCCGACGGCGACGACGGTCCATCCGCCGCGAGTGCGCAGGCGCCGCTGCCCGAGGTGGCCGTCCGGCCGAAGGTGAGCGGCGACCGTTTCGAGGACCGGGTCGCGATCACGGGGATCGGCATGTCCGACGTGGGCCGGCGGCTCATGCGCCCCGCGCTCGCGCTCACGGTGGACGCCTGCCTCGCCGCCGTCGCCGACGCCGGGCTCACCGCCTCCGACATCGACGGGCTCACCACCTGGCCCGGCGCCGCGCGCGGCGCCACCGGCATCTCCGAGGGCGGGATCGGGCCGGTGGCGAACGAGCTCGGCATCCGACCGACGTGGCACAACGCGGGGATGGAGACACCCGGTCACGGCGGCGCGGTCGTCGCCGCGATGCTGGCTGTCGCATCCGGTCTGTGCCGGCACGTCCTGTGTTACCGGACGGTCTGGGAATCGACCGCGACCGAGCTGATGCGGTCGGGGCGCCTGACGCCGCCGGCGCAGGGACGTGTCGACGGCGACTTCCAGTGGCTCGTGCCGTTCGGTGCCGCGTCCGCGGCCAATTGGATCGCGATGTACGCGTCGCAGTACTTCCACCGGTTCGGCGGCGATCGCGAGATGCTCGGACGGATTGCCCTCAACGCGCGTGCGAATGCCGCGCACAACCCGGCAGCGATCTACCGCGACCCGCTGACGATGGACGACTACCTCGATGCGCGGATGATCACCACGCCGTTCGGGCTCTACGACTGCGACGTGCCGTGCGACGGCGCGATCGCCCTCGTCGTCTCAGCAGTTGATGCCGCCGCCGACGCCCCCAACCCGATGGTCGGGGTCGAAGCCGTCGGGACGCAGGTGACGGAGCGCGTGTCATGGGACCAGGGCACCGTGACGCACGAGCCGATGGTGTTCGGGCCGGCCGCGCACCTCTGGAGCCGTACCGACCTCACGCCGGCCGATGTGGACGTGGCGGAGATCTACGACGGGTTCACCTTCAACTGCGTCTCCTGGTTGGAGGCGCTGGGATTCTGCGGTGTCGGCGAGGCGCCGGCCTTTCTCGCCGGCGGTACTGAGATCGCTGTCGATGGCCCTTTGCCCTTGAACACCCACGGCGGGCAGCTCTCGGCCGGTCGCACCCAGGGCTTCGGCTTCCTGCACGAGGCGGTGGTGCAGCTGCGCGGCGCCGGGGGCGCGCGCCAGGTCGACGGGGCCGAGGTTGCGGTGGTGACCACGGGTGGAGGCGTGCCGGGCGGGGCGATGCTGCTGACTCGCGCGCGCTGATCCTCAGAGATCGACGAGGGTTGGCACCGTGCGTTCGGCCATCAGCTGCCGGCCGATCTCGGCGACGATGTCGTCGGCCGAGCCGAACAGGCCTTCCAGCGCCAGCGCGCGCTTGAGGAACCGGTGGAAGGGGTGGTCGGTGGTGAAGCCGACGCCTGCCAGCACCTGCTGGCAATGCGTCGCCACGGTCCGAGCGGCGCGACCGGCAGATGCCTTGGCGAGGGCGCCGGTGGTTGGGCAGGCTTCGTCCCACGCCGCCGCCAGCGTCGCCTCGAGCGCCTCGACGGCTACGAGCGCGTCGGCGAGTCGGTGCCGGACGGCTTGGAACCGGGCGATCGGACGGCCGAACTGCATCCGCTCCATGGCGTGCGTCCGCGCCAGGGCCAGCATGGTCCGACACGCTCCGTCCAGCTGGTGGGCGACGGCGCGTCGACCGGCTGCGACTGTCGCGTCCCAGACCTCGGTCTGGACCTCGACGACGTCTGCGGCAACCTGATCGAAGCGCACGAAGTGCAAGCCGGCGCCCGGGTCGATCCCGCGAACCGGAGTGACCTCCACTGCTGACATCGGCACGATGACGCGCCGGAGCACCGCGCCGTCGCGGCACGCGACGACCAGGTCGGTGGCACCCGCGGCGCGTGCCGTCCCCAACCCCACGGCGTGTGCGGTGCCCCCGTCGAGCCGGCCGGGCGGGTCCCACGACGCAAATGGTGGGAGGAGCACCGCGAGCTCGGGTCGGGGCTCGAGGTGGAGGGCGCTCACGATGACGTCGTCCAGAACCGTCGCGGCCGCGTTGGTGGCACCGAGCGTGGTGAAGACGACGTCGACGGCGTCACGCGGCTCGGCCTCCAACATCTCCGGCCAGCCGAGTCGCGCGAGTACGTCGTCTGCACTCGTGGAGCTCGAGCCTTCGATCGCATCCCTCACGCTCGCCTGGAGCAGGGCGCGCTCGGCCGCCTCCATCAGTCGTCCCCGCCGAGATCCAGGAGTCGTCGGGCGATGATGTTGCGCTGCACCTCGACGGTGCCGCCGTAGATCGTCGCGGCTCGCGAATACAGGTACTCGGTTCGCAAGGCCTCGCCAGCCGGCGTGTCGTCGACCTCCACGATCCCGGGCAGGAGCCTGAGAACCGCGTCGTAGATGGTCTGTTCGGCGGTGGCGACGAGCACCTTGTCGATCGACGTCTCTACGCCGAGGGTGGCTCCGTCGGCGAGCCGGTGCTGCGTGGCGCGCGAGCGGGCGCGGAGCTCGTGGAGCTGCACGAACGCGTCGCCGACGACGGCAGCAGTGCGCTCGTCGTCGGCCGCGGCATCGACGAGCAGCTGCAATCGCCGAGCCAGGTATGCGGTGCGCTGCCAGAAGCACGACGAGCGCTCGTACGGGAGGATGCTCATCGCCACGGCCCAGCCGCCGCCGAGCTCGCCGAGCACGCGGTCGGCCGGCAGCTCGACGTCGTCGAAGAAGACCTGCGCGAACTCGGCCACCCCGTTGATCATCTCGATCGGTGCGACCGTGATCCCCGGGGCGTCCATGTCCACGAAGAACGCGGTGATGCCGCGGTGGCGGGACTCCGTCGATCCGGTGCGCGCCAGGAGGACGCAGCGGTCGGAGTACTGCGCCAGGCTGGTCCAGACCTTTTGACCGCTGACGACCCAGCGCGCTGCCGACTCCGCCGGTCCGTCCGGTACCGCGCGGCACGCGAGCGACGCCAAGTCGCTCCCGGCATTCGGTTCCGAGAACCCCTGGCACCACACCTCTTCTCCGGAGAGCAGTCGCGGGACGAACTCGGCTGCGAGCTCCGGCGACGCGAAGTCGATCAGCGTGGGCGCGAGCACTTCGACGAGCGAGTAGAGGCCCGGGTCGGTGAGGTCCCGCGTCGCCAGGGCGGCGCCGAGCTCGGTGCGCAGCATGGGGGAGCCGCCGAGTCCGCCGACGCGCTCGGGCCAACCCCAACGCATCCATCCCGCCTCGAACAGCACGGACTTCACGCGCTGCATCTGCGCGACGTGGTCGTCCAGGGTGCCCGGTGGAGAGAAGGCGGGCGCGAGCTCGTCGTGGTGTGCGTCGAGCCACGCCGTGAGTCCGCCCCGGAACTCTGCGATGTCCATCGGCCTGGTCAGCCGCCGGCGGGAAATGGCATTCTCTTGCACCGTAACGCCATTACCGCGACGGAACCAACGGGGAGCCGCGGCTCACATGAACGAGGCGAGCCCGACACGACTCCGCGTCGTGCAGTGCGGCACAGGCAACATCGGTCTCCGCGCGCTGCGGGAAGTGATCCGTCACCCGGAGCTTGAGCTGGTCGGGGTGCAGGTGTACGGACCGGCGAAGGACGGCGTCGACGCCGGCGTCCTGTGCGGAGAAGGCCCGGTCGGTGTCGTCGCCACAACCGATCCGGCCGCGACCCGAGCCCTCGCCGCGGACTGCGTGCTCTACATGCCGAGTGCGCTGGACCTGGATCACGTCGTCGCGTTGCTCGAGTCGGGAACGAACGTCGTGACGACGCGAGGCGAGCTGTTCGCGGGCGGTTCTCGACTCGGCGAGGAGGCGAGGAGACGCGTCGTCGAGGCATGTGAGCGCGGCGGATCGTCGATCTACGCCACCGGCAGCAGCCCCGGTTTCATCACCGACGCACTGCCGTTCGCACTGCTCTCACTCCAGCGTCGGGTCGACCTGGTGGAGATCGAGGAGTTCGCGAACCTGTCGCGACGGGACTCGCCCGCGTTGCTGTTCGAGCTGATGGGGTTCGGCCGCCCGCTCGAGTCGTTCGACGCCCGCCGCTCGTCGTACCTCCTGGGCGAGTTCGGGCCGCCGCTCGGCGTGCTCATGGAGGCCGCCGGTAGCCCGGTCGAGGAGTGGCAGTCCACCGGTGAGGTCGCGGCCGCGCGCCACGCCACTTCGATCGTCGCCGGTGACATCGACGCCGGGTCAGTCGCGGCGCAACGGACCACGATCACCGGCAGGCGAGGCGGCGGCGACGTGGTGCGGTTCACGGCGAGCTGGTACTGCACCACCGACTTGGATCCGGCGTGGGATCTTCTCCCCACGGGCTGGCGCGTGCGCGTGCGCGGCGAGGCGCCACTGGACGTTCAGCTCGAGTTCCCGATCGCGCTCGAGGACCTCGGATCGTTCACCCCTGCCTACACCGCCAACCGGCCGGTGAACGCCGTCCCGTACGTCTGTGCCGCGCCGCCCGGCATCTTGTCGACGGCGGATCTTCCACCGATCACACCCGCCGGACCCCGGTAACCGCCTCTACTTCCCGATGCCGGAGTGCACGGCGGCGGACTGGATCTCCTTGGCGTCCGCGTCGACGAGGAAGCCTGCTTTGTGGGCGGACTTCGCCGCCTGGGCCGAGGCGGACACGAACTGTCCGTGGTTCTTGTAGAGCGCCGCCAGCTGAGAGGGCGTGAACGGCACGGTCGTGCCGAACAGGAAGCAGAACTGGCTGCCCCCCTGGGGAAGACCGCTCAGCTTGGCGACGGGCGCATCCACGGCGGGCGTGCGGATGCCGCCCACCACGTTGCCGTTGGCATCGGTGGCGAAGACCACGGGACTCACCCCCGTCGTCTGGAGGCGAGGTGCGACCGGCGGCACCGCGTGATCCGCGACCCACCGGTTGAGGCTGGAGAAGGCCGCGTCGAGCACGAAGTGAGCCGGCCCGGTGTTGATCGGCGAGCTGCACGTGAAGTTGGGGTTCGGCTGATTCGTGGGGTTCTGCATCGAGGCGAGAACTGCAACCGCACCCTGACCATCGCCGACATCCGTCGTTCCGATGCTGAGCCCGTAGAAGTCGAAGTGCGAGGTTCCCGCGACCTCCCACAGCCGGTACGTGTCGGTGTCCGGCTGGCGGGCGTTCAGGTTGCTGTTGAAGACGTCGGTCTCGGTCTGGAACACGAGCACCGGCACACCGACGTCGCCGCGGATGGGCGCCGGCGTCGGCACGGGCACGCTCGGCTGAGGAGCCTGCGACAACGCCGCCCCTCCGGCGCCCCGGCTGTGCACGAGGAAGCCGTCGTAGACGTGGACGAGCGGATGGACGGCGTCGATGTAGGTGACCAGGCGACCCGCGGACTGTGACTCGCCGGCCCCGATGAGATGTCTGGGTGCGAGGCCGCCGAGAATCCCACCGGGGTTGTCATGAACGGCCTGCCCCGCCTGGGAGAAGATGTCGTACGAGAAGCTGTCACCCGGGTGTGAAAGGCCGGCATAGCGAACGGCATCGCCGCGTTGAGGGTCGGACGACTTGAGCGCGTCCACACCGCCCTTTTGCGCGGACACCCCGACCCAGGCAAACCCTTCGCGCACCATCTCGTTGTGGGCGAGGATCCAGTCCGGGCCGGCGTCGACGCCTCCGGAGACGTTCAGCCACTCCACGACGACGGTTCCGTTGAATCGCTTCGGGTCGATGGGTCGCATCACGACGGCGCGGGTCGTGTACGGCGCCGAACTCGTCGCCGCGACGCCGTACTTCCCGTCGGTGCCGAGCGGCGCAGTCGGTTCGTACGCGCTGGCCGTTCCCGAGAGGAAGACCTCGGACTGCTTGTAACCGACGACCGCGGGATCGAACGCGGTGAACCCGGGGACGACCGGCTTCCCGCCACCACCGGTCGCGGGGGTGACGCTCGGATTCGCGGCGGATGCGCCGGCGCTCACGCCACTAAGCATCAACGTCATCGAACACGCGCATGCCGTCACCACGAACGTGAAGCCGCGAACACCAGTGCGAACCTGCATCGTGCCCCCCTGACGCCGAGCTCCAGAGTGCGATGCCTGCCCGCAAGTTGGTGACACTAGTGCCATGAACTCCTGCGGTCAACGCCGTACGATCATCCGTCGTGGCGAAGACTCCGGTTCGTGATCGGAAGACCGAAGAGACGCGGACGCGCATCGCCGGGACGGGCTTGAAGCTCTTCGTCAGTCAGGGGTACGCGGAGACGACGATCGATCAGATCGCTGCAGCTGCGGGTGTAGGTCGTCGCACGGTGTTTCGCCACTTCCCGACGAAGGAAGCGATCCTCTTCGATCACTTCGTCGTCCGGCGCGATCACGCGGTGGACCGCCTTCGGGAGCGACCAGTGGAGGAACCGCCGCTGGTGAGCCTGCACGCCGTCCTGCGAGCGCTGTGCGATGAGGGTTACGACCGGCAACTGCTGGAGCAGATTCGAGCGGTGCTGGCAACGGAGCCCGGGCTCGTCGGCGAGGAGATCGCGCTCTTGGTCCAGAGCTTCGAGAGGAATCTTGTCGCCACGCTAGAGAGCCGAATCGGCAAGCAATCATCACAACTGGAGCTCCGCGCGGTGACGTTGATGGCTCTCAGCTGGTTGGACGCGGCCGCTCGCATCTATCTGATGGAAGCCAAGCCGTCGCTGGTCAAATGCTTCGACGAAGTCGTCGCAGTCTGCCTCGGGTCAAGCGCACGCGACCTCGCCCCGTCGCTTCCGCATCGGTGACCTTCACCGGTCACGCCGTCCCGGCCACGTCGACGACGACCTTCCCGATCGCGCGCCCGTCGGCGACGTAGCGCAGCGCGGCGGCGGTCTCGTCGAGCGGGAACGTGGCGCCGATGTGCGGAACGACGCGGCCCGTCGCGAGAAGATCGAGCAGCTCTTCCTCGTTGCGACGGAACTCGCCGGCGGCCGTCGTCGAGAAGGCGAGGAACTCGAAGCCCAGGATCTGGACGCCCTTGAGGAGCACGAGGTTGAGCGGGATCTTGGGGATCACCCCGGACGCGTAGCCGACGGTCACGAAACGGCCTCCCCGGCGCAGCGCACGGAGCGCGGGCTCGGACAGGTTTCCTCCCACCGGGTCGACGACCACGTCGGCGCCGTCGGGCAGCACTTCCCGGAGCGCTTGCCGGAGGTCACCGGAACGATGGTCGATGACGTTGCCGGCGCCGTACGACGCGGCGACGTCGAGCTTCTCGGGGGAGGACGCCACCGCCGTCACGGAGGCGCCGAGCAGCGCGCCGAGCTGCACCGCGGCGAGACCGACACCTCCGCCCGCGCCGAGGACGACGAGCTCGTCTCCCGGCCGCAGCCGGGCGACCGAGCGGAGCACGTGGTACGCGGTGCGGTGGGCCACGCCGAAGGCGGCGGCGTGTGGCTCGTCGACCCCGGCCGGGATGCGGGTGACCGCGTCGACCGAGATCGCCGCCTCTTCGGCGAACGCGCCGACGAATCCGGTGCCGCTCACCCGGTCGCCGACGACGATTCCGCTCACGCCGTCCGCGACCTCGGTGATGACACCGGCGAACTCGCTCCCGGGGACGAACGGCGTCGGGACCGGAACCTGGTACTCGTTGGCAACGATCAACACGTCGGGGAAGTTGACCGCCGCCGCGCCCACTCGGACGCGCACCTGGCCCGTGGTGAGCACCGGCGAGGGAACTTCTTCCACCTCGACGACTTCCGGAAGCCCATAAGCCCGGCACAGCGCGGCGCGCACCTCA
>DASZGY010000005.1:0-10159 GCA_035938395.1 Acidimicrobiia bacterium
GCCCAGGACCGACGCCGCGTATTGGGCGTATCTCGCCGCCGAGATCGGCCTCGGCGCGGTCGCGCTGGTCGGCGCACGGCGAGCTCGCAGTCGACTGTGAACGCCGTTGAGCGTCTCGAAGCGATCGAGGAGATCAAGCAACTGAAGGCGCGCTACTTCCGTTGCATCGATACGAAGGACTGGGACGGCTTCACGTCGGTGTTCGCGCCCGATGCCCGCATGGACGTGTCGGGCGAGTTGGGAGACGGCGCGGCCGACGGCGCGGGCATCACCACCGGGAACCACGACATTGCCGCGTTCGTGCGGGCATCGATCGATGACGTAGTGACTGTGCACCACGGTCACACACCCGAGATCGACGTCACGTCGCCGACGAGCGCCACCGGGATCTGGGCGATGGAGGACCATCTCTGGTGGCCGGAGGGATCCGCCATCTCGCGGATGCACGGGTACGGCCACTACCACGAGACCTACGAGAAGGTCGATGGTCGGTGGCTGATCACGTCGACGACGCTCACCCGCCTCCACACCGACGTGCAGACGACGTAGCGAATGCAGGCGACTCTAGAAGCCGGCGGACGACGCTCAAACGGTGCAATTCCCCGAATGGGCGCGACCGTCTTCGGCGACCCGTCTCGCGCGCGACGATGATGTGGCTCGCTCCGCGTGCGAGTCCTGATCGATGTCATGAGGAGGCCCGGATCAGATGATTGCGGCAGATATCGGTAGCGGTGAGGTGCTGCTGTGGCTCGTCGAGTTCTTCCTGTTCCTGATCTATTTCTGGCTCCTGGTCGTCGTCATCGGGGACCTCTTTCGTGATCACGAGCTCTCGGGTTGGGCCAAGGCGCTGTGGGTGCTGTTCCTTGTCGTGGCACCAATGCTCGGCGTTCTCGTGTACTTGATCTTTCGCGGTGAGGGAATGGGGCGCCGATCGGCTGCATCTGCTCGGGCGGCCCAAGACCGCTTCGACACGTACGTTCGCGACACAGCCGGAAGCGGGCAGTCACCCACCGAGCAGATCGCGCACGCGAAGTCACTGCTGGATTCGGGTGCGATCGACCAGGGCGAGTACGACCGATTGAAGGAGAAGGCGCTCGCCTAGCCCTGACCCGGGCCGGACGGGCGCGTGAGCGGGCTCACGAACCGGCTTCGGAGGAAACGGAGCCGTCAGCGACTCCTGCGACGAGTTGCGCGTGATCGCGCTCCGTCTGGTCGGCGTAGGCACGGGCGAACGCGCCGATCGCGTCGTCGAAGCGTGCGCTCTTCCCGATATAGGACGCAATGGCAACCGGATCGCCTGTGCGCGCGTGGGCGCGAGCAAGGACATCTCCGCATGCCGTCGCGAGCTCTCCCAGAACCGGCGCGATCCTCACGCTGTCGGGTATCACCTTCATGTCGCGGAATTGGCGGACGTAGAAGTCCATCCCGGCGAACGAAGTCCAGCCGACGAACATGTCGGTCGCGCTCTGTATCAACCGCTTTCCGTTGACGACGCGGGCGGCATGATTTCGGTACCGGCTCTTGGGCAGGTGCGTCTCGTATACCGAGGGACCCGACTGCTTCACCTGGAGGAACAGAGGGTCGTCACCGCCCCGTCCCTCGAGGAGGAGCAGGTGCACGCGCATCCCGACGCTCCCGACGCCCACGACCTGGCGTGCGGTATCCACGAACGAGAAGTTCTCCAGACACCGACGTCGGTCTTCTTGGAGGGTCTTGGCGTACCGCTCGAACACCTCGTGCACGATCTCGAGCCGGCGCGGATCGTCGAAATGCGTCAACCGGGGCGGATCCTCGATGATCCGGCGCCGGCCGTCGACCGACTCGGTCAGCTTCTCGAACGCACCCACGCTCGTGCGGCGCTTCCGCCGCTTCTCGATGTGCTTCGACACCCGGGCGCGGCGATCCTCGCCGAAGTATCCGAGCAGCTGCTCGACGGGGATCATGTCGTACCAGATCTCCATCTGGGACGCCGTCGTGTAGTCATGCATCTTCGTGCGGTAGGCCTGCATTGCGGAAGCCACGGCGTGGTCCGCAGTGTCGGTCGCGAGCGCGTTCTCACGAGCCAGCACCACGAGGCTGGCCGCGAGGCGCATCACGTCCCACTCGAAGGGGCCTGGCAGCGTCTCGTCGAAGTCGCGCAGGTCGAAGGAGAGGTTGCGTTCCGGCGTCGCCCACAGGCCGAAATTCACCGCGTGCGCGTCGCCGCACAGCTGCACCTCGAGTCCTGTGTTCGGCGCTGTCGCGAGATCTGCCGCCATGACGGCCGCCGCACCCCGGTAGTACGCCCAGGGTGACTCAGCCATGCGTGCGTGACGCAGGGGCACGAGGTCCGGCAACCGCGTCGCGCTCTGGTCCAGAACGACCTCCAGCGCGTCTCGATCCGCATCCCAACCACCGAGCTCGCGACGTGGCAGCTTGCTGCGAGCAGCCCTTCCGTGCTCCCGACGCGCGGCCGGCGAGGGATGTGACGACAGGATCATCGGCACCTTCATACTCCGACCCCCTCGGCGCACGACGCGCGGGGGCGATGTCGCGCTCGCGTTCAGACGTCATCGGAGAGAGCGTTTACGTATGCTGCGGTGGTGCCGCTGTACATGGACCGCCATGACGCTCCCGGGGTCACTCCTGAAGAGCTCGCCGACCTGCACATGCGGGATGTCGAGGTCCAAGAGCGACATCGTGTCCGTTACCACACGTACTGGTTCGATCCGGCCAACGGTTCGGTCTTCTGCCTCGCCGAGGGACCGACCAAGCAGGCTCTCGAGGCCGTCCATGAAGAGGCGCACGGCCAGCTCGCGGGGACGATCGTCGAGCTGGATCCGAACGTCCCCCTGAACAAGCTGCTGGGCGCGCAGCCCGAGTACCCGCCGGGGACGCCGTATGCCGCGCCGGCGATGCGGGCAATCGTGTTCACAGACCTCTGCGGGTCCGTGGAGCAGACGTCCCGGCTCGGTGACGACGCCCACCTGGCGCTGTTACGCGTTCACAACGAGATCGTTCGCGAAGGGCTCAGTGCCCATGACGGGCGCGAGGTCAAACACACGGGCGACGGAATCATGGCGGCGTTCACGTCGGTCGCTTCGGCGGTGGCTTTCGCGATCGCAGCGCAACGGGCCTTCCGGGCCCACAACGAGGGCAATGCAGTTCCTCTCGACGTGAAGATCGGCATCAGTGCCGGCGAGCCCATCACCGACGACAACGAGGACCTGTTCGGGGCGGCTGTGCAGCTCGCAGCCCGTCTCTGTGATTCGGCGTCGGCGGGTGAGATCACGGCGTCACTTGCGGTTCGCGAGCTCTGCATCGGCAAGCAGTTCGGCTTCGAGGATCGTGGTCCCGTTCAACTCAAGGGCATTCTCGAGCCCACGGTCGCGTATCGCGTGTCATGGCAGGGCGACAACTAAAGGCAAGGAGGCAGGACAATGGCAATCTTCAACGGTGCGTTCCCGGTGCTCCCGGGCAAGGTGGACACAGCTCGCGCCTTCGCCAAGGAGGCGATGGGGCCGCGACGCTCCGGCTACGACGAGTCGCAGAAGCGCGGCGGCGTCACCCGAGAGACGTGGTCGGTCCAGGAGACTCCCGACGGAAGCGCGTTCGTGCTGGTCTGGTTCGAGAGCCCCGATCCCGAGAAGTCCTTCGCAGAGCTCGCGCAGGACTCCTCGGACTTCGCCGTGTGGTTCCGCGATCGGGTCAAGGAAGTCAGCGGCGTCGACCTCGCCGAGCCGCCGGAGGGCGGCCCCGAGCTCATCCTGGATTGGAGCGCCTGAGCTCACTCGCACGAGCTCGGCAACGCTCGAGCGAATCCGTCAGCTGATCACCGCGCCGGCTACTCGAACTTGACCTTCACGGTCTTCACACCTCCCGAGCAGTCGAAGGTGCCCTTCTTCGTCGGCGACACGCGCACGAACTTGCCCCCCTTGACCTGGAGGAGCACTTCGCACGGGCTGATCTTCCGGCCGCCGACGTCGGTGGGCCCGAGCAGGCCGTCGGCCGTGAAGTCGTGGATCTTCGCCGCCTCCTCGAGGAAGCGGGCTCGGGTGAGACCGTTGATTCCGTCGGCCTTCGCAACGTTGTTCACGACGTCACGGAAGAACAATCCTGCCGCCCATGCCTGGGCGCCGAAGCCCTCGGCGTTGTCCTTCCCACCCACGTTCTTCAGGTAGTTGGCCACCGACTTGTTCTGCTTGGCCTCCTCGAACGGGATGAAGAACGTCGACACGTACTGGCCTTCCACGGCGTCCTTTCCCTCGTCGATTAGACGCCGGTCGTAGCACTGGAGCGCGCAGTCCCAGACCTTCACGCCGGTGACGCCCTGGATCTGCGCTTCGCGGCGGAGAAACACGTCCGCCTTGTAGTCGACGAGGTTCTGCGCATACGTGCTGCCGTTCTGCTTCATCGCCTGCACGATCGGCGTGTACGCCGACTGCGGGGAGAGCGCCGACACCTTGAACTCGCCGTCCGACTTGACGCCGATCGACTTGTACCCCTCCACCAGCGGGAGCCCGGCGTTGACAGTGGACTTGAGGTCCCCGGCGAGCGTGAAGACGCCATGCAGCGACTTGTTGTGCTTCGTGTAGTACTTCGCCGACCCGGTCCGGATGGCGACTTGCTTCTCGGCCGCGTCCTTGGTCTTGCAGTCGAGCCCGACCACGATCACTGGGTACGAGATCGGCGAGCACTGGTGCGCGATCTCGGTTTGCAGGACCGGCACGTCCGGCAGGCCGGTGACCTTGCCTGCTTGGTCGGGGCAGCTCGTCATCGGATCGATGTTGTTCATGAACAGCGCGCTCGTCCCGACGATGGCGAAGTCCTCCTGGCACGCTCTGACCAACGCCGTGCGCGCCTCGTCGGCACTCAGCTTCGAGTCGATGAAATCGACCTGGATCTTGCGCCCGCCGGCCAGACCGCCGGAGTCGTTGATGAACTTGGCCGCCGCCCGGACGCCGTTGACCGATCCCTGGAACAATCCGGGGCGCGCCGCGTTGTCGACGTCGGCGATCACCGCGATCCGAATCGTGTCGGGCGTGACCCCGACCTCACTCGCCGCCGGCTGCGCCTGCTGCGGCCGGGCCGCCGCCACCGCCGGGAACAGCGCGCCTACAAGCCCGAGCGCGGCTATCAGCACGACCAGACGCCGTCCGGACACGGCTCCCCCCTCGATCCTCCGCCCCATAGTTGCCGCTATGGTAGTCGGAGTGGACACTGTATACAACAGCGGGAGCCTGCCGTACGCGATACTCGGGTTTCATGGTGATTACTAGGTCTCGACCGGGGCCCCGGGGGGATTGGGCGTGAGCGCACGCGCTGGATCTCAGCCGTCTTCCTCGGCCCGCGCCGCAGCCGGCAACAAGCCGCGCCGTCCGCGGGGAGAGGTAACCCGCGAGCGCGTGCTCGATGCCGCGGTCAGGTGCATCCTCGACGTCGGTTACTACCAAGCGAGCTCGAACGCCATCGCCAGGGAAGCCGGCATGACCTGGGGAACGATCCAGCACCAGTTCGGCACTCGCGAGGCTCTCCTCCTCGAAGTACTGGAACAGGGTTTCGCGACGCTCGACCGGCATCTCGAGACGGCAACGGTCGAGGGACGGAATCTCGAGGAGCGTCTGCACTCCGTGCTGGATCTCCTCGACGTGTACTACGGACAGCCGGAGCACCTTGCACACATTCAGATCCTGCTCGACCTCTCGGCTGACCCGAATACGTCGAAGTCGACGCGCCGGGCAATCGACGCTCACAGCCGGACGTTGACGCGCGCGTGGCGACCGTTCTTCGTCCAGGCGATGGGTGCGGCAGGTCAGAACGCAGAGCTCGTCGAGTTCGCGTTCCTCACCCTGCGGGGATACCTCACGGCGAACCTCATCCCTTCGAGAATCCGGTCCGTCGGTCAGGACCCGGCGATCCGCGACCTGCTCGTCCACGGGGTGGCGTGTGCGATCAGCGAGCGCGCCCGCGCGCTCGGCCTGAGCGTCGATCCGAGGTCCTCGCCGAGCTGACGCCGCGCGCGCTCAGATCCCGTAGACGCGGGCTGCGTTCCCGCAGACGAGCAGCTCCCGCTCCCCCGCCGGGATGCCTTCCATCTGCTGGTCGATCCGCTCCCGAGACCTCGGGAACGTCGTCGCAGGATGCGGATAGTCGGTCGACCACATCAGGTTCTCGAGGCCGAGGTCGTGTCGCATCTGGAGTCCCGGCGCATCGTCCATGAACGACAGGAACACCTGCCGGTGGAAGTAGAAGCTCGGGAGCTCGTGAATGGCGGGATACTCGTAGCCGAGCTCGACTTGCTGATCAAGCACCGAGAGGTACCAGTTCATCCATCCGAGGCCCGCCTCGACGAGCAGGATCCGCAGCTTGGGGAAGCGGGCGAGCGTGCCCGCCAGGATCCAGAACGCCAGGTTCTCGGCCAGCGCGAGCGCGGGCAGGGACGTGAAGATGCCCTTGCTCGGCGTGGGATCGCGTCGAAAGACGTCCCAGAGCGACTCCTTGATCCCGAGGTGCTGACTGATCGGAAGGCCCGTCTCCGACAGCGCGCCCCAGAGTGGGTCGTAGCGAGTGTCGTGATAGTCGGGCAGACCGAACTCCGACGGGTAGTTCGGCAGGTGGACCGAGCGCGCTCCCTCGTCGGCGAGGCGCAGAACCTCCGAGACCGCGTTGTCGACGTCCCACAGAGGAATCTGGTACGAGACCAACAGCCGGCGCGGATCGGCTGACGCGAACTCCGCCATCGCGTCGTTGAAGGCGCGGGCGGCTTGCTCTCGACCCGTCGTCATGAGCGCGATGTTCCGGAACCCGCTGACCTCGCTGTACAGGACCTCGACGTCGATGCCGTCTGTGTCCATGTCGGCGAGACGATCCTTCGGATCGCGGTAGCCGGGTCGCTCGAGGGCGGCCTGCTCCATCGCACGAGCAGGCAGCTTCATCGGTACACCGCCGCGCTGTTCGCCGTCGAGGGCGGCGAACTTCGCAACTCCCTCGTCGTACTCGTCGTGCCATGGCTGCGGCAGGTGGGACTTGATCTCCGAGTGCGTCGTGAAAACGTGGGAATCGACGGAGATGAGGCGCTCGGACACGAGACCCCCCGATCGCTGGCGGCTGATAGTGACTACTATGGCGCGTGGTGTGCCGGTCGGCAACACCAAGCGAGCCTCTTCTCGGGGGAGACATGGGCCTCGACGGCGACAGCGTGCTCACGGACGGCGCCTCGCTCCTCTACGACCCTTCGTCGTATGCGCTGCACGAGGACCCGTTCCCCGTGTACCGGCGCATGCAGGAAGACGCTCCCCTGTACCGCAACGCGGACATCGGGTTCTGGGCGCTCACGCGGTTCGACGACGTGCTCGCCGGGCTCTCGGATCCCGGAGGGTTCAGCTCCGCCCGGGGGACTCTCATCGAGCAGATCCAGAGCGCGCAGCCGGCACCGGCGATGATGATCTTCACCGATCCGCCGCGACACGACGAGCTCCGGAAGCTCGTCAGCCGAGCGTTCACCCCCCGTCGTGTCGCCGAGCTGGAGCGTGATATCCGCGCGATGTGTGAGGCTTGGCTCGACCCACTGGACGATGCCGGCGGCGGCGAGATCGTCCGCGACCTCGCCGGCAAATTGCCGATGGCGGTCATTGCCGCGCTCCTCGGTGCGCCGGCCGAGGACAACGCCCGTCTCAAGCATCTGTCCGATCGCCTGCTCCACCGCGAGGACGGCTCAGTGGCCAAGCCCGAAGACGCGGCCGCGGCCGGTGGGGAACTGTGGGCGTACTTCAGCGAGTTGGCCGCGGCTCGCCGAGCCGAGCCGTCCGACGACATGTTGACCGCCCTCGTCGAAGCGGAGGTCGTCGCCGCGGACGGTACGAGCCGGCGACTGACCGAGGACGAGATCGTCATGTTCTGTCTCCTCCTCGGCGTCGCCGGCAACGAGACCACTGCGAAGATGATCGCCACCGGCACCGTCGTGCTTGCCGACTTCCCGGACCAGCGCGCCCGACTGTTCGACGACGCGGCGTTGTGGCCGGGCGCCGTGGAGGAGCTGCTGCGCTTCGATCCCCCGTCGCACTATCAGGGCCGGGTCACGACCCGGACCGTCGAGTGGCACGGAGCGACGATCCCACGGGAGTCGATCGTGCTCTTCGTGAACGGCGCCGCGAACCGCGACCCGCGAGCCTTCACCGATCCGGACCGCTTCGTCGCCGACCGTCGGATCGAGCGGCATCTCGCTTTCGGGCACGGCATCCACTACTGCCTCGGCGCGCACTTGGCTCGGCTGGAAACCCGTGTTGCGCTCGACGCGCTCGTACGCCGCTTCCCTCACTACGAGGTCGACCGAGCCGGCGTCGAGCGCTTCCACTCCAGCAACATTCGAGGCCTCTCAAGGGTGCCGTTCGCCGCCTGAGGCAAGAGGCCGGGCACTAGAACCTGACCATAGCGAGTGCTATGCTACGACGGTCAACCATCGCGAGCGCCGGAGGGGCACATGGAGCCACCGACGACCGGCACCAAGCTCACTTGCAGCGTGTGCGGTACCCAAGTGGTCGTGGTGAGAGCACCCACCGACGTGCCGTCGTGCTGCGGCGAGCCGCTGACGGGACCGACCTCGAAGGAGAAGCGTGATGCCGAATCAGCTCGGTAAGCGCTACGCCTGCGAGGCGTGCGGCGCCGTCTACCTCGTCGTGAAGCCGGGGGCAGGCACGATCGAGTGCCACGGTCGACCCGCGACGCAGCAGGCGGCGAAGCAACTCCCCTCCTCGGACTGACGCGAGCGGCGCTCACTCACGGTCGCCGGAGGATCACGCCCGTCCTGCTGGCACTGACGAGCGCGACCTGCGCGCCGTCGACCTGGTTGACGGCGGTACCCCGAAGCTGGCGAACCGCTTCGAGCGTCAAGTTGAGACCGTGGATGTAACCCTCGCCGATGAGGCCGCCGTTCGTGTTGCACGGCAGCGATCCCTTCGCCCGCAGGTGCCCGTCGGCGACGAAGTCCTTCGCCTCACCGAACCCGCAGAACCCGAGCGCCTCGAGCTGCATCAGCAGGATCGGCGAGAACGCGTCGTAGATCATGGCCACGTCGAGGTCGTTCCGCGAGACGCCGGTGTCGTCGAAGAGTCGCTTCGCCAGCGCGACGGAACCATCCATCACGGCAAGGTCCGGGCGGTAGTGGTTGCTGGCGATCTCCTCCTCGAAGAGCCCCGCCGCCGCAGCGGCGGCGATCACGACGGGTCCGGCGGTGTCGGCCGCCCGGTCAGCCCTCGTGACGACCACCGCGGCGGCGCCGTCGGTCTCCTGGCAGCAATCGAAGAGCCGGATGGCGGGCTCCGCGATCCAGCGCGAAGCCTGATGATCATCGAGCGTGATCGGTCGCCCGTAGAAGTGGGCATTGGGGTTGGTCGCCGCGTACGCCCGCATGTCGACGACGGCGCGACCGAAGTCCTCGTTGGTGACACCGAAGGTGTGCATGTAGCGCACGGCGTTCAATGACATCCACGAGGCGGGCGTCATGACGCCGAACGGCGAGCACCACTGCATCGCCGTCGAGCCCGAGTGCGACGACGTCGGAGCGGCCGCCGGCCGAGCAGCGCCAAAGCGACGCCCCGACCGGGCCTTGATGGCGCGGTACGCGACGACGACGTCTGCCGACCGAGACGCCACAGCCGCGCCCGCGTGCAGGAGCACGCCCTGCGACCCACCTCCGCCGTAGGGCACTCTGCTCGACCAATGAATCTCGGGCGCCCCGAAGGCGCGGACGAGCTCCGTCTCTTCGACCGGGTCGATGGTGTAGCTGACGACGCCGTCGACATCGTCGGACGTCAGCCCGGCGTCGGCAAGGGCGGCCAGGATCGCCTCGGCCGCCAGCCGGGTCTCGCTCCGGCCGGCCGCCTTCGAGAACTCCGTCTGTCCGATCCCGACGATCGCCGCTCCCCCACCCCTGCCGGCGCTCATCACCGATCATCCCGTGGTCGAAAAACGGGCACTGCCATGTCGGCCACGGTCGGTTCGAAGGCGACCTCGACCTCGAGCCCGATGTGCACGTCCGCCGGCCCGATGTCGACGAGATTCGACAGGACGCGCACGCCTTCGTCGAGGTCGACGAGGACAGCGATGACCGGGTACGTGAACGCCGGGTGCTGCGGGTAGTGCAACAAGGCGAAGCTGTACACCACACCCGTCCCGGCGAGCT
>DASZGY010000006.1:0-24505 GCA_035938395.1 Acidimicrobiia bacterium
AGCAATTCGTCAGCCGCCGCGGGCGGCTGATCGGCAGGGTGCGATGAGCGAGGCGCCGCTCCCGCACGAGCTCGTCCGCTTCGCTCACAACTCCGAGCGCCAGTTCGCCAAGCTGCTCGATTTCTACGGCATCGAATGGACCTACGAGCCGCGCACGTTCACATTGGAACGCGACCGTGACGGCAGTCCCGCGCAGGCGTTCAGCCCCGATTTCTACCTGCCGGCGTACGACCTCTACATCGAGATCACCACGCTCAACCAGAAGCTGGTCACGAAGAAGAACCGCAAGGCCCGCCGGCTCCGCGAGCTGCACCCCGAGATCCGCATCAAGGTGCTGTACCAGCGCGACTACCTGCATCTGCTCGTGAAGTACGGGCTCGAGCCACCGTCACAGCTCAGCGAGAAGCTCGGTGAAGGCGGACCGTTGCGCTTCGATCTCGATGCCGCCGCCGCCACCCGTTCGGCTCGGGAGAGCGCGGGCCCGGAGGCCGAGTCGGCCTGAACGCTAAATCGGCGGCATAGGCTGCCGGCCCGTGGCTGAAGCAGACACCGCGTTGCGTCACAGCCCGCTCGACGCCGAGCACCGCGCGCTCGGCGCGCGGATGGCGCCGTTCGGCGGCTGGGAGATGCCGATCCAGTTCTCGAGCGTGCTCGAGGAGCATCGCGCCTGCCGCGAGCACGCGGTCGCGTTCGACGTCTCGCACCTCGGGTCCGTGCGCGTCGCGGGTGCGGGCGCCTACGCGTTGCTGCAGTGGGCGTTCACGAACGACCTGGCGCGCATCGAACCGGGACGGGCGCAGTACACGCACCTACTCGATCCCGACGACGCGCACGTCGTCGACGACATCATCGTGTGGTGGGTCGGCGACGAAGAGTTCCTCGTCATGCCGAACGCGTCCAACACGACGCCGTTGCTCGGCGCGCTCGACGACGCGTCTCGCCGTCACGCCGACGGCCCGTGCACGATCGCGGACGTCACCACGAGCCGCGCCGTGATCGCGGTCCAGGGCCCCGCCGCCCGCAAGGAGCTCGCCGCCCTCCAGTCGCGTTGGGCCGACGTTCCCCGGTTCGCGGTCCAGGCGGCCGTATTCGACGGTGAGCCCGGCTGGGTCGCCGGGACCGGGTACACCGGCGAGGACGGCGTCGAGCTGCATGTCCCGGCGCCGGTCGCCCCCGCGTGCTGGCGCCTCCTCCTCGACGCCGGCATCAAGCCCGCCGGTCTCGGCGCCCGCGACACTCTGCGCCTGGAGGCCGGCTTACCCCTCCACGGGCACGAGCTCGGCCCCGGCATCACACCGCTGCAGGCGGGGCTCTCATGGGTCGTGCGGTTCGACAAGGGCGACTTCCGCGGCCGGACGCCGTTGCTGGCCGAGCGTGAGCGCGGGATCCACCGCCGCCTGCGTGGCCTCGTGCTCGACGGACGCCAGATTCCCCGCACCGGATATGCCGTGCAGATGGGGGAGGACCATGTCGGCGAAGTCACGAGCGGGAACTTCTCGCCCGTGCTCGAGCGGGGGATCGCGCTGGCGTTCCTCCGCCCCGACCTCGACGAGGGCGCCTCGGTGACCGTCGATATCCGGGGTCGGCCGGCGCCGGCGGTCGTCACGAAGCCGCCGTTCGTGCGGCACGGCCGCGGCGACGGCGGCTGAGCCGACCGTCGCCGCACAGCCGGAGCCCGCGACGGCGACAATCCAAGGAACTAGCCTGGCGCGAAACGCCGTCGAACCCGAGCGGGAGAGACCCCCGAGCCGTCCCCGGGCGGGGCGGGGGAGCCGAAGGAGCAACCTTCCCCGGAAACTCTCAGGCGAACGGACCGCTCGGGCGAGGCGCCTCTGGAGAGCAGGCCCGGCTCGCGAAGAAGCGCGTCGAGCCTCACCGACGGGGAAAGCCCGGCCGCGACGGGTCGGGTGAATCTCTCAGGTTCCGGGACAGAGCGGGGAACGGCCACGAACCTGTGGCCACCGCAGACCGGCACGGCGTGGGCACGCACCGTGCGAGCACCGGAGGAGCCGATGGCAACCGAGCAGTCCCTCGCCGAGCTGGAGGCGTCCGACGAGTTCGTCGGCCGTCACATCGGCCCCGACGTCGCCGAGCAGACCCGCATGCTCGCCGCGCTCGAGCTCCCGTCGATCGAGGAACTCGTCGACCGGGCGGTGCCGGACAGCATTCGCACCCGCGAACCGCTTCGAGTGCCGCCGGCGCGCAGCGAAGCCGACGCGGTCGCGCGGCTCCGAGACCTCGCGCGGCGCAACGACGTCTTCACGTCGCTCATCGGCATGGGGTACTCGGACACCCTCACGCCGTCGGTCATCCTCCGCAACGTCCTCGAGGACCCTGCCTGGTACACGGCGTACACCCCGTACCAGCCCGAGATCTCGCAGGGACGGCTCGAAGCGCTGCTCAACTTCCAGACGATGGTGAGCGACCTCACCGGCATGGAGATCGCCAACGCGTCGTTGCTCGACGAGGCGACCGCCGCCGGCGAGGCAATGGCGATGTTCCGTCGGCTGAACCCGAACGCGGGCGAGACGTTCGTCGTCGATGCGGACTGCCATCCGCAGACGATCGACGTGGTTCGGACCCGGGCGGAGCCGATCGGGGTCGACGTGGTCGTCGTCGAGCCGGGTGCCGGCATCGCCGAAGCCGGCGTGTTCGGCGCGCTGCTCCAGTACCCGGGGAGCAGCGGCGCGGTGCGCGACCTGCGCCCGGTGATCGAGCAACTCCACGCAGACGGCGCGCTCGCCGCCGTCGCCTGCGACCTCCTCGCGCTGGTCCTGTTGACACCGCCGGGGGAGATGGGCGCCGATGCCGTCGTGGGGTCGTCGCAACGCTTCGGGGTGCCGCTCGGCTTCGGCGGCCCGCACGCGGCGTTCTTCGCGACCCGGGACGCGCACAAGCGATCGATGCCGGGCCGGCTCGTCGGAGTCTCGGTCGACGCCGCCGGGCGACCGGCGCTCCGGCTCGCGCTCCAGACGCGTGAGCAGCACATCCGGCGGGAGAAGGCCACCAGCAACATCTGCACCGCCCAGGTGCTGCTCGCGGTGATGGCCGGTCTCTACGCGACGTATCACGGGCCGGACGGCCTGCGTCGGATCGCGACGCGTGTGCACCGGCTGACATCGATCCTCGCCGACGGTCTCGAAAGCGGAGGGCTCGAAGTCGTCACTCGCAGGTTCTTCGACACGATCACTGTCCACGTGCCGGACCGGGCGGCGCAGGTCGCGGCGCACGCCCGCAGGCAGAACATCAACGTCCGCGTCGTGGACGCCGACACGATCGGCGTCGCGTTGGACGAGACCACCACCCGCGACGTCATCGAGCGTGTGTGGGACGCGTTCGGTGTGCATGCGTCGGTCGCGGCGCTGGATCGCCGTGCGCTGCGCGTCATCCCGGAGGGCCTGGCACGCACGTCGGAGTTCCTCACCCATCCCGTCTTCCATCGCTACCGGTCGGAGACCGAGATGCTGCGGTACCTGCGGCGCCTTGCCGATCGCGACCTCGCGCTCGACCGAACGATGATCCCGCTCGGGTCGTGCACGATGAAGCTCAACGCCACCAGCGAGATGGTGCCGGTCACGTGGCCCGAGTTCGCGCGTCTGCATCCCTTCGCTCCGCTCGACCAGGCCCAGGGCTACCTCCAGCTGTTCGCGGAGCTCGAGGCCTGGCTGTGCGACATCACGGGATACGACGCGGTGTCGCTGCAACCCAACGCCGGTTCACAAGGCGAGCTCGCGGGGCTGCTGGCGATTCGCAAGTACCACGAGAGCCGCGGGGGAGGGGAGCGCGACATCTGCCTCATTCCCGCGTCCGCGCACGGGACGAACGCCGCCAGCGCCGCGATGGCCGGCCTGCGGGTCGTCGTCGTCGAGTGCGACGAGGACGGCAACGTCGATTTCGACGACCTCAAGGCCAAGGCGCACGATCACGCCGACCGGCTGGCGGCGCTGATGGTCACGTACCCGTCGACGCACGGCGTGTTCGAGCATCGCATCGTCGACATCTGCGCCGTCGTGCACGAGTTCGGGGGACAGGTGTACCTCGACGGCGCCAACCTCAACGCGCTGGTCGGCGTGGCCAAGCCGGGCGAGTTCGGCGCCGACGTGTCGCACCTGAACCTGCACAAGACGTTCTGCATCCCGCACGGCGGGGGAGGGCCGGGAGTCGGGCCCATCGGTGTGCGCGAGCACCTGGCGCCGTTCCTGCCCCGGCACGGCCAGGTAGGCGAGGCGGGCCCCGACAGCGGCCTGGGCGTGATCTCGGCGGCTCCGTGGGGATCGGCCGGCATCCTGCCGATCTCGTGGGCGTACATCGCCATGATGGGAGGTCCCGGCCTTCGGCAGGCGACCGAGGTCGCCATCCTCAACGCCAACTACGTCGCCCGGCGTCTCTCACCCCACTACCCGGTGCTCTACACCGGACCCAACGGGCTCATCGCCCACGAGTGCGTGCTCGACCTGCGACCGCTGACGCAGGCGACCGGCGTGACGGTCGAGGACGTCGCCAAGCGTCTCATCGACTTCGGGTTCCACGCGCCGACCATGTCGTTCCCGGTCGCGGGCACCCTGATGATCGAGCCGACGGAGTCGGAGGACCTGACCGAGCTCGATCGGTTCTGTGACGCGATGGTCACGATCCGCGACGAGATCCGGCGCGTCGAGGAAGGGGAGTGGCCGGTCGAGGACAGCCCCTTGCGCAACGCCCCGCATCCCGCCGCCGACGTCGCGATCGACGGCTGGGAACGGCCGTACTCGCGTGACACGGCCGTGTTTCCCGCCGACGCCTTGCGCGCCGACAAGTACTGGCCGCCCGTGAGCCGGATCGACAACGCGTACGGCGATCGCAACGTGATGTGCGCGTGCCCGCCGGTCAGCGAGTACGCGGACGACTAGGGGTTACCCGACCGCGGTCGCCTCGAGCTCGACCATGAGCTCGGGGAACGCCAGCCGCGCGACGCCGAGGAGCGTTCCCGGCGGCGCCACTCCCGCGGCCCCTGTCCGTTCGCCCATTGCCGCCGCGTTCGCGAAGAAGGCATCGACATCCGTCGTGTAGATGTTCAGGCGCACGACGTTCGCCAGGGTCATCCCCGCTCCTCGCAACACCGCCTCGAGGTTGTCCATCGCGAGCGAGATCTGGGCCGGCATGTCGCCGGCGAACTGCGGGGAGCCCTCACCGTCCACGGAGGTCTGGCCGGCGCAGAAGAGCACCCGGTTGCCGCCCTCGACGATCTCGGCCTGGTTGAACCCGAACTGCAGGGACCACTGCCACGGATTGACTGCTGTGCGTTGCACCATGCTTCCTCGCTCTCCACCGGCCACGAACGGCCCGTAGCGTAGGGTCGCCCGCCGTGGCGCACCCGCGGATGTGGCTCGCGCTCGACTCCGACGCCCGCAGACTGGTCGGAGGTCGCCGAGCTCATGGAGGGCTCGTAACGGAAGGTCGCCCTCGAGCGAATGGTCGAGGCGCTGGAGGAGCGGGGCTGAGGAGAAGGCCCGGATCAGCCTGGGGCTGCGATCCTGGGCTAGTTGACATAACCGGGATTATGGGCGGCGTGGAGAGGCCGCCTGCGGCGGCGTGAGACTTCGCCCATAATCCCCGCTGGCCTCATCCGCCCCGGACTGGTCCTAGGCCGGTGTGGGCCCCTCCTCTATGGCCCTTTGGGTCGTTTCGAGGGGCGTGTCGGGTTGGAAGGCCTGCAGCCACCACGTGGCGCCCGCAGACTCGTCTTCATGAGGTGCGGCCGTGGCAGTCCAGGACGGGATTGCTACGTCGAAGGGTTCCTTGCTGGTCCGGCGCCGGGCGACGTCGCTCAGGAGCTCTGTGGCGGCTTCTGGTGGGACGTCGCCGATGGGGACGACGCCGTCGTAGCGGGCGGCTCTGCGGAGGGGCGGGCGGTTCGGCCAGTGGGCGCCGCACCAGATCGGGATGCGGGGTTGCTGGAGCGGACGGGGGAGAAAGCGTGCGCCGTCGACGTGAAAATGGCGGCCGGAAGAGTGGACCGGCTCCCCCGTCCAGAGCTGCGTGACGATGTCCAATCCTTCGTCGAGGAGCTCGGCGCGCGTGCGGACGTCACTCGGTTCCCCGAAGGCGCTGAACTCCCGGGAATGGTCGGTGCCGATGCCCATACCGAGCACCAGGCGGCCGTGTGACAGATGGTCGAGGCTGACTGCTTCGCGCGCGACCTTCCACGGGCGGCGGCGAGGGAGCGGGGTGATCAAGGGCCCGATGCGGACGCGGTCCGTGCGCGCCGCGATGGCGGCCACGGCGATCCACGCGTCCACGTAGGGGCCGTCGACGCGGTGCTTGAGGTGGTCCCAGACGAAGAAGCCGTCCCACCCTGTCTCCTCGGCTGCGATGGCCAAATCCACCAGGACCGTCGGGTCGCCGAACGAGCCGAAGGGCGGCAGGAAGACGCCGTACCTCACCGCGGCGCGGTCAATCGCCTTCGCCCTCGCGGCGGTCGAGCGCGCGGTGCATCACGAGCGCCCGCGCCGTGAAGCCCGACTCCTCGAAGAAGTTCTTCGTCGCGCGATGTCCCGGGAGCGCGACGGCGTCGATCCCCGTACAGCGGCGCATCGCGCAGAACGCCACGATGTCGTCCGCCATCGCCTCCCCCACGCCGACCGAGCGGGCGCCCGGCTCGACGAAGAGATCGAGGATCCTGCCGAGCGTCTCGCTGTTCCGGAGGCGTTCGAGTGTGACCACCCCGAAGCCGACGACCGTGTCGTCCACCGTCCCGACGACCACCAGCGCGTCATCCCGCTCGACCAGCGCCCCGTACGTGTCCGCGAACGGCTCGGCCACCGCTTCACGTGCCGCCCACAGCGCGCCGCCCTTCATGGGCACGAGCTCGTCACGCGCGAGTTGGGCCAGCTCGGCGATCCGCGGGACGTCCTCGGCGGTGGCGGGACGGCTGCCCTCCACTGAACGCGGTCTCAGCTGGTGAGCTGCTCGATCTTGTACAAGATCGTGCGCCGGGCGCGGTGTGCCTCCTCGTAGGCGCGCACCGCGTCGAGCTCGCTCGGCGGGAGGCCGTCGAGCCGCTCCACGACCTGCGAGGCCGACAGCTCGTCGTAGTCGGGGATCACGAGCGTCGTCGCCGCCGGCGCGGGCGCAGCAGTCGTGGCGGTGGAGGTGTTGGTGGACTCCCCCGCCGGCTTGCTCGCCGCCCTCGAGTTCGCCGCCGCGCGATCCGGTCGCGGCGCGGGTGCCGGCGACGGCGTGTCGTCGGCTGCGTCGGGGACGCCGCCGTCGTCTTCCGCGCCGCCGAGCACCGACTCCGCGCCCTTGCGCGCCAGCGCGATCCCCTTCTCGACGTGCTCGCGGACCTTCGGCCCGCCGAAGTTCACGGCGAACTCCCCCATCGCCCTCGCCTGCGCGACCTGGTTCTCCGCCTGTTGACGGCGTTGCCCGAGCTCGGCCCGGCCCCTCGACACGAACAGGTTGACGAAAGTGGGCACGGTGTCGCGCAGGTACAGCGCGACACCGACGGGCGCGTAGACGAGGAGGTCGAGTGCCCGTTCGGTCCTACCGTCGTCGCTCACGTCACCCTCCCGCTCCCGACTGGTTCCCGTTCTTCGGCGGCGAGTCTAGGGAACGTCGCCCGGGGGCGGCGCACGCGGCTCGCGACCGCGGCTCCCAGGAGCAGCAGCGCGCTCGCGGCGACCGCCCACTCCCCGAACCGCACGTACGGCGTCTCCCCGGTGGTCGTCGTGACGGTGTCGCTGACGATGGCCTGATGGAACAGCTTCGTCTCGTTGCGCACGTCGCCGTTGGCGTCGATGACCGCGCTGATCCCGGAGATGGACGACTGGAGGAACGGGCGACCGGTCTCGGCCGCCCGCATCTGCGTCTGGGCGATGTGCTGAGCGGCGTTCGCCGACCGCCGGTACGACCGGTTGTTCGTGCTGACCACGACGACCTCGGCGCCGCGGTGGACGAAGTCGCGGACGAGCGGCGCGAAGGCCGACTCGAAGCAGATCACGCTGGCCAGCCGGTGCCCCTTGACCCGGAAGATCGTCCGCGACTTCCCGGGCGAGTAGTCGTAGGGGATGCGGTCGACGATCCCCGTCCAGTCGACGAGCGACCGGAACGGCACGTACTCGCCGAACGGGACGAGGTGCTCCTTGGCGTACGTGCCCGCAAGACGCCCGCTCGGCTCGTAGAGCTGGTTCTGGTTGAACTCACGTCCGTCGGGGGCGGGGACGGCGGCGTTCGCGAGCACGTCGGCGCCGTGCCGCTCCCCCACCGCGACCAGGCGGCTGCGAAGGGTCGGGTTGCTCTCCGGGCTGAAGTCGTCGAGCGACGACTCGGGGAACACGACGAGGTCGTACGGGCCGCGCAGGCGGTCCGCGAGCGCGAGGTGATGCTCGGTGAGGTATCCGCTCTGCTTCTCTTCGGCCGTCAGATAGCGGTCCTGGTCGTTCCCCTGCAGCAGCGCGACCCGAAGTCTTCCGGTCGGGTGGGTCTGGTACCGCGCGACGTCGGCGACGGCGACAGCGACGACGACCAAGCCGACCCCGGCCGTCGCGACGATCATCGATCGCCGCGCGTGCACGCGAATCGCAACCGCGAGCTCGACGAGGTACGCGTTCACCACGACGAGAACGAACGAGACGAGCGCGACACCGCCCCAGCTCGCCACCGCGCGCGCGGGAGGGAAATCGTGGAGCGCCACGCCGAGGTCTCCCCACGGCAGGCCGCCGAACGGCCAGCGTGCGCGCAATGCCTCGGGAACGACCCACGCCGCCGCGATGAACCACGGTGACCGGAGACCGGCGCGGTCCAGGCACCCCACCAGGTACCCGCTCAGGGCGGTGAACGCCGCCCATGCCGCGACGACCGGCACGATGGCGACGATCCCGAAGTACCAGAGCCAATACATGAGGATCCCGGCGAACACGACGCCGAACACGAACCCGTACAGCGCGGCTCGAGCCGGGCTGGCGCCCCGCCACGCCCAGATCAGGGGGACGAGCGCAACGAGCGCGAGCGCACCGATGTCGAAGGCGGGGAACGCCAGCGCCAGCAGCACTCCGGACAGGGCCGCGGCGGCCATGCGACGTTGCACTCCGCGGTCGCGCAGGACCCTGCCGATGCGACTCATCAGGTCATGCTCGCATTCGCGGGCTACGCGACGGCGTCAGCCCGATCCCGGAACCGTCACGCGCAGTCGCGGCAGAGCATGCGCTTGGAGTCGGCGAGCTGACTGCGCGGCAACACCAGGAAACACGACGCGCACAGGAACTCGCCCGGGCGCCGAGGAACGATTCGCGCCGGCCCGTCGCCTCGTTCGTCGACGTCGGGTTCCTCCTCCTCGGCTTCCTCCTCTTCGTCCTCGAGCGTCGCGCTCGCGGTGCGCTCCTGGAGCAGGACGTCGAGCGGCTCCTCGACGTCGTCGGGATGCAGCTCCTCGTCGAGGTCGACGACGTCCTCTTCCTCTTCGGTCGTCTCGGCCGCTGCCTTCGCCGGCTCCGCCACGACGACCTCGGGCACGGCCGCGGTGTCGTCTTCTTCTTCTTCGGCGTCGTCGTCGAGCGCGACGTCGTCGTCTTCGAGGTCGTCGTCTTCCTCGAGATCGTCTGCGTCCTCGAGGTCGGGTTCCTCGAGGTCGGGTTCGTCGAGGGATTCCTCGTCGAGGTCGTTGTCGCTCATGGGTGTTCAGCTCCGCGAGGCGTCTGCCGGAAGGAACGGCCCCCGCTGCGCCTCGCTGACCGGCGGGTTCCCGGGGCCGTGGGGCCGGGAGTATAACGCCGCGCCCCTGAGGTGCTGCACAACGAGGCGAGGCGCTCGCGCATTCCCGAGCACTGGATGCCGGGCCCGGAGACGGGCAGAACGAAGGGGTCCAGGAGACCGTTGGGGCCACTGTTTGGCCCACGCCGCCCTGGCAGCGGGGTTATTCCAGCGTTCTCTACTTGGTCTCCCGGACCCCCAACACCCCGCACCGCCCCTTCCGAACGAGCTCCGCGGCATCGCCACCGGAAGACCCACGACCGGTATCGCGGCGCAGGGATGAGCGTGTAGTACGCCCGAGATCCGGAGCCGTGTCAAGGGTCAGGCGCGTTCGCGTCGGCTTCGTGACCAGCACCGTCGCGCGTCGATGCTGCTCAGCGCGTCGGAGATTTTTTCGTCCGGATCTACGAACGCGGTGAGGCGCGGCGCTGTTCGGCGGCGCGCTCGGCCGTCAGGCGCTCGAGCTCGTACGTCGTGTGGTCGACGTAGCGCATCGCGGCGGCGACGGCTCGGTGGCCCGCCTCGTCCGCGATCAGGCGGTGCATCTCCTGGCAGACACGACGGTACGCGGGATGACCTTGGGGAGACGTCCTCAGCTCGAGCATGTGCATCGCCTCACGAGCGTTCATCTGGACGGCGAAGCGGACGCGGTACGCGAGGGACACCGCGTACGGGGCCTGGTCGGGGAACCTGGACGCCAGCGCGTCGTAGAGGCGGCCCGAGACCGACATGGCCTCCTCGAAGTGCTCGGCCAGGCCCGCCTCGACGACCGCCTCGGGGACGTCGAAGCCGTAGGCGGGTGAGAGTGGCTGCCACTCCATCGTCAGCATCCGGTGCCGCTGGAGGTCCCGGAAGGCCCCGTAATCGCACAGCACGTCGAACCGGTAGTCGGTGCGCTCGAAGGCCCGGCCGGGCTTGTGGCGCCGGTTCGTCCGCTCTCCGACGTACGCGCGCAGCAGCGCCACCCGCTCGTCGGTGGAGAGGCGCCGCACCCGCGCCCGGATCTGGTCCTCGGGCAAATTCGTGTGCGAGTAGCACACCGCGGCGAGGAGCTTGTCCTCGCCGTCCGGATCGAAGTCGGTGAGGACGACCGCAGGCCGCGGCTCCGGCGCCTCGCCGCCGAGCAGCTGGCCGACGAGCTCGGCCGTCGCCTGGCGCGTGTCGCGGAGGTACTCGGTCCAGGCGCCGCCGCGCTCAGGGCGGTCGACGCGGGTCAGGAACGACGGGATGACCTTCCGGAGCTCGGTGAGCATCATCGCCGCGTACTGCTGCGCCTCGGGCAGCGGATGCGCCCGCATGCGGATCAGGAGCGCCTCGAAGGCCTGCCCCGTGCCGTAGATCCCGACGTTCGACAGCGTCGCCCCCGGCAGGATGCCGCGCGCAGCGTCACACGCTTTGGCCTTGATGGTCTGCTTGTAGACGAAGTCGGAATCGCCGGGCTCCTTCGGATAGCGGGCGCGCGCCCACTCCATGAGGTCGGGCAGGACGCGGGCGTAGGTATCGAAGAGCACGTCGAGGTCGGCGACGTAGCGCGCACCCAGCGGCGACCGGGCGATCTCCGGGTCGCGCCAGTACCGGTACCGCCCACCGAGGCGGCTGTCGTACGGGATGTAGCGGGTCGACTGCTCGAGGTACGCCATGAGGCGGCCCCACTCGAGGATCTTGGTGAGGAGGTTCGACGCCTGCTCGCAGGCCAGGTGCACGCCTCCGAGCTGGGCGACCGAGTCGTCGCCGTACTCGAAGAACACCCGGTCGTAGAGCTCCTCGGCTCGCCGGAGCCCGACGGTCGCGTCGACGGTGAGATCGCCGGTGAGGTCGAGGTCCCCGACGAACTCGTCGAGGAACAGGCGCCGCAGGCTCTTGGGCGATCGCGAATAGCGGGCGAAGAGGGCGCCCTTCACGACCTCGGGCAGGTTCACGAGCGCGAAGACGGGCGCGTCGAGGTTCGTGAAGTACGGGCGCAGCACCGCCTGCTCCTGGCGGGTGAAGCGCTCGGGCACGTACTGCATGCGGCGGTCCGGGTCCGGTGGACGGGTGGCTGATCGTACCGGCGCCCCTCGAGGGGTCGGCGGATGGCGTGCCGTCCCTTGCCCCCGTGTCGCCTTACACCAGCAGCCGGATGGCCGCGGGTACGAGTGTCACCGCGAGCCGGGTCGTCCGGCCCCTGGGATGCCCGTCGACCTCGACCGGCCGCCCCCGCCCGGCGACCTCGACCTCGACCCGGCGGGCCCGTCCGGCTCGGATCCCGGGGTGGGGCACGTGGGTGCCGGTCGGGAGCCGGCGGCGCATCGGACGGCGAGCGCGGCGCGTGAGCGCGTAGACCTGGACCTCCGCCCAGCCGTCGCCGGGGTGGCCGCGGGGAACGACGTCGGCCCCGCGCAGGAACTGGCCGCTCGCCACGACGACGGTGGTGGCACGACCGCGGAACCACGGACGGCCGTCGACCCGCACGGTGATGTCCGACGCGCGGGCGCTCCATCGCAGCCGGTCCGGGGGTGAGCCGAGCACCACCGCGTTGACGGCGCCGCCTTCGGGCTCGACCTCCAGGGCGTCGATGGCAACCTCGGTGGCGCCGGTGCTCGCGGGCCCGAGCCCCAGGGCGCGCGCGATGTCGGACCGGGGTGATGGTCGGAATCGCACCAGCGCGCCGCGATTGCTCACCGCGACTCCGGCGAGATCGGCGTCGTCGCCGGCGACTTCGAGATCGGGTGGACCCGAGGCGGCGTGTCCCCACGGGTCGCCGGGGCGCAGCGGACGCGTCACCGACCGACGACGCTCGACGCCGCGATCACGCCGCGGAAGCAGGCGTCGGCCGCGGCGCGCGCCGTCGTCGCCGTCTCCGGCTTCGGCGCGACGTCGCCGATCTGCCGGAGGAGGTCGATGCACTGCTTGACGTGGCGCACGAAGTCGCCGCCGGTCATCTCGGTGTCATCGCCGAGCACGTCGGCGAGATCCTCGCCCACGACCCAGTCGTATGCGTACGGGACGAATCCGGGATCCGGGGCGCGCGTCTCAGACAGGCCGGCGTCGTCCTCGTTGTGGTTGAGGTCCTGGGCGATGTGTTCGAGCGCCCGCCACCGTGTCGCGAGCGCGCGGGTGGGCCAGCGGGCGGGCGGTAGCGGACCGGCGCCGTCCGGACCACGCCGCTCGTACGTGAAGCACGACGCGAGCGCCGCGATCTCGGCGGCGTCGAGGTCGTCGAGGAGCCCATCGCGCAGCGACTCGGCGACGACGAGATCGGTCTCGGTGTAGAGGTGGGCGAGGACGTTGCCCCACTCCGTGACCGACCAGTCATCGACGTATCCCCACGCTTCGAGGACGCGCAGGACGCGGTCGAACTGGCGGGCGAGGCTCTCGCTGCGGCCGCGCACGCGGCGCTCGAGGCGTGCCACCTCGCGCTCGAGGCGCTCGGCCGAGGTGGCCGCTCGCACCCTCGCCTCGCGGTCGCGATCGCCCGCAACCGGGTGCCCGTCGAGCTGTGCTTCGAGCTCCGACGCCCGGTTCGTCGAGCGCCCCTTCTTTCGGTGATCGGCGCGCTGGGGACGCACCCGGCGAAGGCGATCCGCGACCTCGCGCCGGAATTGGCTGCGACGCGGCGCGTACGGCAGGGGCAGCTCGATCTGCCCCGCGCTCGTCGGCGGCTCGTCGAAGTCGCCGGCGCCCAGACGGAGGAGTTCGCCTCCTTCGCTCAGCGCGAGCACCTGGGGGGCGCCCCGGCGGCTTCGTTCGTGGCCGAGCACGGCGACGCGGCCGTGCCGGCCCGGTCTGACGACGACGTCCCCGGGCTTGAGGCGCTCGATCGCATCCGCCGCGCGGCCGGAGGTGCGGCGCCCGCGCCGTTCGGCGTCCACGGCGGCGCTGAGACGCCGGTAGTCGTCGATGTCGCCGGGACCTCGCCGGGCCGTGTCGCGGTGCCGGGCCAGCAGCTCACGGCTGCGCTCCAGCTGTCGTTCGAGCGCGACGACGTCACGGTCCGTCTGGAACTGCGCGAACGACAGGTTGAGCAGGTGGTGCGCGACCTCGGCGGGATATCTCTGCACGAGATTCGCGGCCATGTTGTACGTCGGTCGGAACGACGAGCGCAGCGCGTACGTGCGGCGGGACGCGAGCGACGCGACCTGGTCGAAGGGCACGAACGGGCTCCAGCACACGACCGCGTACCCGACCTCGTCGATCCCCCGCCGCCCGGCGCGCCCGGTGAGCTGCGTGTATTCGCCGGGCGTGAGGAACTCGTGCTGCTCGCCCGTGAACTTCGACAGCTTCTCGATCACTACCGACCGGGCGGGCATGTTGATCCCGAGCGACAGCGTCTCCGTCGCGAACACCATCTTCACGAGGCCGGCACCGAACGCCTCCTCGACCGCTTCCTTCATCGGGGGGACCATCCCGGCGTGGTGCGCGGCGAGGCCGGCCTCGAGGCCGGTGATCCACTCGCCGTAGCGCAGGACCTCGAGGTCCTCGTCGGACAGGGCGTCGATGTGCTCCTCGGCGATGCGACGGATCGCGGCCCGTTCGTCCGAGGTCGTCAGCCGGAGCCCGCCGGACACGCATTGCTGGACCGCTTGATCGCACCCGGCGCGGCTGAACACGAACGTGATCGCCGGCAGCATGCGCCGCTCCGAGAGGACCTCGACGATCTCGACCCGCCGCGGGGTCTTCAGCCGGCTGCGTGGGCGACCTCGCCCGCCCGGTGGCCGCCCACCGCTCGAGTCGAGGCGCGCCGCTTCGGGGTTGGGTCGCGCTTCTCCGTCGCGCTCGACGAACGTCGGGAGCAGGTGAACCTGATCGCCGCTCCGCTCCCCCACCATGTAGAGATGCTCGAGGCGGACCGGTCGCCGCTCCTCGATGACCGCCGCCGTCTCTCCCCGCACCGTCTCGACCCACGCTGCGAACTCCTCGGCGTTCGAGACCGTGGCCGACAGGCACACCACGCGGACGTCGGGCGGGAGGTGGATGATGACCTCCTCCCACACCGCGCCCCGGTACGGGTCCTGGAGGTAGTGCACCTCGTCGAGGATCACGAAGCGCAGACCCTCGAGGGTCGACGACCGCGCGTAGATCATGTTGCGCAGCACCTCGGTCGTCATGACCACGACCGGGGCGTTGCCGTTGATCGAGTTGTCCCCCGTGAGGAGCCCGACGCGCTGGGTGCCGTGCTCGCGGCTCAAGTCCCCGAACTTCTGGTTGGACAGCGCCTTGAGCGGCGTGGTGTAGAAAGCCTTGCCGCCGTCCTCCAAGGCGTTGACGATCGCGTACTCGGCGACGACCGTCTTGCCGGACCCCGTCGGCGCGGCGACGAGCACCGACTGGCCGTCGTCGATCGCGTCGAGCGAGCGGCGTTGGTAGGAGTCGAGGGGGAACGGCCGGCTCGACTCGAACGACTCGCGCCGGCTTGCGTGCTCGTCCGCGACCCGGGCTTCGGTCACGACCTCACGGCGTGCTCGCAGACGGCGCCGGCAGTGGCGCTTGGCCCGGAAGGCTCGGCGAGCTCGGGATCGACAGGGGCGTGCTGTTGCTCGGCTGCCCCGATCCCGATTTGCCGCCGGGCTGCAGGAACCAGATCAGCGCGACCGTCACCACGAGGACGCCGACGACGGCCGCGACCGCCGTGAGGACCTCGCGGCGGCTGCGGGGAGGCCGGTAGGCGTCGCGCCGGCGGCGAGGTGGGCTCATCGCTTCAAGATCCTTCCGAGGATGATCGACATCTCGTAGAAGATGTACATCGGCACGGCCATGAAGAACAGCGAGTAGGGATCCTGACTGGGTGTGATGACGGCGGCGAAGATGACGATGATCAGGATCGCAGGCCGCCGCCACTTGCGCAGCTGCTGCGTCGTCAGCACCCGCGCCAGGAGCAGGAACACCAGCACCACCGGGAACTCGAATGCAATCCCGAACGCGAGGATCATGAGCGAGACGAGCCCGAGGTACTTGTCGGCCGTGAGCTCCGGTCGCAGCTGCGCCCCACCGATGTCGAGCAGGAACTCGAGCGCCTTCGGCAACGTCAAGAGCGCCACGAACGCGCCCATCGCGAACAGGACGATCGACGCGAGGATGAACGGGATCGCGTAGCGCTTCTCCTTCGGGTTCAACCCCGGGGTGATGAACCGCCACAGCTCGAAGAGCCAGACGGGCAGCGCCAGCACGATCCCGCCGTAGGTGGCGATCTTGATGCGGGTGAGGAACGCGTCGAGGGGACCCAGGAAGATCAGTGCGTGCTTCTGCCCTCTCGTCGCGTCGGTGTAGTAGGTGACGAAGAACCTGATGATCGACTGCGAGAAGATGAAGCAGACGATCGCTGCGATCGTCACCGCGATGATGGAGATGATGAGACGGCGGCGAAGCTCGGCCAGGTGCTCGACGACCGTCATGCGGCCGCCGTTCTCGGTGGTTGCCACGAATCCGGTTACGAAGTGGTGTCAGCCGGTGGCGGCTCGGGGGGCGCGGAGTGGTCGTGCTTGCGGGCCTCGATCTGCCCCGGGGTGTGGTCGGCGCCGTCCTCGGTGACGTGGCCATCGTCATCGTCGTCGTGGAACGCGCCTTCGATGTCGGCCTGGATGCCCTGCTGGAACTTGCGGAACTCGCGATAGCCGCGCCCGACCTGCCGGCCGAGCTCGGGCAGCTTGCTCGGGCCGAACACCACCAGCGCCACGATCAGGACCACGAGGATCTCGAGCGGGCCGACCTGCGGCAATCGAGCTCCTTTCGCGCCGTTTTCCCGAAGGCGATGGTAGTCGTGAGGGTTGCAAAACCTGCCTCGGGGGCGCGTCCCCGTCACGGCGGAGCCGTGCCGGCGTCGAGGCCTGCGATGATGCGGGCACCCGTGCGACCGATCACGTTCGCCCACCGGGGCGCCCGCGCCGAGGCTCCCGAGAACACCATGCCCGCGTTCCGGCGCGCGCTCGAGCTCGGTGCCCGGGGCCTCGAGACCGACGCGTGGGTGTCCGGCGACGGCGAGGTCGTGCTCGTCCACGACCGCTTCGCCCGCCGCGGCCTTCGTCGTCGCAACGTGACGAAGACCTCCGTCGACCAGCTGGCCGAGCTGGGCGTGCCCCGCCTCGCAGACCTCTACGCCGAGCTCGGCTCGCAGTACGAGCTCTCCATCGACGTCAAGGACCGGGCGGCCGCCGAGCCGATCGTGGAGCTCGCGCGCGCCGCCGGCGACGGCGCGCCAGGCCGGCTGTGGCTCTGCCACGGAAGTGCCCGATTCCTCGCCGGTCTACGCGAGCACACGCCGGACGTGAAGCTCGTGCATTCACGCCGCCGCCAGCACATCGAAGCACCACTCGAGCGTCACGCCGCCGACCTGGCCGCGTCGGGGATCGACACCATGAACTTCCACTACTCGGAATGGACCAAGGGTCTCGTCGCCCTGTTCCACCGCTTCGACCTGAACGCCTTCGCCTGGGACGTGCAGGAGATCCGCCACCTGCGGGCGATGCTGCGCTTGGACGTCGACGCCGTGTACTGCGACCACGTCGAGCGCATGGTTACCACCGTGAACGACTGGCTCGAACAGGGGGATGTCGCGACGTGACCTCGCTCGGATCGGCTACAGGAAACCGAGGTCGTTGAGCGGCCAGATACGCACGAACACGCGCCCCACGATCGTCGATTCCTTGATCGGGCCGAAGAAACGCGAATCCTTCGACGCCGGACGGTTGTCACCCAACACGAGTATGTCGCCGGCCGGGATCTTGGTCGCGGCGACGTCGCCGCAGCCACTCGCCACGCTGTTCGGCGCGCACGTCTGGACACCATTCTGGAGGTAGGGCTCCTTGAGCGGCCGGCCGTTGATGTAGACGCCGCCGCCGTGGGTGGAGAAGGACTCGCCCGGCAGCGCGATCACGCGCTTGACCAGATCCTTGATGTCCCCGTTCGCGTCCTTCGCCTTCGGGGGCGTCGTGAAGACGACGATGTCGCCCCGGTTCACGTCGTGCAGTCGATAGCTCAGCTTGTTGACGAGCACGCGGTCACCGACGTTGAGCGTGGGCTTCATCGACTCCGAGGGGATGTAGAACGCCTGGAAGAGGAACGTCTTGATGAGGATCGCGATGAGCAGCGCGCTGCCGATCAGGATCGTCCACTCGATGATGGTCCGACGCGTCCTGCGGCCCTTGTCCGACCGCTTCGAGGCCCGGCCCGGTTCGGAGCGCGCTGGATCTTCGACCGTCTGGGACTCGGAAGGAGGTCCGGTCGTGTCGACGCCGCCGGGGTCGAGGTCGGTCACGTGCCCTGCTCCACTGGCGAACATCCTCGCACGCGGAGGTGTCAGTCGCGGTAGCGGGTGAGCAGCCGATCCGCCGCTTCGGCGCCGACGGTTTGCAGCTCGGCCGGCGCCACGACCCGGGCCGCGGGCCCCAGCTCGAGCAGCAGGCGCTCCAGCCAGGCCCGCTCGCTGACGGCCAGGACGACCCGCCACGAGCCGTCCGGGCGCTCCTCGACCTCCTCGGAGGGGTAGCTCTCGACCACCCAGGTGGCCGCGGCGTCGAGCTCGAGCGTCACGCGGGGATCGTCGCTCCGGGGGTGGTAGACGCTCTCGCCGAAGTCGGGTTCCTCGCCCGCGGCCGGGTCGAAGTGCTCGCCGGTCGGCCGCACCGCCCGAATGCGGTCGAGGCGGAACAGGCGCTCGTCCTCCGCCTGATGGCAGTAGGCGGCCGCGTACCAGTGCCCGAAGGCGTGGAACACGGATCGCGGATCGATCTTGCGCGACGTGGTCGCGTTCCGTCCGAACGAGTAGTAGTCGATCTCGACGCTTTCGTGCGTGTCCGCCGCGCGGCGCAGGGCGTCGAGGTGCGGAGGCTCGCCGACCTCGACCGAGAGGCCTTCGGTCGCGCCGAGCTCGCCGGCGAGCTTGTCGAGCGCCGTGGCCAACGCGCCGCGCTCGTCCGATCCCGGCACGGCCAGGAGTGCCCGACCGGCGGTCAGCAGCGCGAGCCCCTCCTCCGCCGAGAATCGCAGCGGACGGTCGAAGTACTCGGCGAAGCGGATCCAGACGTGGCCGTCGACGATCTCGACCTCGATCAGACGATCGGGCGTGTACGGCGGGAGCCCGCACAGCGGGAGCAGCTCGAGGTCGTGCTCGAGCTCGGCCTCGGAGACGCCGAAGCGGGCGGCGATCTCCTCGAGGGCGGCGCCCGGGTGCTCGGCGATCCAGGGCACGAGCGCCAACACCCGTCGCAGTCGGGAGCTTGCGAGCGGCCGGGGGCTCACGCCGCGCCCCGCGCGATTCGCTCGAGCCAGTCGACCATCTCGGCCCGCAGCTCGGGCGGGGCGACGACCTCGGCCGCGTCGAGCAAGCCGAGCACGAACGAGAGGAACGCGGCGGTGTTCGTGACCGGCAACTCGAGCACGACGCTGCCGTTGTCGCGACGCTCTTTCACGGCGGCCTCGCCCACCTGGTCGACCACGGCGGCCGCCTGCGAGGCGTCGACGAGCACGCGGGCGGCCACCACGTCTTCCTCGCCGTATTGCCACGGCTCGTCCCGGATCACGGCCCCCGGCTCGAGCCTCGCCGGCGGCTCGAACGCACCGGCCGGCCCGGCGACGACGTCGCCCTCGACGCGGTCGACGCGGAACGAGCGCTGTTCTCCACGATCGTGGTCGTGGCCGACGACGTACCAGTGACCGCGCCGGAACAGGATTCCCCACGGATCGACGTGCCGCCCTTCGCCGCGATAGGTGAACGTGACGGTCGAACGGCTGCGGTACGCGTCGAAGAGCGCGGGCAATGCGGGCACCGTCGGCAGCGCCGCGAGCGCGTGCGCGGCTTCGCCTTCGCGCCCGCCGAGCTTCCACAGTGCTTCGGCCGGTGCCGGGCCGCCCTCGAGGCGCACGGCGGTGACGGCGACGTGCAACGCCGCCTGCTCGTCGGCGGTGAGGTCGAGGGACGGCAGGTAGTACTCGTCGGGCGGGACGCGGTACCCCTGCTCGGGACCGAGACCGTCGACCGACTCGAGACGGACCGGGATGCCGATCCCCCGCAGCGTGTCCTTGTCGCGCTCGAACTGGCGCCGGTACGAGAGCTTGTCGTCGGGATACCCCGGGACCAGCTCCACGATCTCCTCGAGCGTGAGCGGACGGCGCGTGTCGAGGAGCGTGGCGACCAGGTTGGTGAGCCGCTCGAGTCGGTCGGTCACAGCCGGACGCGCTCGGCGGCCAGCACCCCGGCCGCGCCGGCGGCGAGGAACAACGCGGGGTCGGCGGCGGCCGGCCGTCCCATGGACACGACGTCGAGCCCGGCCTCGTCCAGCAGGCCGAGGACGTCGGGAGGCGTCACGTCGACGATGTCGTGGCGAGCCGCGATGCCGGACTGGACGAGGTCGGCGCGGAGCCGATCGTCCTCGTCGCGACCGAGGCGGGGCACGGCCACGGCTACCCGCTCGCGGCACGCGAGCCGCAACGCCGTCCGGCTGTGGTGCGACAGTCCGACGTGTCGAGACCTCGGGTCGGCGAACGACACGCGCAGGCACGCGATCGGCTGCCCGTCGAGGGCGGCGGCGGCGTCGAGGATCCCGCCGACCTCCATCCCGGAGAACCCGAGCCTGGTGTTCGTCCCGACGATGCCGGGGCCCATCGCCACGACCGCGGCGTCCGCGTCGGCGACGTGGCGGGCCACCGCCAGCGCCGAGAAGATCGAGACCGCCTCGAAATCGCCGCCGAACGCGTGGCCGCACGTGATCGTGGCGTCGATCAGCGCCCGATTGCGGAGCTCGAACGCGAGATCCGAAAGGGCGAGCGGCAGCCCCGCTCCGTCCGTCATCACGTACGCGAGGCGGGCATCGGGAGCTCGTTCCTTGAACGCCACGGCCGCGGCCGGCAGCTGGCTGTGCAGCGCCGCCGCCACGACCGGCATGCCTTCGATCGACTCGACCTGGGCCAGCTCCTCGAGATGCTCCTCGGCGCTCCCCACGTCCGCCTGCAGGCTCGTGTACCGGCCCTTGATGATGTGCCCCGGACCTCGCTCCGCCCACTGCTCCCGCTCGAGGTTCCAGTGCACGACGTGCCACCCACCGGTTCCCAACCCGAGCTCGACCGCGGTCGTGTTCACCACGACCCGGTCCCCCACCGCGACGCTGCCGGTCAGCTGGGTGAGAACGTACGCACGCTCGTTCCCGTCACCCAGGTCGACCTCGACGCGCTGCAGCCCTGGCCGCTCCACGAGAAGCGTCGTGACCTTGCCCGACCTGAACGACGGCATGTCGTGAGGTTAGAAGGCCCAGCCCGAACGAGCGCGCTACTACAGGCTCGAGATCAGCCGTTCGACGCGGTCGTCGCGCGCCTTGAACGGGTCCTTGCACAGAACCGTGCGTTGTGCCTGGTCGTTCAGCTTCAGGTGGACCCAGTCGACCGTGTAATCGCGCTTGCGTTCCTTGGCGCGCTTGATGAACGCGCCCCGGAGCCGTGCACGCGTGGTCTGGGGCGGGGTGGTCACCGCGGTCTCGATGTCGCTGTCGCGGACGGTCCGTTGGAGACGGCCGCGCCGCTCGAGCAGGTAATAGAGCGACCGTGCTCTCGTGACGTCGTGGTACGAGAGGTCGAGCAGAGCGACGCGCGGGTGCGTCAGCGGGAGGTCGTGCCGCTTCCGATACGCCTCGATCATGTGGTACTTGATCACCCAGTCGACCTCGGTGTCGAGGGACAACGGATCCTTCTCGAGGCCCGTCATCGCGTGCTCCCACATGCGGAGCGCCTGCTCCTCGAGCGGCGCGAGCCCGCGCCGCTTGGCGAACCGCAGCGCGCGGTTCAGGTACTCCGTCTGGATCTCGATCGCCGAGAGCTCGCGTCCATTGGCCAGCCGCACCCGGCGGCGACAAGTGAGGTCGTGGCTGATCTCGCGGATGGCACGGATCGGGTTCTCGAGTGTGAGGTCGCGCCACGGGCTGGCGTCCTCCTCGAGCATCCGCAGCACGACCGACGTCGCGCCGATCTTCAGAAAGGTCGTGTACTCGCTCATGTTGGAGTCGCCGACGATCACGTGGAGGCGCCGGAAGCGTTCGGCGTCGGCGTGGGGCTCGTCCCGGGTGTTGATGATCGGTCGGGAGCGGGTCGTCGCGCTCGACACGCCTTCCCAGATGTGCTCGGCCCGCTGGCTCACGCAGTACATGGCGCCGCGGGCGGTCTGCAGGACCTTCCCGGCGCCGGCGTAGACCTGTCTGGTCACGAGGAACGGGATCAGGACGTCGGTGAACTTGGCGAAGTCGCCGTCGCGCTCGACGAGATAGTTCTCGTGGCACCCGTAGGAGTTGCCGGCGGAGTCGGTGTTGTTCTTGAACAGGAACACCTCGCCCCGGATGCCCTCCTCCCGCAGGCGCTGCTCGGCGCTGCGGACGAGACCTTCGAGGATGCGCTCACCCGCCTTGTCGTGCACGACGAGATCGTCGATCGAGTCGCACTCGGGCGTGGCGTACTCGGGGTGGCTGCCGACGTCGAGATACAGCCGGGCGCCGTTCTCGAGGAACACGTTGCTGGAGCGGCCCCACGAAACGACCCGCCGGAACAGGTAGCGAGCAACCTCGTCCGGGCTCAGGCGTCGCTGCCCACGAAGCGTGCAGGTGACGCCGTACTCGTTCTCCAGACCGAAGATTCGACGCTCCACACGCGGAGCGTACTGGCACTTGGCTGACTTCTCGGACCGGTTCGACCGACCGCCGTAAGATCATGTCGTGGTGCCCATGCAGCAATTGACCTGGGTCAGTGGGTCGTTCTCGGCACACGTGCTCAACGCGCGCTTGCGCTCCGAGGGCATCGACGCCGAGCTGCGCGGCCCGGTCGACGGGCCGTACGCGCTCACGGTGGGCGACATGGCACGCGTCGACGTGTACGTGCCCGCCGATCAGATGGACGACGCCCAGCTCGTCGTGCTCGCGGCCGAGGTCGACGCCACCTTGGCGGCACCGAGCGAGTGGAGTGGCGAGAAAAGAGCCCGCAGTGCGTGGGCACGGGGCGCCGCCGTCGCCGCGCTCCTGGCCGCCGCCATCGCGCCGCTCGCGCTCTACGCCCGATTGGGCTGACGTTCCTGCCGGTCAGCCGGCGAGAACGCGTGTGAGCTCGTCGCCCTTGACCCGTCGGAAAGCGCGTCCCGTCGCGCCCCGCTGCAGGACGGCGACCTCGAGCTGCTCGGGCGCGAGCGGCTGGCCGTCACTGCCGGCGAGAACAGAGGCTCCGAGCCTGATCGCGTCGTCGACGCTGAGTCCTTCCTGGTACCGGGTTTCGAGGGTCTGGGCGATGGCGTCGGCCTGACCGCCAAGGACCGTGTGCCCTTCCTCGTCCTGCACGGTGCCGTCGTAGAGGATGTGGAACAGCTCGTCGTTGCCGGCGGTATCGGCGACTTGCGCCACGAGGATCTCCACCTCGTACGGCTTCATCTCGTGCGTGAAGACCTGCCCGAGCGTCTGCGCGTACGCGTTGGCGAGCGAGCGGGCATTGACGTCCTCGCGTGAGTACGCATAGCCCTTGAGATCGGCCTGGCGAATGCCGGCGATCTTGAGCATCTCGAACTCGTTGTACTTCCCGACCCCCGCGAACGCGATGTGGTCGTAGATCTCGCTGATCTTGAAGAGCGTCCGCGACGGGTTCTCCGCCACGAGCACGATGCCGTCCGCTGCCTCGAGCGCGATGAGGCTCCGGCCGCGCGCGATGCCCTTGCGGGCGTAGTCGGCGCGGTCCTTCATGACCTGCTCCGGCGACACGTAGAAGGGCATGCTCATTCGCCGGCGCCCTCCTCTGGTCCTCCGAGCAGCGCGGTGGCGCGCCGTTCGACCTCGTCGTCGGGGAGGGCGCGGTAACCGTCGGCGCTGATCACGGCCACGGTCGGGAAGATCCGGCGAACGAGGTCCGGGCCGCCGGTCGCGGTGTCCTCGTCGGCCGCCGCGAACAACGACCGCACGGCAATGTCGATCGCTGCGTCTGCCGACATCCCCTCGCGCCACTGCGCCTTGATCCAGTTCTTGGCGTGCACGCCGCCGGAGCCGTTGGTCTGAAAGTCGGACTCTTCGTACTTCCCGCCGGTGGCGTCGAAGCTGAACACACGGCCGTGCCCGCGGCGCTCGTCGAACCCGGCGAACAGCGGCACGACGATGAGGCCTTGCAGGGCGGCGGGCAGGTTGGCGCGGACCATCTGCGCGAGCTGGTTGGCCTTTCCCTCGAGCGAGAGGGACTCGCCCTCGATCTTCTCGTAGTGCTCGAGCTGGGTCTGGAACAGTCGGACCATCTCGTTGCCGGGCCCGGCGACACCTGCGAAGGCGACGCCCGAGTACTCGTCGGCCGGGAACACCTTCTCGATGCGCCGGCTCGCGATGGCGAAGCCGCTGGTGGCCCGGCGATCGCCGGCGAGCACGACGCCGTCGGCAAAGCGGATGGCGACGACCGTGGTCCCGTGCGGGATGTCGACCGAAGCCTGCTGCGCGCCCGGCGCCGGCGCCGGACCCGCGTCGGGTACGGCGGTCCGCCGCAGGAGCTCGGCGAACGAAGGGCCGGGGTCGAAGCCGGGCCCGAAGAGGGGAAGCGGGCGCTCGTTCATCGACGAGCGAGCCTACACGGGCGAAATCTCAGCGAACGCGGCCGAGCAGTCGCCAGAACCGCAATCGTCGTCGCAGCCGCCGCACCGCGCGCTCGTCGTCCATGGCCTTGAGCACGTCGGCCGACGGCAGATGCTGTGATTCGCTCGCTGCGATCGGATAGCCGCGAGCACCCCACGCCCGTCCGAGGATCGGCTCCGACGCCATACGCGAACCCTACGCCGCCCTCCCCCGCAACGCCTCGATCCTCTGGCGGG
>DASZGY010000007.1:0-9994 GCA_035938395.1 Acidimicrobiia bacterium
AAGCCGCTGAGCCCGGCCTGCTTCCGGGGCAGGACCCAGATCGTGTAGATGAACAGGCCCATGACGATCGACGGGACGCCCGTCATCACGTCGGCCAGGAAGCGGACGAAGCGCGCGAAGACCCCGCGCCCGCCGTACTCGTTCAGGTAGATGCCACCGAGGATCCCGAGGGGAACGGCCATCGCGGTCGCGGTTCCGGTGATCACGAGCGTGCCGACGATCGCGGGGTACATCCCGCCGCCCTCGAACCGGTTGCTGAAGGGCAGGTCCTCGGTCAGGAAGTTGAGACCGAAGACGGTCATGCCGGCCCGGATGACGTAGACGACGATGAGCGTCAGGGGAATCAGCGCGACGACGAACGAGGCCACGATCAGCGCGGTCGCGACGGCGTTCTTGAGCTCGCGCCGCCCCTTGCGGGACGACCGCGTGAGCGGCATCGCCGGCGCGCTCACGCGGTGCCTGCCGACCGCCGGTCGGTCCGGGCGACGACCGCCCGCGCTGCCGCGCTGATCAGGATGGTGATTGCGAACAGCACCACCCCGCACCCGATGAGCGCGGCGCGGTGGGTACCGCTGGCCTCGCCGAACTGGTTGGCGATGATGCTGGCGAGCGTGTCACCGGGGCCGAGGATGTTCGCGGTGATCCGGGCGGACGAGCCGATGACGAGGGCGATGGCGATCGTCTCGCCCATCGCCCGACCGAGCCCGATCATGGTGCCGGCGACCATCCCGCTACGGCTGTGCGGGAACACCGCACCCCGGATCATCTCCCAGCGCGTGGCGCCGAGGGCGAGCGCGGCCTCCTTCTGCGCCGGCGGGACCGTCGCGAAGACCTCGCGGGTGATCGAGGTGATGATCGGCGTGATCATGATGGCGACGACGATCCCGGCCGTCATGAAGCTCTTCCCGGACGCGCTCGGGTTGGCGAACAGCGTGTTGAGAATCGGGATGCTGGCGGTCGCGTCCGAGACCGTCTGGAACAGGTTGGCCAGCGGCTCGGCGAGGACGAAGAGCGCCCACAGCCCGTACACGACCGACGGGATGGCGGCGAGGAGGTCGACCGTGTACACGATCGGCCGGCGAATCCGCTGCGGCGCGACGTCGGTGACGAACAGGGCAATGCCGACGCTGATCGGCAGCGACAGGAACACGGCCACGCCTGCGACGAGCAGCGTGCCGTAGATCAACCCACCGGCGCCGAAGTGGTTGTGGGCGGGATCCCAGTTGTCGGAGAAGATCCCGAGGCGCTCCGCACTGAACCATGGCCAGGCCTCGCGCGTCGTGTAGATCGCGATCAGGACCAGGATGACGAGGACCATCAGTCCCGCGGCCAACGCCAGGATTCGGAAGCCCCGGTCGGCGATGAGCCCCGGCGGTCGCTTCCCCTTCGTCAGACCTGCGGGGATCGCGGGAGCGTCGGTGGCCATCGCCTGCCTTCAGAAAGACCGAGAGGGGCGGGCGGCGATCGCCCGCCCCTCTCCTTCAGATTCGCGGGATGTTAGGTGCTGGCCGGGCTCGAGCTCGTCGAACCGGACGAGGAACCTCCGACCTGCTTGACCTGGGCCTTGGCCTTGTCGAGCAGGTTCTTCGGCAGCGGCGCGTAGTCCACCTGCGAGGCGATCTTCTGGCCGTTCCCGTAGATGTAGTTCAGGAAGTTCTTGATCGCCGTCGTCTTCGCCGCGTCCGAATAGTTCTGATACGCGAGAATCCACGTCGGCGACGCGATCGGGTAGGCGGCCGCGCCCGCCGCGTTCAGCGGGTTGTACGTGAGGTCCGCGTTGACCGGCGCCTTCTCGACCGCCGCCGTGGTCGCCTTGACGGTCGGCGCCACGAACTTGCCCGCCTTGTTCTTCACGGACGCGAACTTCAGCTTCAGTGCCTTGGCGTCGGAGAAGTCCACGTAGCCGACGGCACCGTCGGTGGTCTTCACGATCTGGCCGACGCCCGGGTTGCCCTGGCCCGACTGCTGGTCCGCCGGCCAGCTGACCGTCGAGCCGGTGCCGAGTGTCCACGCGGTCGGTGCCGCTGCCGCCAGGAACCCGGTGAAGTTCTGCGTGGTGCCTGAGCTGTCGGAGCGGTGCACGACCGTGATCGCCGTGGACGGCAGCTTCACGCCGGGGTTGTCGGCCTTGATCGCGGCGTCGTCCCAGGTCTTGATGTCGCCCTGGAAGATCTTCGCCAGCGTTTCGGCCGAGAGCCGCAGCTTGCTCACGCCCGACACGTTGTACGAGACCGTGATCGGCCCGGCGACGGTCGGGAAGTAGAAGTACTTGCCGCCCTTGACGTTGGCCGCGTCGGCGGCGCTGTACGGCGCGTCGGTCCCGGCGAAGTCGACGACCTGGTCGGAGAAGTCCTGGCGGCCCTTGCCCGAGCCACCGCCGGAGTAGTTGATGGTGACGTTGGGATTCTTCTGCTTGAAGGCCCCCATCACCGCTTCGTTGTACGGCTGTTGGAACGTCGACCCTGAGCCGTTCAGCGTCGCCGAGCCGCCTTGAGCGGGAGCATCGACTGCACTCGCGATCGCTCCGCCCAACGGGACCAGGCCGACGATCAAGGCCGTAGGTACCAGCCACCGCAGGTAGCCAGTGATGCGCTTCATAGAATTCAGCCTCCTTGGGAGTTCGCGGCGCGGACGCTACGGAGCGAGGCTGGCGCGGCCGTGGCATCGAGGTAGCCGAACGGTAAACAGTGCCGGAACGGTTGGGGGAAGGTCGCCGGATTCGGGCCAATCTTCGCCGTCGGCACAAGCGTCGCCGGCGCGATCCTGGCGCGATCATGGCGTCGGAATGACCAGATCGTGAACACTGCCCGAACGATCCGAAGGTCCCACATGCGCGAGTGAGGCTTCTCCAGGGGAATGGAATGATGACCTCGTGACAGACACGGCGAACGAGGCCCGCAAGAGCTTTCAGGATGCGCTCGACGAGCTGCGGATCGACGTGATCCGGCTCGCGGCGCTGACGACCGAGGCCATCGCCGCCGGGACCCAGGCGTTCCTCGACGCCGATCTCGCAGCGGCCGAGCAGGTCATCGAGAACGACGACGACATCGACGACCTCACCCACTCGATCGAGGACAGCTGCTACCAGCTCCTCGCCCGCCAGCAGCCCATGGCGACCGACCTGCGAATCGTCGTGGCCGTCTTGCGCATCGTGCACGAGCTCGAGCGATCGGCGGACCTGATGGTGAACGTGGCAAAGACGACTCGCCGCTTGTACCCGCACAGCCTCGACCCGAAGCTGCGGGGGATCATCCAGCGGATGGGCGAGCAGGCCGGCACGCAAACCCGGGTGGCTCTCGACGCCTTCGCCGATTCCGACCCGTCGGCGGCGGCTGCGCTCTCCGACATGGACGACACGATGGACGAGCTCACCAAGAGCCTGTTCCGGTACATCCTCGCCGGCAGCGGGACCGACGACGAGGGCAGCGTGCTGACCGCCGTACAGCTGGCGCTGGTCGGCCGCCACTACGAGCGCATCGCCGACCACGCCGTCACCATCGGCGAACGCGTCGGGTTCATGGTGACCGGCGAGCACCCGCCGCGTCGCGACGAGTCGATCGACTAGCTAGCTGTCGCTCTCCTCGTAGCCGAGGTCCCACTCGAGGATCAGACGCTCACGCTCGGCGTCGCGTGCGACGCGCTCACGGTTGCGCCGGAATTGCGGATCGTGCGGCGGCAGCAGCTGGAGCCGGGCCAACGCGCGCTGGCGAAACTCGTCGATGAGACGCCCGTCGCCGAACACGCCGTGCACCTCCCAGTGCGGCGCGACCGCGCCCAGGTACACGACCTTGACGTGCCCCTGCGGTGGGAGCTGCTCGAGCTCTTCCCCTTCGATACTCATGCGTGGACCAGGCTACCGGGCGCTCCCGCCTAGCCGGCATCCGGTCGCTGGACGAGCGTGACGTCGGCGGTCTTGCGGTCGGATCCACGCACGTACGTGACGGTCACTTTTTCACCGGGTTGGTGCTTACGCACTGCGGTGGCGACGTTGCCACTGTTCTTGACCTGGGTGTCACCGATCTGCACGATCACGTCGCCGCGCTTGAGCCCGGCGTCGTCGGCGGGCGAGCCCGACGTCACGTCGGTGACCGCGGCGCCGTCGTTGACGTTCACTCCCACCTGGTTCTTGAGCTCGGGCGTGAGGTCGGTGGTGCCGACACCGAGGAACGCCGGCTTGCGGCCCGCCTTGATGTCGTCGATCACTGGCTTGGCCGACGAGATGGGGATCGCGAAGCCGACGTTCTGCGCCGGCTGCGAGCCGGTGCCGGAGGCGACGGCGGTGTTGATGCCGATGACGCATCCGTTGGAGTCGACCAGGGGCCCGCCGGAGTTGCCCGGGTTGATGGCGGCGTCCGTCTGCAGGACCGTCTCGATCGCGGTGCCGATCTCGCTCCCGGGGCGCGGCGGCCCGGAGATGATCCCGCGGGTCACGCTGAGTCCGCCCTCGAGCGCGAGCGCGTTGCCGATCGCGACGACGTCGTCACCGACCTGCACCTTGTTCGAATCGTCGGTGCACACGACCGGGAGATTGCCGGCGTCCACCTTGAGGACCGCGACGTCGGCGCTCGGGTCGGCTCCCACGACGCGTGCGTCGAGCGTGCGCCCGTCGTTGAGCTGGAGCTTGGCGCTCTGCGCCGTGGCGACGACGTGGGCGTTCGTCGCCAGGTAGCCGTCCTGCGAGAGGAAGAAGCCGGTCCCGGCGCTCTGGCCGCCGCGATCGTTGACCGTCACCGCTACGACCGCGGGCTCGACCTTGGAGATGATGCCGGCGATGTCACCGTTGCGACTGATCGTCGACGAGTCGCGCGAGACCTGGTTGGTCTTTTTCGTCGGCACTGTCGTCGACGAGGTGTTGTCATCGCGACCGAACGCGAAGTACCCCCCCGATGCGACGAGCGCGCCGCACAGGCCGCCGACGAGCGCGCCGATGAGGAACTGGCGGAAACGCTTCGGGCGCTCGGGGGTAGAGGGCGGAGGGCCGGGCGGCGGCGGGACGGTGGGCGGCTCCGCCGGCGAGGTCGGCGGGGGCGAGGGGACGGTCAAGACGTCCGCAGGGGGAACGGCCTCATCAGGCATCAGTCTGTCTCCGATTGGGGGAGGTCATGCGTCGCAATCTCAAACGCCGCCGGAGCCGTAGAAGGTTCCTGAAACCGTTGTCATGTTGCTCTCATCCCCCGCCCCGCATGATGCCCACCAGTTTCGGGAACCGGAACGTGCTCCCCGCCGTTTGAACCCCTGAACCCTATGGACTTCGACCTCCCGCAGTCGCCCCCCGCAGACGACCAGGAGCATCAGTGGATGCTCGAGGCCAAGTGCCGCGGCCGGGCGCCCACCGACTTCTTCCCCTCCGACGGCGTCGGCGTCGAGCAGGCCCGCAAGGTCTGCGCCGACTGCCCCGTCAAGGAGCCGTGCCTCGAGTACGCCCTGACCTACCGGATCGACCACGGCGTCTGGGGCGGCGCCTCCGAACGCGAACGCCGCCGCATCCTCCGCCGCCGCCGCCACGAGGTCCGCTCTCCTTCTTCTACTTCCTGAGGCTCGCGAGCGACGGACGGCACGGCGGGCGGTGTGTCCCGGGCAGTCCGGCCCGCCCGGCCGAGACCCGGGTCGAAGACCCGAGCCGAGCGAGCGCAGCGAGTGAGGCGAGCAGGGGCTCGGCCGGATCAGCGGTGCCGGCCCGGGCGCACCAGTCCGGCGTGCCGGCCGCGCGGTCACCAGGAGAAGGGGCCGAGGACGAAGTTGGTGACGCGGTCGAGGGCGTTGGGCGTCGGCGACGGGCCGAAGTCGGCGAGGACCTGATCCATCTGGTCGACGGGAGCGTCGGACACGGATGTGTAGACGACGTCGTCCGACTGCCACACCATGACGACCCCTCCCGGCGTGCGGTACTGGCGGACGTCGCGCCCTTGCACGGTGCGGGGCTCGGCGCCGGCGGGAAGACCGGCGGGGTCGAGGTCGCCCTGCTGCTCGAACACCGACACGCTGAAGAGCCCGTCGCTGTAAAAGAGATGGAGAGTGCCGTGGGCTTCGTCGTACCGGCCGACGAGCCGGAACCGATCGCCGGCGGCCCGGGGGGCACGGAACGGCGCTGCCACGCCGTGCACCACGTGCGGCTGGCGGCTGGTGCTCCGCGCTGGCGCGGTGGGCGCCTCGGCGGGGGGCGCGCCGATCAGCGTCCCCGCCAGCCCGCCGATGCTCGTGAAGCCGACGGCGTGCACCGTGCGCCCGCGCGTGTCGAGCTGCTCCCGCCGCAGCATCAAGCTGGTTGATTCGTCGAGGTAGAGACGCTCGCGGACCTTGCCGTGGCGACGATCGGTGGCGTCGATCTCTCGTGTCGTGCGGCCGGCGACGGTCGGGCCGTCGTGAACGGAGAGCTCCCACTTGTCCGACGCAGGGGGAATGTCGGGCTTGGTCTCCTCGGTCCAGACCGCCAGCCATCCGTCGGGCCCCTGTACGAAGCGGCGTGCTCCCTCCACGATCACGCTCGGCCGGTCGCCCAGGGCGAGCACGCCGCCGGCGCTGCGAACGAACACGTCGTTGTTGTGCTGACCGGTCGCGTCCGACCACGTCACTTCGAGGACACCCGAGAAGTCCTGCTCCTCGGAGGCCCGGCGGGCGTCGTCGAGCAGCTGCACGCCCGGCCCGGTCTGCGACGTCGCCGCCGGCTCGGGCGCCAACACGAGCGGCACGACACCGGTGAGCGCGGCGGCAGTCGCCACCAGGATCAGCGCGCGCGGCGACCGAATGCTCATTTCCGGAACGGCGTGATCATGCTGAGTGCGGCCAGCTGGCTGACCGGCTCGTCCGAGACCGAAGTGCGCACCGCATGGGAGTCGGAGAGCGCGGGAACGCGGGGCGTGACACGATCCGGAGACGGGATGACGAGGGACGCGACCACAACCGCGGCCACCGCGACCGCTGCCGTCCCGGCGGCAACCAGCCGCGGCCGGCGCGACCGGCGCCTGGCGCGGGCCTTTGCCATGTCGGGGGAGAGAACGTCCTCCCAGAACCCAGGCCGGGCCTCGTGCACGGGCAGGCCACGCAGCGCCTCGCGTGCGAACTCGATCTCGTCGCGTTCGGCGCGCCACTCGGAAGACTCGGCGAGGTAGCCGTCGACGGTGTCGCGCTCGGCGCCATCGAGCTCGCCGTCGAGGTAGGCGGAGACTCGATCGTCGGGGGCGGGCCGCGTGTTCATGCGGTCTCCCCTGTGCTCACGAGGGCGTTGCGAAGCAGCCGGCGCCCGCGATGGATCCGGGAGCGGACCGTCCCGACCGGGACGCCGAGCGATTCGGCGATCTCCTCGTACGGCAGGTCGGCGACATCACAGAGGACGACGGCGGAGCGAAACTCCTCCGGGAGGGCGGCCAGGGCCGCCTGCACCTCGTCGGAGAAGCCGGTCGAGACCTCGTCGGCGGCGGGCGAGGGCGGGATGACCCAGTCGGGGTCTTCGGGGAACGAATCGGCGGGTCGCCGCTTCCGGCGCCGCACTTCGTCGAGGAACACGTTCGTCACGATCCGGGCCAACCAACCTTCGAGGGATCCCGGCTGATAGCGCTCGAGGCCCTTGCGGACCCGGAGCAGCGCTTCTTGCACGAGATCCTGTGCGTCGCTGTCGTTGCCGGCCAGGCGGTAGGCGACGTTGTAGAGGAAGCGCCCGTGATCACGGGCAACCTCCTCCCAGGTCGGGACCCCTCCGGCCATCACGAAGAACGACGGGCGGCGGGTGCGGGGTTCCCGGCGTCGAGATGACCGGGGCGGGGGGTGGGCTCGCCGGGGCGAGCTAGGCCGAGTCTTCCTTCTTCTCCGGCTTGCCCTCGTCGGGGGACTTGTCGCCCTCGTCGATGCCCTTCTTGAACTCCTTCGAGGCCTGACCAATCGAGCGGGCCAGCTTCGGGAGCCGCGTGCTGCCGAAGAGCACCAAGACGATCACGAGGATGATGATCAGCTCGGGAGCGCCAAGGCTCATGGGTAGTGCCCTCTCCCATTCGGGACTCGGAAGAGAGGTTAACCCCTTTGTGTCGACGGACGATCATCAGCTGGCCATTGCGTTTGCTCAGGAGGAGATGAGCGCGTGGGCGAGCAGCTCGACGTCGTCGAGGGTCGTGACCGAGAAGGGAAGCGGGCCGGCCCCGACGATGAGCGTTTCGACGCCGAGGGCCTCCCACTCGTCGCGCTGGTCGCGCAGCTCGTCGACGGTTCCGACGAGCCGGCCGTCCCGCCATTCGTCGAGCGTCCCGTTGACGACGCCTGCGGGCATCACGTCGCGCATGCGCGCGAAGCGGCGCTCGAGGTCGGCGCGGTTCTCGCCGGCGAGTGCATACAGACCGAGGGAGCGCCACACGGTGGCGGGATCGCGCCCGACCTTGTCGCACGATCGTTCGACGACGTCGATGCGATCGCGGTACGCGTCCGGTGTCCACACCCAGCACGTGTTCCAGCCGTCGGCGTGCTCGACCGCGAGCTGGATGAGCCGGTCGCCCTTGCCGCCGACGAACACCGGCGGGCGCGGCTCCTGCACCGCCGGCGGTCGGTTCACCGCGCCCGCGGCCCGGTGGTAGCGGCCGTCGAACGTGAGTGGCCCGCCGCCGAGGAGACCGCGGACGACGTCGACCGCCTCGGCGAGCCGGGCCAGCCGTTCGCCCGGGGGCGGGAACGCCAGGCCGACGGCTTCGTACTCGGGCCCGTACCAGCCGGCGCCGAGGCCCACGTCGAGTCGCCCGCCGCAGATGCGGTCGAGCGTTGCGAGCGCCTTGGCGAGCACCGACGCCGGTCGCAGCGCCTCGCAGGCCACCAGCGTGCCGAGCCGGGGACGGGTCACGGTGCGCGCGAGCGCGGCCAGGGTGACGGTCGGCTCGTAGACACCTTGGGGCACTGCACTCCCGCCGTACTTGGCGATGTCGAGGAACAAGTGGTCCGACAGCCAGAGCGAGTCGAAGCCGAGCGCCTCGGCCCGTTGCGCGTGCTCGAGAAGGGTGTCCCAGCGAAGGGGCGATTCACCGGGCACCGAATAGTCGTACTGAGGGAGCGCGAAGCCGATACGCACGGCTGCCGAGCCTACGTGCGGCGGCACTTGGCTCCGTAACCTGTGCTCGTGCTCGAGTGCGTGCCGAACGTGTCGGAAGGGCGCCGCCATGACGTCGTGGACCGGCTCGCGGCGGCCTGCGGCGCTCCCCTCCTCGACGTGCACGCCGACCCCGACCACAACCGGTCCGTGTTCACCCTCGCCGCAGATCCACCCGAGGCGGTCGAGCGCGCCGCCGTCCAACTCGCCGAAGCCGTCGACCAGGACATCGACGCCTCCTCCTGGCGTGACGGGATCCACCCTCGGCTCGGCGCGCTCGACGTCGTCCCCTTCGTCGCACTGTCGGGGACGGCCGAAGCGCGGGCGAGCGCGGTGCGCACGGCGCACTACTTCGCGGGCTGGCTGGCCGACGCGATGGACGTGCCGACGTTCCTGTACGACGAGGCCGACCCCGAGGAGCGCCCCCTCCCGCGGCTGCGGCGCGACGCGTTCGTGCGCCGGATGCCGGACTACGGCCCCGCCGAGCCCCACCCGCGGCTGGGCGCGACGGCGGTCGGAGCCCGCCCCGCCCTCGTCGCCGTCAACTGCGAGCTCGACCGCGACGACGTCGACCTCGCCCGCCGCATCGCCCACGACGTGCGCGAGCGCGGCGGCGGGTTGCGGGGCGTGCGCGCTTTGGGGTTCGAGCTCGCATCACGACGACGGGTGCAGGTGTCGCTGAACCTCACCGATCTCGAGACCACCGGGCTCGAGGACGCCTGCGCCGAAGTGGCGGTGCTGGCCCGCGCCGAGGGCGCGGACCTGGCTCGGATCGAGCTGGTGGGGCTGATCCCGAGGGCCGTGCTCGACGACTGCGGCCCTGCGTTTCGCCGGCGTGCCGGCCTCGGCGACGATCAGACGATCGAAGGCCGGCTCGAATCAAGAAACACGTTGGGCCGGAAACCTGGCGCATGACGCCGGTTTCCGACCCGA
>DASZGY010000008.1:0-45688 GCA_035938395.1 Acidimicrobiia bacterium
TTCACGATGCGCGATCCAGATGGCTACCGCGTGACCGTCAACAGCTCGCACGTCGTCGGGGAGGTCTGAGCGAATGAGCCCGTTGATCTCGCGTGGGTTCGGGGGACGCCGGCGACGGGACGTCGACCCGAGCCGGATCCCGCCCGGCCAGTACGTCGTCGACGACTTCCCCGTGCTGTCGGCCGGGCCGACGCCCTACCCGTCGTTGGACGACTGGACCTTTTCGATCACCGGCCTGGTCGACCAGCCGGTGTCGTGGTCGTGGAAAGAGTTCCTCGCTCTTCCCACCGAGCCGGTCCGAACCGACATCCATTGCGTGACGAAGTGGTCGAAGCTCGACACGGATTGGAAAGGCGTCTCCGTCGACGTCCTGCTCGACAACGTCGACACATCAGCCGACTTCCTGATGGCGTTCTGCGACGGCGGCTACACGACCAATCTGCCCCTCGCCGACGTCACCGACGGTCAGGCATGGGTGGCCTACGAGTTCGACGGCGAGCCGCTCGAGCCCGTCCACGGCGGGCCGGCGCGCCTCCTGGTTCCGCACCTCTACTTCTGGAAGAGCGCCAAGTGGGTGCGGGGCCTCGAGATGATCGATCACAACGAACCCGGCTTCTGGGAGAGCAACGGGTACCACATTCGCGGCGATCCCTGGAAGGAAGAGCGGTATTGGAGCGACTAGCGCCGCGGCGCGCTCCGCTCACATGGCGCGTCGCGACCGTCATCCGCTCGCAACCGGAGACACCGAGCGCGACGACGCTCGTGCTCGACGTACCGGACTGGCCCGGGCACCTCGCGGGCCAGCACATCGACGTGCGATTGACGGCCGAGGACGGCTACCAGGCCGAGCGCTCGTACTCGATCGCATCCTCACCGGAGGACCCGCATCTCGCGATCACGGTCGAGCGCATCGGCGATGGCGAGGTCTCGCCGTACCTGACCGACGATCTCCATCCCGGCGACCCGCTCGAGCTCCGGGGCCCGATCGGCGGCTACTTCGTGTGGGAGGTCGCCGCCGGCGGTCCCCTCCTGCTGCTCGCGGGCGGGTCCGGGCTCGTTCCGCTCATGGCGATGCTGCGCCATCGTGCCGCGGCGAAGAGCGCGGCGGAAGCGACCGTGCTCGTCTCGGCGCGCTCGTTGGAGGACGTGCTCTATCGCGAAGAGCTCGCGAAGTGCGAGCAGAGCGGGATCACGGTTCGCTACACGCTGACGCGCTCGCAACCAGCCGGCTGGACGGGGTGGGCGGGCCGCGTGAGCAGCGAGATGCTCCGCGACCTCGGCGCCGACCCGGCACGCGGGTTGCGGGTGTTCGTGTGCGGACCGACCGGCTTCGTCGAGCACGTGGCCGACCTGCTCGTGGAGCTCGGGCACGACCCCCATGCGATCAAGACCGAGCGGTTCGGTCCGACCGGAGGATGAGCCATGAACACAGACGAGACGGACCAGCACACCGACGGGAACGCGATCGCCGGGGTCCTCCAAGAGATCTTCGTCGCCGAGTTCACGACGCTCGAGCGCACCTGCCAGTCGTGCGGCGATCGCAACCCGGCCGGCGCTCACCGTAGCTACCGCGGCGCCGGCATCGTCCTGCGCTGCCCGCACTGCGGTGACGTCGCGCTGCGGCTGGCTGTCCTCCCCGACCAGTACATCTTCGAGCTCCGCGGCGCCTGGAGCCGGCGCACCGAGATCTCACAGCTCGCTGACCCCGGATGACTTAGCCTTCTGGCCGGGATCACGGGACTGAGGGGTTGCGGTGGTCAGGCAGGAGACGACGGGCATTCGCCCGTTCGTCGATCGACACCACGAGCGCGAGTGGCTCGAGGAGCGCCTCGACGATGCCCGGAGCGGCCAACCGCAGCTGATCCTGCTCTCCGGCGAGCCCGGGATCGGGAAGTCGCGGCTCGTGCGCGAGGCGCAGCGCACGGCGTCCGGTCTCGGCATGGAGGTGTGCGCGGGGCGCTGCCGCGAGCATCTCGATCTTCCGTACCTGCCGTTCGCCGCGTCGCTCCTCCCCCGGTTGCAGCTCCTCGCCCGCGAGGACCCGTCACTCGCCCGGCACGCGCCCGTCATCGAGCGGCTGCTCGGCGAGGGCGCAGAGAGCGCGCCCGCCACCGGGTCGCGATCGGAGGAGCAGGAGCAGACGCGGGTCTTCGTCGCCGTTGCCGCGGCAACGATCCGACTGGCCGCGCACACCCCCCTCCTCGTCGTCGTCGACGACCTCCACTGGGCCGACCGCGCGTCGCTCGACCTGTTCACGCACTTGGCGCTGGAGATCGCCGACACGGCGATGAGCGAACCTGTTCCCGTGCTCCTCGCGGCGACGCACCGGCACACCATCGGCCCGCGGCTGTCGGACGAGATCGAGCGGCTCCAGCGAGAAGAGATCTGCCACCAGATCGCGCTCCGGCCACTCCCGGCCGAGGAGACGGGAGAGATGGTGCGCTCCCTCGGTCTCGCGCAGTCGACGCGCCAGATCGAGAACAGCGTCTACCGCGTCGCCGGGGGCAACCCCCTCTTCATCGAGAACATCGTCCATCAGCTCGGCCGGAACGAAGAGCAGCGCCCCGAACCGGGTGCCGTCGCCGCGCTCGAGTCCGGCGGTCCGCGCGAGATCACCGACGCCGTCGCCGAACGGCTCGCCGAGCTTCCCGAACCGGCGCAGGACACGCTGACCCTCGCCGCGGTCGTCGGCGACCGTTTCGACCCCGCTCGCGTCGCCGCCGCCGGCCGCCGCCCGATCGACGCGGTCATGGACCATCTCGAGAGCGCCACCGCACGCGGCATCCTGGAACGTGACGACGGAGCGTTCCACTTCGCGCATCCGCTGTACGCCCGGGCCGCGTACACGCGGGTCACGCGGGCGCGCCGTCAGCAGCTCCACCTCGATGTCGCAGGCTCGCTGGAGACGGCCCCCGATGCCGAGCAACACGCGATCGAGATCGCCCGCCACCTCGGCGACGCCGGCGACCGCGCCGATCCCGCCGCCGTCCTGCGGTGGTCGCAGACCGGCGGGGACCGGGCGTGGTCGCTCCTGGCGTGGGACGAGGCGGCACGCTGCTTCGAGGCCGCCACCCACGCCGCGACGCGCAAGCACGCGCCGCCGGGTGAGATCGCCCAGCTCGCCTACCGGGCGGGCGTCGCGCACTACCGCAACAGCGATCCCGTGCCGAGCCGGACGTATCTCGAACGGGCCGAGAAGGCGTACCGGGAGGCGTCCGACCCGAGCGGCGTCGCCCGGGCCCTCACCGATCGCACCCGAGCCGAGCTCACCGCCGGGCGTTTCGGCACCCGGGTGGCGCTCCAGCCGCTGGAGACAGCGCTGGCCGCGCTCTCCGATCCCGGTCTCCAAGCGCGTCTCCTGGCCCAGATGGCCGATGCGCTCTGGCTCCAGGGCGACGTCGAACGTGGACGCGAGTTCGCAGAACGCGCCGTCACGATCGGGGCCTCGGTCGGCGAGCACGAGGCGTGCACACGGGCACTCGACGCCCTCGCCGTCATCGACTGGCTCGGCCTCCACCTCACCGACGCGCTCGCGCACCTCGAAGCTGCTGTCGAGCACACGCACGCCGCCGACGATCTGTGGCTCGAAGCGATCCCACTGCCCCGCATCGCGCTCACGCAGCTCTGGCTGGGCGACGTCGCCGGCGCGGCGCAGAACGCGGCTCGCGCCGACGAGCGCGCCCAGGCGAGCGGCGACATCGCCGAACGGAGCCTCGGCCTCGCCGTCGAAGTGGCGCTGCACGTCGGGCACGGTGATTTCCGGGGCGCGGAGCGCGCTGCCGACGAGGCGTGGCTGGCGTCGCGAGTGTCGCGCTACGGCTACAGCGCGTCGCTGTTCCTTCCTGCGCTCGCGAGCGGGCGGATGCTGCGCGGGGCGTACGGGCTCGCCGAATCCGCTGTCGACAAGCTCGTCGAGAACGACGACGCCGAGGTCTACGCCGAGGCGACGTGGCTTCTCCGTCAGCTCGTGCGTGCCCACGCCGGGCAACACGACGAGGTCCGCCAGGCGCTGCTCGCGCGCCCCGAGCGCGTGGCGGCCCACTGGCCGGTGGCGCTCGGCACCGTCGGCCGGTTCGCGGCGCTGGCCGAGATCGCCGATCTCGTCGACATCGACCTTTCTCTCGACCGCGTGGAGCCCGCGTTGGCGCAGGCGGCCGAGCGCGGAATGGTCCTGTCCGACGGCCCCGTCCTCCTCCTCGACCGGGTGCGCGCGATCGTCGCCCGGCGTCTCGGGCACCTCGACGAGGCCGAGCAGTTGCTGCGATCGGCGATGTCACGAGCGGCCACGCTTCGCCTGCGGCCGGAGCTCGGGCGCGCCTATCTCGATCTGGCGCGGTTGCTCTCGGGTCCGGAAGGCGCCACCGCCACCACCGAGGCACTGGAGCTCGCCAGCCTGGCCCGCGCGCTCTTCGACGAGCTCGACATGCCCGCGTTCGAGCAACAGGCCGCTGATCTCATGACACGCCTCACCGGCGAAACCTCGACGCCTGCACCGCCGGTCGGCGCCGAGACCGCGGTGATCCTGTTCACGGACATCGTCGACTCCACCGCGCTCACCGAGCGACTCGGCGACGCCGCGTACGTGGCCAAGGCGGGCGAGTTCGAGCGCACCCTGCGACGGGCCGTGCGTGAGTGCAACGGTGAGGACATCGAGGGCGTCACGCTCGGTGACGGCGTGCTCGCAGTCTTCTCCTCCGGCAGCCGCGCCATCGATTGCGCGGCCCGAGCCCACGATTGCGCCCGAGCCGCCGGTTTCCGTCTCCACGTTGGCATCCACGCGGGTGACGTCCTCCGCACCGGGTCCGCGGTGCACGGAGGCGCGGTGAACATCGCGGCCCGCGTGTGCGACGCAGCCCCGCCGGGCGAGACGCTCGTCTCGGATACCGTGCGGAGCCTTGCTCGCTCGTCGACGCCGACGCAGTTTGTCGACCGCGGCCTGCACCAGTTCAAAGGGGTCAGCGATCCGCACCACGTGTTCGCGGTCCAAGTGAGCAAGAGCACAACCTGAGAGGAGCCACCCCATGCCGTCGATGCCGGGATATTTCGTTGGAAAGGGCTATCAGTTCGGGATGCTCGACCAACAGTTCGGCGGGAACGAAGAGGATTTTCTGGCCGCGTACGAAGCGGCGCTGAACCGGCTGGACCAGCCCCTCGCCGATCTGGCCGAGGAGCACACCGATCGTCGCTCGGGACTACTCGACGAGCTCAAGCCGGGGGACGTGAGCCACTTCCGCAAGCACTGGCTCGGTGACTGGTGGCGCGGGAAGCGAGTCGAGGATGTGCTGCGCGCCGGCTACCGCGAGGCGATCCGACGGGCTCAGGACGCTCGCAAGCCCATCGAGTCGCTCTGGATCTGCGCCAACGAGAATCGCTTCCAGGTCTACATCTGCGAGGGTCCCCGGCAGATCACGGTGCTCGTGTTCACGCCGCCACCTCGTGAGGGTGAGCACGAGCCGGTCGACACGCTGACCGAGGACGAACCGATCCTGGTCGTCAAGGTGAACGACGAGGACGACCGGAAGGTCAACGCCGACGTCGAAGTGCTCGTGCCCGACGACAAGGCGCCGATCGTGGTCCACCGGCTGAAGTACCGGCCCAACCAGCCGAACGAGTGAAGCGGCGCGGTCGCGCCGCTGCTCTCAGCGCGCCGGCGCCCCGAAGAAGCCTCGGTGGATGATGTGGGCGAGCGTGTCGAGCACGGCGTCGTCGTCGAGGACCAGACGCCGTGACGCGAGCGCGTAGTTGAAGCGCTCGAGCATCGCCATGAGCGCACCGACAGCAGCCGTCTCGTTGTCGCTGATGTCGACGCCGACTTCGCGCATGCGCTGACCCAAGCGGGCCGCGATCGCCGTGAACGCCTTCACGCCCAGGCGGTCGATCTCGGGGTCCGCGACCTGATCCTCCATCCAGGCGCGGATGACCGGGCCATAGCGGCGGTACGTCGCCACGAACTCGGCCAGGAACGCACGCAGCTCTCCGAACCCCTGCTCGTCCGGCGTGATCGGACCGATGCGATCGGCGAGCTTGGCGAGATCGTCTGCGCAGTCGACCGCCAGCGCCCGCAGCAGGTCTTCCTTGTTGGCGAAGTAGAGATAGAAGGTCCCGTGCGACGTTCGAGCGGCGCGGACGATGTCGTCAACCCGGGCGGCGTGATACCCACGTTCTGCGAAGACGCGCATACCGGCGTCGAACAGCTTCCGCATCGTCCGCCGTCCCTGCGCGCGCAGGTCGCGTTGCTGCGCGGGGGTCCCGGACGGCCCCCGACGGGTGGACTTGGACCGACTTTGGTCCGCCGACTTGTACGATCTCGCCACGATGCTCCCCGCGATCGCACGCGAAGCTGCCCGACGATTTGCGGATGCTACCGCCTACGTCACCCCGGACGGCTGGGCGCTGAGCTACCGCGATCTCGATCGCGTCTCTGATGAGCTCGCGGTCGGTCTGGCCCGACGAGGGCTCACCGCCGGGGACGTCCTCGCGCTCGTCCTGCCGCCCTCTCCCGAGTACCCGGCCGCGTACCTCGCGGCGGCCAAGCTCGGGGCGATCACGGCGGGCGTGAACGACCGCCTCACGGCGGAGGAGAAGGCCGCGCTCCTCGAGACGGCTGCGCCGCGGCTGGTGCTCGCGAGTCCCGGGCTGGAGCCTGCGGGCGCGTCGAACGTCGAGACGGTGTCACCTGCGCCGAGTCCCGACGCGATGCTCGGCGAACTGCGCGCTGCAGGCGAGTCGCCGCCGGCGCTCGCCGACGACCCCGATCGCACCGTCGCGATCGTGTTCACGTCGGGTACGACCGGCCTGCCGAAGGGCGCGCTCTACGGCAACCGGCAGCTCGAGTTCATCACCCGAACCGACGTCGGCGACACGTGGGGCGGCGGCGGCCGGAGCGCGGTCGGCACACCGATGGCGCACCTCGGGTTCATGACGAAGCTCCCCGGGAACCTGCGGCGCGGTGGCACGAGCTTCGTCATGCGACGTTGGCGCGCTTCGGACGCGCTCCGGCTCGCCGTCGAGCATCGCATGACGACCGTCGCCGGCGTCCCTACGCAGCTGGCCCTGATGCTCCGGGAGCCGGACTTCGACGCCTACGACCTCGACAGCGTGCAGTTCCTGGTGGTCGGAGGCGGCCCCATCACGCCGGGCCTGGCGCGAGAGGCCCGCGAGCGGTTCCAGGCGGCGCTGGCCACGCGCTACTCGTGCACCGAAGCGGGGATCGGCCTCGGCACCGCCTTCGACGACCCCGAGGAGGACGCCGTCGTCAGCGTCGGCCGGCCGCACCGGGCGATCCAGCTCGGCGTCCTCGACGACGACGACCGGCCGGTCCCGGTGGGCGACATCGGCCAGGTGTGCCTCCGCTCCCCAGCCGTGATGTCCGGCTACTGGCGTGACGCCGACGCCACCCGGGCCGCGTTCACCGCCGACGGGTTCGTCCGCACCGGCGACCTCGGTTGGGTCGACGACCGCGGCCGGCTCCGCCTGGTCGGTCGAACGAAGGAGATGTACGTGCGCGGCGGGTACAACGTGTTCCCGGTCGAGGTCGAGGCGGTGCTGTCGAGCCATCCGGCGGTAGCGGCGGTGGCCATCTCCCCGGTCACGGACCCGGTCATGGGTGAGATCGGCGTTGCCGTGGTCGTCCCGCGTGACGCCGCCGCGCCACCTTCGCTCGCGCACCTCCGCGAGCTCGCCGCGCCGCACCTCGCGCCGTACAAGCTCCCCGAAGCGCTCCGAATCGTCGAATCACTCCCGCTCACGGCAATGGAGAAGGTCGATCGGCGCGCGCTGCGCGAGATTGTGACCGATTCTGGCCAGCCGATACGGTGACACTGACACGCCCGTCAGGTTTCTGAGAGAGCGCGGTCGCGGTGCACCTGGAGTTCACAGCCGAGCAGGACGAGCTGCGCGACGGCGTCCGCGCCATGCTCGCCCGCGAGTGCCCCATCAGCCTCGTGCGCGAAGTCGTCGAGAAGGGCGCCACCCCCGACGCGCTCTGGAGCCAGATGATCGATCTCGGCTGGCCTGCGCTCACAGTGGCGGAGGCCGCCGGAGGGCTCGGCATGGGCGCCGTAGAACTGGCGGTCGTCGTCGAGGAGCTCGGCCGGGTGCTGGCGCCGGGGCCCTACCTGCCCACCGTCACGGAGTTCGCGCCCGTCGTCGCCGAGGCCGGCTCACCCGAGCAGCAGCAGCGCTTTCTCAGCGGAGTTGCAGCCGGGGAGCTCATTGGCACGCTCGCGCTCATCGAGAAGAGCGGCAGCGTCGACGTCGGGCGCGTCGCCGCCACCGCGACACCCGAGGGCGCCGGCTTCGTCCTCCACGGCACGAAGGAAACGGTCGTCGACGCGTCGACGGCGGACGAGATCGCCGTGATCGCCCGGACGCCCGAAACCAACGGGGACGACGGCGTGGGTGCCTTCGTCGTCTCGCGCGGCGACCTTCGCGTGGAGCCGATCGAGGCTCTCGATGCGAGCCGTCCCCTGGCGCGCGTCGTGCTCGACGGCGTCCGGGTCGACGGCGATCGCGCCCTCGGCGAGCCGGGGCCGGCGACCGCGGCCGCAGTCCGGCGGGCGGTCGAGGTGGCGACGACGGCCCTGGCGGTGGAGACCGTCGGCGCCGCCCAGGCGATCTTCGACATCACGCTCGCGTACGCCAAGCAACGCGAGCAATTCGGGAGCCCGATCGGATCGTTCCAAGCAATCAAGCACAAGTTCGCCGACATGCTCGTAGCGCTCGAACGGGCCCGAGCGACGAGCTACTTCGCGGCGCTCACGATCGCAGAGAACGACGACCGCCGGGCGCTGGCGACGTCGACGGCGAAGGCGGCGGCCGGCGACTGCGCTGCGCTGCTCGCCAAAGAGGGAATCCAGATCCACGGCGGCATCGGCTACACGTGGGAGCACGACATGCACCTGTACGTCCGCCGCGTGAAGTCGAGCTCGCTGCTGTTCGGCAACGCCGCCCAGCACCGGGCGCGCGTCGCCGACCTCATCGGTCTCTGATCCGCAGCTCAGCCGCTAGCTGGTCAGGATGTACGAGAAGAGGATCAGCGCGACGGCCGAGTACACGAACCCCGTGATGATGGCGTTGCGATGGGTGTCGTAGATGATGCGCGGACCGCCGGGGCCCCGCCCGCCCAGGAGGCCGAGCGCATTGAGCTCGAGCACGCCCCAGATCACTACCCAGATGATCCAGAACGTCGCTCGCTTGCTCCCCGAAGTGATGTCGTTCTGGTACGGGAAGTGCGAGGTACCGACCATGAAGATGAGCATGGGAAGCGAGTAGATGGTGTTCATGCGGGACGCGAGCGCCCCCTTGCGGGCGGCGACCGCCGCGTTCGGATCCGCCTCGCCGCCGGCCTGCACGTTCCGGGCGTTTGCGATGACGATCTTCTGGTTGGGCCAGATGACGAGCCACACGTTGAGGAACATCGTGAGCGCCAGGAGCACGCCGGCGTAGATGCTGATGCCGTGGAGGCTCTTCGCGTAGTCGGAGCTGAACAGCTCCGTCTTGCCGGCGCCGTCCACCTGGAACAGGAGGAGCAGGATGCCGCTGGCGAGGGTGGCCGCCGCCGCCCAGCGGAACCACCACAGCGCCCGGGACGTGAGCTTGTCGAGGGCGTTGTTGCGCGCCGACGCCTCCATCTGGGCGTAGGCGGGCACCTGTACGAAGTTGAAGAAGTACAGAAGCCCGATCCACGTGATCCCGACGAAGACATGCGACCACCGGGACAGGTACGCGAGCCCTGACCGGGAGAAGATGTCGAGGGCTGATCCCAGGACCATGCGAGTACCCCCTCTTCGAAGACGCCGGGGAACGTAGCACGGCGAGCTAGCGTGCACGCATGATCCTCGAGCAGCTCGAAGTCACCCCCGATGAGCTCGAGCGGCAGACGGGCTGGGTGCTGAAGCCCGAGGGTCTGTGCAAGGACGACCGGTGCGTTCCGCTCCCGACCGGTAGCGCCGCCGACGGCCTGGTCGACGTCACGGCGGTGGCCGAGCGGCTCGGCATGCCCCTCGTCCACGACGACCGCCATGACCTGTGGGCGCTCGGACCGGAGGCCGGCGATCGGGTCCTCGCGTCGGCCGAGCTGCCGCCGATCGTGCTCGCCGACGTCGAGGGACAGGCGTTCGATCTCGGCTCGCTCCGGGGCGAGAAGGTGCTCATCGCGGCGTGGGCGTCGTGGTGAGGGTGCCGCATGGCGCTGCCCGTGTGGCAGCAACTGCGCACTGAGCTCCACCCGCAGGGTCTCGAGATCGTCACCGTCGCGCTCGACCTCGAGGTCGACGCCGCCCGGTCGTGGATCGAGCGCTCCGGCGCCGACCATCCGCAGCTCGTCGACACCGCGCACCGGCTCGACGAGTTGCTCGGCATCGTCAACGTCCCCACCGCCTTGTGGGTCGACGAGAACGGGATGATCGTGAGACCGCCGCACACGGCCGCCGTCGAGCGCTACGACTTCAGCAAGCTCAAGACCCCGGAGGGCCTCCCCGATGACCTCGACGCCCACATCCGGGACATGCTCGAGCAGGTCAAGCGCATCCCGCGCTTCGACGCCGATCACTACGTGGAGGCGTTGCGCGACTGGGTCGAGCACGGCGCGGCGAGCGAGTACGCGCTCACGCCCGAGGAGGTCGTACAGGGCTCGGCGTCCCGCTCGCCGGAGGTGGCCGAGGCCGCCGCCGAGTTCGAGCTCGGTCAGCATCTGCACCACGCCGGTCACGTCGAGTCCGCCCGCGCCCACTTCCGCGCCGCGCACCGCTTGCAGCCCGAGAACTGGACGTACAAGCGCAACGCGTGGGAGCTCGTCTCCCCAGGCATCCAGGGTCCGAGCGACTTCTACGACGGCGACTGGCTCAGCGACATCAAGGCCGCCGGCCCCGAGCACTACTACGCCCGACCCGACTTCTAGGGAGTGCTCAGTTCGAGCTCTCGGGGTTGTCTCATGAAGCTGCGCCGACGGTCGCCGCGTGCCTGAAACGAGATTTCGCCCCAACGGCTTGACCCAGGTCCTCCTGGCCGCGGCGGCGGGTCACACAATCTGATGTGATTTGACGCATTGACACGCTAGATGGCGCGTCATACGGTGGCCGAGTGGCGGAAGGTCCCAAGGCGCGCCGGGTGCTCGTCCTGCTCGTCGCAAGCGAGGCGATCGCGGTCGTCGCGCTGCATCGCCTCGGCGGCGTCGACGGCTTCGCGATTCCCCGTCACGACTTCGGCCGGTGGCTACAGCAGAGCACCAGCGAGGAGGTGCTCCTCGCCGGGGTCCGGCTCGTGGCGCTCCTCGCCACGTGGTGGCTCCTCGGCAGCACGATGCTCTACCTCGCGGCGCGTGTCGCCCGCCTGCACGGCGCTGCGCGCGCCGTCGGCTGGGCGACGCTGCCGGCGGTGCGGCGATGGGTGGACGGCGCCGCCGCCATCTCGATCGTGGCGGCGACCGCGCTGGGGGTCGGCCGCCCCGCCGGCGCCGATCCGCCGCCGACGACGAGCGCCGCGTCCGCTCCGGTGGTCGTCGGCGTCGATCACCGCGATCCGGCGAGCGTTCCCTCACGTCCCTCGTCGGGCGTCCGCACCGGGCAGGCCGTCGATTCGCCGCCGGCACCGACCGTGCCACCAACCGGGACGACTTCCCCGCCGACGACGACCGCGCCGCCACCCGTGGCTCCGATCGTGCCGGCAGTGCCGCCTGCTCCCGGCGCTCCCCCGCCCGCACCGGCAGCGGGCGCGACGCACACCGTGACGGGCGGCGAGCATCTGTGGTCGATCGCTGCGGCGCGGGTCGCGAGCGCGAGTGGGACGCCGCCGAAAAACCTCTCGCCTGCCGACATCGCGCCCTACTGGCTGCGCGTCGTCGAGCTCAACCGGAATCGGTTGCGTTCTGGGGACCCGAACCTCGTGTACCCCGGCGAGGTCCTCGAGCTCCCGCCGTCCTGATCAACGTTCTCGGCAGCGAAAAGATCGCGATGCGCCCGTTTCCCTTCCGAGAATGTCGGGCTCTAGGGGTCGCGCGGCAACCCGAGCAGACGCTCGGCGATCACGTTGCGCTGAACCTCGCTCGTGCCGCCCGCGATCGTGAGGCACCGGTTGAACAGGAAGCCACGGACCCACATCGCGGCGTCGCCGTCGGTCACGCTGCCCTCGCCGCCGAGCAGCTCGAGCCCGACCTCCTGCACGCGCTGGTCGTGCTCGACGCCCAGCAGCTTGCGCACCGCCGCCTCCGACCCGCTGGGATCGGCGCCGCCGAGCGCCTGCAAGGTGAGCCGGAACCCGAGGACGCTGAGCGCGTGCTCCTCGGCGACGAGCCCCCCGGCTTCGTCCAACGCGACCGGGTCGGACGCGAGGCCGGCAGTGTCGAGCAGGCTCAGCACACCTTGCACGCCGTACCCGATCGACGAGCCGCTGCCCATGTAGACGCGCTCGTTGGCGAGCGTCGTGCGGGCGGCGCGCCACCCGTCGTGCTCCGCGCCGACGAGGCAATCGTCGGGCACGAAGACGTCGTTGAAGAACACCTCGTTGAACCACGCCTCGCCCGTGAGCTCACGCAAGGGCCGGATGTCGATGCCGGGCGTCTTCATGTCGAGCATGAAGTAGCTGATGCCGTCGTGCTTCGGCGCGTCCGGGTCGGTCCGGGCGATGAGGATCCCCCAGTCGGCGTCCTGCGCCATGGACGTCCAGACCTTCTGGCCGTTGACGACCCAGCCCCCTTCGTCGCGCGCGGCGCGCGTCGTCAGCGCGGCGAGGTCGGAGCCTGCGCCGGGCTCGCTGAACAGCTGACACCAGGAGATCTCGCCTCGCAGCGTCGCGGGGATCCATCGCTGCTGCTGCTCGCTCGTCCCGTAGACCATGAGCGGCGGCAGTGCCCACGCGCCGACGCTCAGGTTCGGCCGCCGCACCTTCGCCTTGCGGAACTCGTCGTCGATGACGAGCTGCTCGAGGGCGCTGGCGTCGCGCCCCCACGGCTTCGGCCACTGCGGTGCGAGATACCCGGCGTCGGCGAGCCGGTTCCGTTGCTCGACGGCGTCGAGACCCTTGACCCCGGCGGCGAAGGCGCCGACCTCTTCGCGCAGCGCTTCCGCTTCGGGTGGGAGGTCGACGGCGAGACGGCGGCGCGCTCCTCCGCGCGCAGCCTCGGCGGCGCGTACCCGCCACGCAGATGTCGGGCCGAGCAGCTGGCGTGTCGCGGTCGCCCGCTTGAGGTACAGGTGCGAGTCGTGTTCCCAGGTGAAACCGATGCCGCCGTGCACCTGAATGCAGTCCTTCGCGGCACGGGAGGCGGCGTCGATCGCGAGGCTTGCCGCCGCGGCGGCGGTGAGCGGGGCGACGTCCGGCTCGTCGACGGCGCGGGCGGCGTCCCACGCGGCGGCGCGAGCGAGCTCGGTCTCGGCGAGCATCTCGGCGCACTTGTGCTTCACACCCTGGAACTGGCCGATGGGGCGGCCGAACTGCTCCCGCACCTTGGCGTACTCGGACGCGGTATCGACGCACCACTGCGCCACACCCACGCCCTCGGCCGCGAACACGGTCGCCGCCAGGTCCCGCACCCGTTCGGAATCCACACCGTCGAGCCGGCGCGCGCCCGGTACAACGGCGTCGTCGATGCGCACTTCGGCGACGCGCCGGGTGGGGTCGAGGCTCTGCAGCTCGCTGGCCGAGAACTCGCCCTCGGTGAGCGCGCACCAGTCGTCGCCGGCCCGGGCGACGATCACGCCCGCCAAGTGGGCCGACGGCACCGCTCGGAGCGTGCCTCGCACACGCAGTCCGTCACCCGCCGGCTCGGCATCCAGCCGCCCATCCAGCGCGACGGTCCCGACGGTCTCACCGGACGCCAGCCCGGGCAAGATGTCGGCGGCGGTCTCCTTGCCCGCGGCCTGGATGACGGCCGCGGCCAGCACCGTGGGAAGGAACGGGCCCGGCGCGCACGCGCGCCCCAGCTCCTCGAGCACGACCGCCAGCTCGGGCAAGCCGTAGCCCTCGCCGCCGAGCGCTTCGTCGACGTGCAGTCCCAACCACCCCTGCGTCGCCAGGTCACCCCAGAACGGCGGCAGCGCGTCGGTCTCGGCGTCCAGCGACGCGCGCGGGACCGCGGGGGCGCAATACCGTTCCACCCAGCCCCGCGCGGCTTGACGGAGCGCCTCGTGCTCTTCCGTGATCCCGATCGGCATCCGAGTGGATCCTAGGCGCGGTGACACGAGCGTCAGGTTTCGCGCTCGTAGGCTCCGGCCGGTGCCTCTCTTTCGACGTGCGCGCACGCACGGCTTTCCGCCGTCCGGGAACGGTGCGTCGTCGTTCCATCTCGGATGGCGACTCCCGCCGGATGCCGGCCACCTCGTCTCCGCGAGCATCACGCTCGAGGTGCTCGAACCGCCGGCCGTCGACCACCTCTACTTCTGGGCGCTGCAGGTCACGTTCCCGGGCGCGGGCGCAGCGCACCTCGGGCTGCAATGGAATGACCGGCACCCGAGCTTCGGCGCCGTGAACTGGGGCGGCTACGCCGCTGACGGCTCCCTGCTCGCGGGGACCGAGTCACCGTTGCCGAGCACACCGGCCGACCCGAACACGCGCGACTACCCCTGGCAGCCGGGGCGCCCGTACAGGCTTCGAGTGCACCGCGCCGAACAGGGCGCGTGGCGGGGTGAGACCGCCGACCTGACTACTAGCGACGCGACGACGGTGCGCGACCTACATGCCGACGCGCCCTATCTCGGCGACCCAATGGTCTGGTCGGAGGTGTTCGCACGTTGCGACGATCCGCCGGTGACCGTGCGGTGGTCGGACTTCGAAGTCGTCACGGAGCGAGGCGACCGGTTCGCTCCCGCCGCACTGGGCGTCAACTACCAGTCCCACGGCGACGGCGGGTGCGCGAACACGACATCCGTGCCCGACGACCGGCGCGGCGTGCTGCAGGTCACGAACACGGAACGCACGACGCCACAGGGCTCCGCTCTCTCGCTCATCACCTAATCGGCCGTTGCCGCGATCCCGTTCAGCACGACGGCGAGCTCCTTGGGTCGGCTGATCATCACGTCGTGGCCGGCGTCGATGGTCACGACGTCGACGTCGCCGCCTGGAGAGTCGCGCAGGTTCTGGACGAGCACGTCCTGATGATCGGGCGGCAACGACTGGTCGCGGAGCAGCTTCACGAAGGTCTTAGGAAGCTCGGCCGGGATACCCGCGCGCGACACCGGCTCGGCGAGGATCACCGCCGCCTCGGTGCCGGTCCGATCGAGGACGAACCGGGTCTCCTCCTCGTCCATGTCGTTGCAGAACATCAATCGGGTGGTCTGCTCGTCGAGCCCGCCGATCGGGTTGTCGCCTCCGTGCCGCGCCTCTTCCACGGCCTGGCGCGTCATGTCGCGCAGGTCCTCGGGCAGTGCCTCGATGGCCGACGCGCCATCGGGCGGCACCATGCACGACACGTACACGAGATGCTCGACCCGGTCGGGCACGCGGCGGGCCACCTCCGAGATCGTGAGCCCGCCCATCGAATGACCGACAAGCACGAACCGCTCGAAGCCGGCGCCATCGACGTCACCCAGAACCGAGTCGGCGAAGTCGCCGATCTTCAGGGTGCGGAGCTCGGGAACGGGCTCGAGGCGCCGCGACCCACCGCGGGCCGACTTCGGCGGAAGGTCGACCGCGAGCGCGTCGGTGTCGAGGAACGGGAGCAGCGGCTCCCAGCACCATGCGCCGTGCGCGCCGCCGTGGACGAAGACGATCGGCGCTTCCGAGGACTGCCCGGTCATCCCGTCAGACGATCTTCTCGCCGTCTTTGACGATCGAGATCGCCTGCGTCGGGCATCCCTGGCCGGCGAGGATGACCTTGTCCTCGGGCTGCGCAGTGGGGTCGAGCACGACGGCGATGCCCTCGTCGTCGAGATCGAACACGCCGGGCGCCCAGAACGAGCAGTTCCCCGAGCCCATGCAGGCGTCGCGGTTGATCTCGATCTCCAGCGCCACGGCTCGTAGGGTAACGGGCGTGACCACAACGGAGAAGCCGAAGCTGCACTGGAAGAAGAGCGAGACCCACGGGCTCCTCCCCGACCCGGAGCCTCGCAACATCAAGTACACGATCATCTCGGTCGACGACCACCTCGTCGAGCCGCCCAAGATGTTCGAGGGTCGTTTGCCGAGTCGCTTCCAAGAGCTCGCGCCGAAGATCGTCGAGACGGTCGAGGGTCACGAGGTGTGGGAGTTCGACGGTCAGCTCTACTTCCAGGTCGGGTTGAACGCCGTCGTCGGCCGCAAGCGCGAGGACTGGAAGGTCGAGCCGACGCGCTTCGAGGAGATGCGCGCCGGTTGCTACGACATCGACGCCCGCGTCAAGGACATGGACATCAACGGCGTGTGGGCGGCGGTGAACTTCCCGTCCCAGATCACCGGCTTCTGCGGACGGGTGTTCTCGCAGTGCTCCGACCCCGAGCTCGGGCTCGCGGTCACGCAGGCGTGGAACGACTGGTTCGCCGAGGAATGGTACGCGCCGTATCCGGAACGCGTCGTCCCGATGGGCATCACGTACCTCGGCGATCCCGAGCAGGGCGCCGACGAGATTCGGCGCAACGCCGAGCGCGGCTTCGTGGCCGTCACCCTCCCCGAGCAGCCGCACCGGGTCGACATGCCGAACCTCTTCTCGGGCTGGTGGGATCCGATCATCGCCGCCTGCGCCGAGACCGGTACTGCGATCTGCCTGCACGTGGGCTCGACCGGCGTCGCCGACATGCCGCCCGGCTCTCCCATGGTCCCGCTGGGGGCGACGCTCTTCGGCCAGCTGTCGCTGGCCGCCTGCGCGGAGTGGCTCTGGTCGGGCTACGCGGTGAAGCACCCCGAGCTCAAGGTCGCGATGTCCGAGGGCGGCATCGGCTGGGTTGCCATGCTGCACGACCGCCTCGAGAACATCGTCGATCGCTCGGGGTATGGCGACTACTTCCCCGGCAACTTGCGCCCGGCCGAGGTGCTGCACCGCAACTTCTGGTTCTGCACGATCGACGACCCGTCGACGATCTGCACGCGTGACACCGTCGGCGTAGATCACGTGATGTTCGAGACCGACTACCCGCACGGCGACGGCACCTGGCCCGACTCGCAGGCCGTGTTCGAGAAGTTCTACGGCGGACTGCCGGCCAACGAGATCGCGATGATCAGCCACGAGAACGCGGCCGCGCTGTTCCGTCATCCTCTTCCGCCAGCGGACAGCCCGCACGCGGTCGGCCTGCGCCGCTGACGTCTAGGGCATGCCCAACCCGGTCAGCTCCAGGAACTCCTCGTAACGGGCCGCGACCGCGGACAGCCAGGGCGTGTTCGGCTCGACGCGCCTGCCGGTGCGGGCCCACCGGCGTCCTTCGGTCATCGCCGCCGGCTCCTCGAGCCCGGCCGCGATGCGCGCCAGCCACGCCGAGCCGAGCGCGCCGCCTTCCGGCACCGCGACGCAGTCGACGGGCAGGGCGGTGGCGTCGGCGAGGGCCTGCACCCAGTGGTCGACGCGCGTCCCGCCGCCGGTCGCCACGATTCGGCGCGCGTCGACTTTGGACGCATCGATCATGCGGCGGGTGACGAACCCCGACGCCTCGAACGCGGCGCGCCGGATCGCGCCCGCCGTGTGCGTGAGGTCGAGGCCGGCGAGGACCGCGCGGCGCTCGGGATCGTTGAGGGGTACGCGCTCGCCGCGCGGGAACGGTGCCCATACGGGCACGCTCCCGGGGTCGGTCGGCGGTGCACCCTCGCCGAGCAGACCGTCGACCCAGTTGAGAAACAAGCCGCCGGCATTGCTCGGTCCGCCGACGAGCACCTTGCCCGGTGCAGTGTGCGGGACGACGTAGTGATCGGGGACCGGATCGTCGCGTGACGTCACCGCCCACACGATCAGGGTCGTACCGAGAATCACGAGCACGTCGCCGTCGTCGTCGGCGCCGGCCACGAGCTGTTCGGCGAACGCGTCGATGCAGCCCGGGGCGAGCTCCGGGCCGTCGGGGCCGCCCACGCGCCCGCACGCGAACCCCGTCGGCGCCAGCTTCGGGAGCTGATCGATGCGCACGCCGACGTCACCGGCGATCTCGGCGTCCCATCCCTTCCAGTCGAACAGCGGGGACGCGGTGGCGGCGGTCGTGGTGTCCAGCACGGGCTCGCCGGCGAGGGCGTTGTTCGCGACCGCCTGCGCCGGCCAGTACCCGGTGGCGTCGGGCGCCTCGCCCACCGTCCAGCGCAAGAAGGCGAGCAGCTCGCCGCTCTCGACGGGATGTCCGGTGCGCTGATCGTGGCGACCACGCTCGTCGCCGTACAGGAGCCCCGGCGTGACGGGCACGCCGCCGCTGTCGACCGCGGTCAACGAGGGCACCATCGCCGCCACGCTCACCCCCCGCGGCGCGGTGTCGCCGACCGCCGCCAGCGCGGCTTGGGGACCGCGCCGCCACGCCTCGGCGGCGTCGTGCTCGAAGCGGCCCGGGCTCGGCACGCGGAACCGGTGCGGCACACGCGCCGAGCCGACGACGTTGCCGTCCCCGTCCGCCGCGATGGCCTTCACGGACGACGTGCCGATGTCGAGGCCGACCGTGACCTCAGTCATGCGCCCGCATCGGCCGCATCAGCCCGCCCGTCCCATCGCCGCGAGCACGTCCTCGTGGAGCAGCCCGTTCGTCGTGACGGCGCTGCCGCCATCCGAGCGCGGCCGGCCCTCGAGGTCCGTGAACCGCCCGCCCGCCTCCTCGACGATCACCTGGAGCGGCGCGTTGTCCCAAAGGTTCATGACCGGCTCGACGGCCAGGTCCGCGCTCCCCTCGGCCACGAGCACGTGCGCCCAATAGTCGCTGAACCCGCGCGCCTCCCAGCATCGGCCCGCAAGCGCGCGGAACTGCTCACCCAGCCCGTGCTCCTCGAACGCGGTCAGCGAGGTGTAGCAAAGCAGCGCATCCTCGATGGCACCGACGCGCGACACCTGGATGGGCTCGCCGTCGGCAAACGCGCCCCCACGGCGCGACGCCCACCAGCGCCGACCCAACGCGGGCGCGGACACGACGCCGACCACGATCTCGCCGTCACGCTCGAGCGCGATCAGCGTCCCCCACGCCGGGATGCCGCGCACGAAGCTCTTCGTCCCGTCGATGGGATCGAGGATCCAGCGCCGGCCCCCAGACCCCGACGTCTCCCCGTACTCCTCGCCCACGATCCCGTCGCGCGGATGCTCGGCTTCGATGCGAGCGCGCAGCATGCTCTCCGCGGCGCGGTCGGCTTCGGTCACGGGCGTCAGATCGGGCTTGGTCTCCACGACGAGGTCACGGGCGCGGAAGCGCGGCATCGTCGTCTCGTCGGCGGCATCCGCGAGCTCGAGGGCGAAAGTGAGGTCGGACTCGATGGACGCAGAACCTACGACGCCGGCAGAACTTCGAGCACTGTGGCCGAGCCCATGCCGCCGCCCGCGCACATGCTCACACAACCCAACCCCCCGCCGCGGCGCCGCAGCTCGAAGATCGTCGTGGCGACCATGCGAGCACCGGTCGCGGCGACGGGATGGCCGAGACTGCAGCCGCTGCCGTTCACGTTCACGATCTCGTGCGGCAAGCCGAGGATGCGCGACGACGCCACGGCCATCGCCGCGAACGCCTCGTTGATCTCGACCAAGTCGAGATCGGCGACGGTGACGCCGGCGCGCTCAGCCGCTTTCGGGATCGCGAGCGTGGGCGCGAGGCCCGTGTCACGAGGCGGGACACCGACCGACGCCCACGACCGGACGATCGCCAACGGCTCGAGCCCGTGCTCCTCGGCGTAGTCGCGGTCGGCGACGACGACCGCACAGCCGGCGTCGTTGAGGCCCGACGAGTTCCCGGCCGTGATGCTGAAACCGTCGATCTCCGGATGCAGCGGCGGCAGCTTGGCGAGCTTCTCCGGCGTCGTGTCACGGCGCGGGTGCTCGTCGACGTCGAACGTGCGCGTCTCGCCGCGCTTGCCCCGGACGGGCACCTCCATCGCGAAGATCTCGTCGCGAAGCCGTCCCTCGTCCGTGGCGGCGATGGCGCGCATGTGCGAGTGGTACGCCCAGTTGTCCTGCTCTTCGCGACTCACCCCGGCCTTGACCGCCGTGTTCCAGCCGACCGTGATCGACATGTCCATGGTCGGCGCGTCGGGCGTTGCCGGGTGGCTGGGCGACAGCCACGGCTCGACGCCCGCGTACGACCCCGGCAGTTTCTTCATCACAGTCGGGCTCTGGGTGATGCTCTCGGCGCCGCCGGCGATGACGACCCGGTCCATGCCGGCCCGGATACCGGCGGCGGCGGTCTGGATCGGCGCCATGCCCGATGCGCAGTGGCGGTTGTGGGCCAGGCCCGGAATGTCCGTCAAGCCGAGGTCGACGGCCGCGTAGCGCGCCACGCATCCGCCACCCTGGAGCGACTCGCCCATGATGATGTCGTCGACGTCCTCGGCCGGGACGCTCGAGCGCTTGAGCGCCTCGCTGATCGACGCCTTGGCGAGCTCGAACACGTCGATGTCCGCGAGCGAGCCCTTGCGCGCCGTCCCGATGGCGGTGCGGGCGGCGGACACGATGACGGCATCCGGCATGATTCTTGGTACCTCCAGGAGTCGAGCGCGATCTCCGAGGAGCGTACCTGACGCCCAAGTCAGTAATCTCTCCGAGCACATCTTCGGAGAGGGAGAGACATACATGGGTGCGCTCGACGGCAAAGTCGCGATCGTGACCGGCGCGGGCCGAGGGATCGGCCGAGGTGAGGCGCTGCTCCTCGCGAGCGAGGGCGCCAAAGTCGTCGTGAACGACCTCGGCGGGGCACGCGAAGGCGAGGGCGCCGACAAGACGCCCGCGCAGGAGGTGGCGGACGAGATCGTCTCCGATGGAGGCGAAGCGGTCGCCAACTACGACGACGTCGCGTCGTGGCCAGGGGCGGAGGGGCTCATCGGTCAGGCGGTCGACACGTTCGGCAACCTCGACATCCTCGTGAACAACGCCGGGATCCTGCGCGACGGCATGAGCTTCAACCTGTCCGAGGCGGACTGGGACTCCGTCATCAGGGTGCACCTGAAGGGGCACTTCGCGCCGAGCCGGTTCGCGGCCGTGTACTGGCGTGAGCGGTCGAAGGCTGGCGAGCCCGTCGCGGGCCGAATCATCAACACGTCGAGCGAGTCGGGCCTGTTCGGCAACGCGGGGCAGTCGAACTACGCGGCGGCGAAAGCCGGCATCGCGTCGATGACGATCGTGCTCGCCCGCGAATTGCAGAAGTACGGCGTGACCGTGAACGCGATGGCCCCTCGCGCCCGGACGCGGCTGACCGACACGGTCGCCGGCGCCGACCAGCTCATGGCGGCGAAGGAAGGCGAGTTCGACGCCTGGGACCCCGACAACATGGCGCCGCTGATCGGGTTCCTCGCCAGCGACGCCGCCGCCGACGTCAGCGGCCAGGTGTTCGTCATGTGGGGTGACCGGGTGTACCTGATGCGTGGGTGGTCGCTCGCCAACGAGCTCGCCGCAGGCGGCAAGCGCTGGACCGTCGCGGACCTGATCGCGCACAAGGCTGAGCTCTTCGGACCGGCTGAAGGCGGGAGCGCCATCCCGAGCATGGCGTTCTCGATGTGAGCACGCCCCGTCGGGGAAGGTGAGCGATGCCCGACTGGGGGGAGCTGCTCGTCGACCAGCTGCGCTTCATGGCGCGGCGCGACGGCGGCGAGGTCGCCTATCGCGACATGGGCAAGGGCGAGGCGCTCACGTTCCACGAGTGGGATGCCCGCTCGAACGCGCTCGCCCGCGGGCTGGTCGCACGCGGCGTCCAGAAGGGCGATCGCGTGTCGATCTACCTTCCGAACGACGAGTGTCTCCGCTGGATCGTGACGTACGCGGCGGCGCACAAGGCGGGGGCCGTGGCCGTGCCCACCAACACCCGCTTGTCCGTCCGGGAGTTGATCGCGATCCTCGGTCATGGTGAGGTGCGCGCGCTGCTGACTTGTTCGGCGCTTCTACCGGTGGCGCGTGAGGTTCGGAGCGCGCTCCCGTCGCTCGACCTGCTCGTGAGCGACGGCGCCGGCGCCGGCGAAGTCGCCTGGGACGAGGCGTTCGACGCCGACGACCGCGACATCCAGGTCGACGTCGGTCTCGACGACCTCGCCGACATCATGTACACGTCCGGCACGACCGGCCTGCCAAAGGGGGTTGCGGTGCGCCACCGGAACGTGGCGATGATCCCGAACCTCGAGTCGCCGTGGAGCGGCGCCGGCTGGCTGCACGGCGCGCCGCTGTTCACGTTTGCCGGAATCTCTTTCATCTACAACCCGATGAAGATGGGAATGGTCGGGTTGTACCAACCGAAGTTCGACGCCGGTGAGTGGCTGCGGATCGTCGAGCGCGAGCGGCCGACGATGGCGTTCCTCGTGCCCGCCATGGCCGAGCTGCTCGTCGCGCATCCCGAATTCGCAACCGCCGACCTCACCAGCCTGCAGGCAGTCTCGATCGGAAGTGCTCCGCTGGCGCCGAACACGCTGCTCGCGTTGGTGGAACGGCTGCCGCACGCGAGTGTGTCGAACTCCTACGGGATGACGGAGGCCGGGCCTGCGTTCATCGTGATGCCGCAGGAAGAGGTGACGAAGCGGATCGGATCCGTGGGCAAGCCGCTCCCGCCCATGGAGATCAAGATCGTCGACGACGACGACAACGAGCGCGCACCCCACGAGGTCGGCGAGCTGCTCACGCGCCTGCCTGGACGACAGCGGGAGTACTACAAGGACGCTGACGCGACCGCGAGCACATGGACGCGCGACGGCTGGCTGCGTAGCGGCGACCTCGGCTACCTCGACGACGACGGGTTCCTGTACCTCGTCGGGCGCAAGAAGGATCTCATCGTCCGGGGCGGGCACAACGTGTACCCCACCGACATCGAGAGCGTGATCCTCGAGCACCCGGCCGTGCGCGAAGCCGCGGTCGTCGGCATCCCGCACGACGTGCTCGGCGAGGACATTGCCGCGTTCGTGGTGCGCAAGCCCGACGCTGCGGTCGGCGGCGATGAGCTCCAGGCGTTCTGCGCCGACAACCTCGCCGACTACAAGCGTCCACGCCGGGTGACGTTCGTCGACGAGCTCCCACGCAACGCGACCGGCAAGGTGATGAAGCACCTGCTGGGTGACAACGCCGGGACGGCGGGCGGGCCGAATTCGTCGTAGCCTGATGGCATGCTTGACGTCGATCAGTTCGTGGCCGAGTGTCAGGCAAGTCTCCTCGAGGCCGAGCCGCGGCTGGCCGTCGCCGATCTGCTCGAACGCACCCTCGACGACGCTTCGTCGGTGGAGCAAGCGCTGCCGGCGACCCGGGGCGAGCTCACGACGTTGCACCAATCCGCCGAGCTGACCGTGCTGAAGGTCGTGTGGGCGCCCGGCATGTCGATCTGGCCCCACGACCACAAGATGTGGGCCGCGATCGGGATCTACGCCGGGCAAGAGGACAACACCTTCTTCCGTCGCCTCGACGGCAGTCTCGAGCCGCGACGAACTCGCGAGCTCTCGACCAACGATGTCGTGCTCCTCGGCGACGATGCGGTCCACGCAGTGCACAATCCGCTCGGCACCTGCACCGGCGCGATCCACGTGTACGGGGGCGACTTCTTCGATCGCGACCTGTCGCAATGGAACCCCGAGACGCTGGAGCCGGAGCTCGACACGAGGTCACCGGCGAGCTTCTTCGAGGAGGCCAACGAGCGCCTGGGCCTATAGGGTCCCCCGCCATGGCTTTGACCGAGCTCAAGGGACAAGAGGCGGGCACGCAGAAGGTCGTCATCGAGCGCGGCCCGGTGCGTGTCTTCGCACAGGCGCTGGGCGACGACGACGACGTGTACAGCGGCGAGGACGCGCTCGTTCCGCCCACGTTCCCGTTCGTGATGTCGTACTGGGGCTCTCTCGGCACGGGCGGCGCCGCGGGCCTGCCGATCGACCGCCTGCGCGGACCCGGCCGCGCCATCCTCCACGGGGAGCAGGCGTTCGAGTACGAGCGCTGGCCCAAGGTCGGCGACGTCCTCGAGGGCACGACCGTCATCAGCGATGTCTACGAGAAGGAACGATCCAACGGCGGCAAGCTCGAGTTCTACGTCACCGAGACCGATTGGAAGGACGCCACGTCCGGCGACCCGGTCGTGAAGTCGATCTTCACCTTGGTGATCAACGTCCGACCGCCCAGCTAGCGAGCAGGACCGCCTCGGTTTGCTCCGGGTCCGCGGCCGTCATCGCGCGTCCACTCCTTTCTCTCATTGGGCCGCCACAAGCGCGAAGAGATGACGCCCGTGGCTCATGGGGTCTTCGACGAGCTCGTGTCGAACGATGTCGAACCCGGAATCCCGCAGCATCTCCAGGTTGGTGTCGGCGTCGAAGTGGCTCCAGAACATCGGCGTGCCCAGCCAACTCTCCGGATCGTGGTCTTCGGCAACATCGCCGGCACCGAGGCAGAGGAGCGCGACGCCGCCGGGCACGAGAACCCGCCGGAACTCGTCGAAGACCCCTCGATGCTCGGAACGCGGCACGTGGATCACGGCGTAGTAGGACACGAGACCGTCGAAGCTGCGATCAACGAACGGCAGCGCCACGAGGTCGGCCTGCGCAAGATGTGCGCCGGGACTGTGTGAACCGGCGAGACGAACCTGCGCGCTCGAGAGATCGATCCCCACGACCTCGAGATCGGCGTCCACGAGCTGCGTCATCACCGGCACGCCCGCGCCGCAGCCGGCGTCGAGCACAGCATCGCCCGAGCTCAGACGCCCGACGAGCTCGGGAAGGAGCGCGAGGTCCCCTCCGGTGACGCGCGCCGCGAGATACCGGTCTGCAATCTCGTCGTAACCGCGGCGGACGACCTGGTGACGGGCGTCATCCATCGCCCAAGTATCTCTGAGGAGCCGGACGCCTACGGAGTGACTTCGTCGGAGGGCGCGTCGCCTGGGGGCGCCTCGACCGGATCGAACGGGTCGACCTCTTCGACCGCTTCGACCGCCGCGATCCCCGGCGACGTCAAGCGATCGTCGGCGTGCCATTCGCGCAGCTCTTCGCCGTGCTTCGCCGCACGAGCCTGAGCCTCTTCGATCGCCTCCTGATATTCGGCCTCGAGCTGGTCGCACAGCTGCTGCGTGTCCTGCAACTCCCGCCGGTAGCACGACTGGACGGCTTCCTGGTATTCGGTCTCCCATCGTTCCCGACGTTGCTGCGCCTCGTGCTCGGATCCCCGCACGGCCTCTTCCACGGTGCGGTGATCCTCGGCTTCCCACCGTTGGCGCCGGTCGTTCGCCTCGCTTGCCACCCGGTCGGCGATCTCCCGATGGGACCTCTCGGCTTGGGCAGCGCGCTCGGCTCGCTCCTGCTCTTCCCGTGCGCGCTGCTCGTCCGCCTCGGCCGTGGCACGCTCGGTCGCCTCTTGGCCGACGCGCTGGTCCTCGGCCTCCCACCACGAGCGCAGCGCCTCTGCTTCGCGGCCGGCCCGCGCGAGTGCCTCGCGCGTGGCGCGCTCGTCCTCGCTCTTCCACCACTCGCGCAGCTCGAGGGCTTCCCGGGCGGCGCGCTCCTCGGCTTCGCGGTAGACGCGCTCTTCCTCGGAGATCCAGCGCTCGCGTAGCTCCCGCAGCTCACGCGCTGCGCCTTCCTGGAATTCGCGCAGATATCGCTCGTCGTCCGCGGCCCAGCGCTCGCGCCGTTCGTAGATGTCTCGCGCCTGTTGACGGCGGGCCTGCTGGTCCTGCAGCTCGGCCTCGTCCTCCAACCGGCTCCGAAGCTCCTCGGCTTCGTGGGCGACGCGCACTTGCGCCTCCTGCTGCGCGCGCTCGTACTCGGACTCCCAGCGACGACGGAGCTCCTCGGTTTCCTGGGCGACCCGCTCGCGAGCCTGGACCTCGGCGTGCTCGTACTCGGCTTCCCATCGACGGCGCAACGCATCGGAGGCTTCGGCCCTCCCTGCGCGCGCCTCGTTGAGAGCACGCGTCTCCTCTTCGTCCCAGCGCTTCCGCCGGGCCTGGAGCTCGGGCTCACGTCGCTTCCGCCGCTCGCGTTGCGCCTGCTCGTCGTCCTTCGCCCAGCGCTCGCGAAGCTTGGCGATCTCCCGCCGGCCGGCTTTCTCGTCGGCGCGGTATTTGGCAGGTACCCACTGGGCTTCCTGCGCGCGCACATCTTCCAGGCCCTTGCGGCGGACTGCTTCGGCCTCCGTCTCGACGCGCGCGTACTCCGCCTCCCACTGCTGGCGGCGCTCCCTTACCGCGCGTTCGCGGCGCTCCTGCGCTTCGGTCTCGGCACGCTCGAGCTCGGTCTCGAAGCGCTGCCGCCGAGCCTCCGCGGCTTGCCGCGCACGCTCGTCGGCCTCCCGCTTGGACTTTGCGAACTCGACCTCCCATCGCTCCCGTGTGAGGTGGGCTTCCTGCTCTACGGCGAGTTGCGCCTCGCGCAGCGCTCGCTCACAGTCGGCATCGAGACGCGCCCGCCGCTGGACGGCATCCTGCTCGGCGCGCTCCAACGCTTGGTGCTCGGCGCGATCGAACTCGGCCTCCCAGCGTTCGAGGCGCCGTTGGGTCTCACGTTCCAGCCGCGCCCGGGCCTCGCCCAGCGCGTGGTCGTACGCGCGCCGCCACCGCGTCCGCCGATCTTCGGCCTCCCGCAGGGCGCGTTCGTGCTCGGCTTGCCAACGCGCCCGGCGCTGATCGGCTTCAGCGACGGCCCGCTGCTGCACCTCCGCCTCGGCGCGGGCGTACTCGGCTTCCCAGTGCTCTCGACGCTGCTCGGCCTCTCGCATCGCGCGCGATCGTGCGTCGAGCTCGGCCCGTTCGTATTCGGCCCGCCACCGTGTCCGCCGCTCGTCGGCTTCTCGCGCCAGGCGCTCATCCTCGGCCTGCCATCGGTCGAGGCGTTCTCTCGCCTCGCGGGCCGCGCGTTCCGTCGCAGCCTGTTCGGCGCGCTCGTATTCGCCGTTCCAGCGCGCCCGCCGCTCGTCAGCCTCGCGGGCGCGACTCTCCTCGTTGCTCTTCGACTCGGCTCGCTCGAGCGTCTCCAGGTCGGCCAGCCAGCGATCCGTGTCCTCGTGCGGCGAGGCGCTCTTGGCTTCCGGTGTCGCGCCGTTTCCCGAGGGCGCGCCGTTCGTGGTCGCGTCGAGGTCTTCGGTGATCGCCACCGGCGATTCCTGCTCGGTCACCGGGTCCTCCGCCTTTTCCACAGGTGTCTGGTACTACTCAAGCCCGACACCCGTCAATGTCGGCGCACACGACCGGTCCGAAATGGCGGGTTCGAAGGCCCACCGGGGGGCCGCCCTCACCAACCCGTCTCGGCGAGGAAGGCACGCACCAGGTCGACGGTCGTCTCCGGATTGTCGCCGGCGGCGTGGTGACCGGCGCTCCCGACGGTCGCCAGGCGAGCGTCCGGGATGAGCGATGCGATCTCCTCGGCACCCTCGTTCGAGAGAACGTCGCTCGCCGCGCCCCGCAGCACGAGCACGGGGCACGCGAGACTCGCGGCTTCGCGGTCCATCCCCGCGACGAGCTCACGCCAGCCGCCCGCCGGGGCCTCCGCACCCCGGAGCCGGCGAGCGAACATGTGCTTCCAGACCCAGCGACCGTCCGGCAGCTCGCGGAGGTTGCGGCGCAGGTTGTCGGCGTTCACCTGGCGGCGATGCGGGAGGTACTCGGCCACCTCGACCGCCGCTTCCTCGGGTGACGCGAACGACTCGTGCTTCGTCATGAAGTCGATGATGCGGTTGACGCCTTCGTCTTCGAGGCGATGCCCGATGTCGATGAGCGCAATCGCAGCGACGCGACCCGGCTGGTCGGCCGCGAGCGTGAGGCTGACGATCCCGCCGAGCGACGCCCCGACGAACGCGGCCTGTTCGATCCCGAACTCGTCCAGGAGCGGCGGGATCGTGGCCGCCAGCGAACGGCGATCCATCTCGCCAACAGGGTCAGTGTCGCCGTGACCGGGAAGGTCGGGCGCGAACACATGGTGCGTCGGAGCGAGCGCGGCGCCGAGCTCCTCCCACATGTACGCGGTCTGTCCACCGCCGTGCAGGCACACGACGGGTGCAGCAGCACTGCGTCCCCACTCGAGGTAGTGAACCTGAAGCTCGTCGACGATCGTGAAGCCGCTGCGTCCGCCCGTGGGGACGTCGTGGCGAGGCGCGAGGAACTCGAACTCGGCGTCGGCGGCGGTCACGCGCCGTTGCCGCGCCCGAGGAGCCACGCCGCGTTGTCACGGTAGAGGCCCGGCGCGATGGCGGGATCGGACGTGGTGTCGTCGAGCGCGCGGTAATCCTCCAGCGGTCGCGCGGTTCCTTCGGAGTGCGGGAAGTCGCTGCAGCACATGAACAGGTCGCCCACCCGCTCGATGAGCCGCTCCGGGCGCTCGTACGCGAACGCCGCCACGCGCACCTGCCGGCGCACGTACTCGCTCGGCGCCAACGGCATGTCGGCGACCGCCTTGCCGTGCAGCCGGGTCACGAAGCGCACGCCGCCGTCGAGGTACATGAGGAACATCGGCAGCCACACCGCCGACAACTCGATGACACCGAGGCGGAGCTCGGGTCGTCGCTCGAGCACTCCGTTCACGACCAGGTCGGAGATCGCGAGTGCGGCCGGCACCCATAGGAACACCGACGACAGCACCGGGTTCGTGGGCTCCGGATCGCTGGCGTACCACGCCTCGTCGAACGGCCGCTGCTGGTTCGCGACGTGGAACACGGGCGCCACGTCGTGCTCGATGAACGACGCCCAGGCGCGGTCGAGATCAGGATGCGAGAGCGGGCGACCGTCGACGAGCGCGGGGGCGATCATCGCGAGATGGATTCCGCCGGCGGCCAGCGCGGCGAGCTGGCGATCCAGCCAGTCGAGATCGCGCAAGGTCAGGTGCGCGACCGGGTGGAGCCGTCCTCCGCCGTCGGCGGCCACTTCGAGGGCCCACCGGTTCCACGAGCCCATGTTGGTCTTCGTCGCCTCGAGATCGTTGACAAGGTTGTGCTCCCAGACCAGGCCGTAGTTCGGGAACAGGAATGACTCGTCGAGTCCGAGCCGATCGAGCTCGGCCAGGCGCGCCGCCGGTTGCCAGTACGCGGCGGGCAGGGCCTCGTCGTAGAGCCGCGCCGGCGGCTCCCCGGCGAGAGCCAACTGGAGTCGGGCGCCGACTTCGTCGGTCTCCCCCGGCACGGTGACGTCGGCGAGCACCATGCGGCGGCCCTGCCACTCGAGCCATGCGTTGCCGGCCGCGTCGTCGACGATCCGCAGCGCCTGGTCGCGGTGGTTCGGGTCGGCGTAGTCCGCCCACAGCGTCCGCGACTCGAACAGGTGCTGGTCGCAGTCGATGACCCCCGTCGCGCTCACGCGGCCGCAGGATACCCGTCGCGGCTCGGAGCTGACATCGGCGTCAGTTCACTGCGCGAGACTTCGATCGTGGATGTCCTTCACGGCCTCACGTTCGCCGACGTGCTGCGCGAGCAGCGACGGAGCCGGCCGGAGCAGCCGGCGGTCGTCGACGGCGACTTCGGTCGCGACGTCCGCCTCTCCTACCTCCAGCTCGACGACCGCTCGAACCGACTCGCCAATGCGCTCGCCGCTGCCGGCGTCGGTCACGGCGACCGGATCCTGTGGCTCGGGCAGAACTCGTTCCGGGTGGTCGAGGCGCTCGCGGCAGCGGCGAAGATCGGAGCGATGTTCTGCCCCGCGAACTGGCGGCAGAGCGCCGACGAGCTCGCATTCGTTCTCGACGACGTCGACGCCAAGGTCGTCGTCTGGCAGGGCGAAGAGATCGGTGACACGGTGCGCGCCGCCCGCGAGCTCGTGGGCTCGTCGGCACTGTGGCTCCAGCACGACGCCGAGGGCGACGGGAGCTACGAGGCGTTCCTGACCGGAGGATCGAACGCCGATCCCGCCCGCGACGTCGACCCGACCGCCGCCCTCCTGCTCATCTATACCGCCGCGTTCACCGGACGGCCCAACGGCGCCATGCTGAGCCACACGGCGCTCATCACACAGGGCATCGTGATGGCACGCCTGTCTGACATTGACGCGGACTACGTGTACCTGAACTGCGGACCGTTGTTCCACATCGCGACCTTCATGACCACGCTGGCGACGTTCGTCGCCGCCGGCACGAACGTGTTCACGCGGCGCATCGACGCCGACGAGCTCTGCCGGCTCATCGAGACAGAGAAGTGCACGGGCGCGTTCGTCCTCGGGCCGACGGTCAACCAGATCCTCGAGGCCAACAAAGACCACCGGTACGACCTGAAGAGCCTGCGCGCGTTCCGCGGGAAGCCGGAGTGGAACGAGATGATCACGGTCGACACGAGCCCGTGGGCTCGGCATCCGGGCGGGTACGGACAGACCGAGGTCATGGGCATGCTGACGTTCAACACGCTCGCGCATTCCCCGATCGGCACGCACGGCCGCCCGTCTCCCGTAGTCCAAGTCAGGATCGTCGATCCCGACGACCACGAGCTCCCCATCGGCGAGACGGGTGAGATCGTCGCCCGCGGGCCGACTGTGATGAACGGGTACTGGAACCGGCCCGAGGAGAACGCCCGCCGCCGGCGCGGGGGCTGGCACCACACCACCGACCTCGGACGCCGCGAGGCTGACGGGACCATCACGTTCATCGGGCCGGCGACCCGCATGATCAAGTCGGCCGCCGAGAACATCTACCCGGCCGAGGTCGAGCGGTGCTTGGCGAAGCACCCGGCCGTCGCCGAGAGCGCCATCATCGGCGTTCCCGACGCGCAATGGACGCAGAGCGTGAAGGCGATCGTGGTGCTGAACGAGGGCGCGAGCGCGACCGCCGACGAGATCATCGATCACTGCCGCACCCACGTTGCTTCGTACAAGAAGCCGCGCACCGTCGAGTTCATCGAGAAACTGCCCCGCGACGGCTTCGCGGTCGACTACCGCGCCCTCGACGAGCAGTTCGGCGGTGGCGGCTACCCCGGCGGGAGAAACCGGAGCGCGTGAGCGACGAGGGCGCGCCGGCCGTCCGCATCGGCGATCCCGACGGCCCGTACCGGCGACGGATCCGCACGGTCGCAGTCGACCGCGGCATCGTCGAGGGCGGGCTCGAGGACGACTTCCATCATTTCGAGATCACGTTGCGTCACGACGGCGGGCGCGTGACCGGCCTCGAGTCGCGGTCCCGCCGGTGGCCATGGAGCACCTGCCCGGCTGCCGGCGTGAACCTGCGCCCGCTCGAAGGCATGCCGTTGTCGACGCGTTGCACGGCGATCGCCGACGTCGCCGACCCTCGCATGAACTGCACACACCAGTTCGACCTCGCCGGGCTCTGCGTCAGCCACGCGGCACGTGGCGACGAGCGCCGCCAGTACGACGCCGAGGTGCCGCCGGCCGTGGACGGGATCGCCGAGCCGCGCCTGTGGCGCGACGGCGAGCTCATGCTGACGTGGACGCTGTCGTGGCGCGACGGCTCCCGGCGGCTCGTCGACAGCCCGCCGTACGACGAGGCGCCGTGGCGCGGCGGGTTCTTCCGGTGGGCCGACGACACGCTCGACCCCGACGCCGCCGAGGCCGCGATCGTGCTCCGGCGGGCGTGCGAGATCGGAATGGGCCGGGGCATGGACCTCGAGGCCGTCGAGTCGGCCGCCGAGCTCGGCCCGATGATGGGAGCCGTGTGCTACACGATGCAGCCGTCGGTCATGCCGGTCGCGTTCCGCAACCGCGGCAGCATCCGCGACTTCGCCCGTCATCCCGACTCGCTCCTCGAGGATCAGTAGTCGGAGATACCCCTGATGGGCGAACCCCGTCCCCGATGGGGCAATCTGTGGGTCCGTGAGCCGTCCGATCGAAGCCCTCACCACGCCCACCACCAGGCCCACGTCGAGCGCGCCCACCCCGGCCCCGGCCGCCGATCAGAACGAGGCGGCTCGCCTCTTCAGCCTCTCGATCGTGATCTCCGGGACGCGGTGCCTGCTCACGTACATCGTGTTCCCGTGGGTCCTGCCCGTGCTCGGCATCGCCGGCGGCGTCGGCCCCGTGGTCGGCGTGGTCGTCGGTGTGGTCGCGATCGCGTTCAACCTTCTCAGCATTCGCCGGTGGCGTGCGAGCGGCCACGCATGGCGCGTCCCTCTGATGACGCTCAACAGCATCGTGATCGTCTTCCTGCTCGTCCTCGTCGCCATCGACGTCAGCAGGTTGGCGTCGTAAGCGTCGCTCAGCCGACGCCGCCCGGAGGATCCTGCAGCAATCCGATCGGGTTGCCGTCGGCATCCGTCACCGTTGCGATCTGCCGGCCGCCGCCGACATCACTGACCGGCTGTTGCGTCTCCGCCCCCGCCGCCACGAGCGCGGCGAGGCCGTCGCTGATGTCGTCGACGCGCCAGTAGGTGACGGGGCCGGTCATGCCCTTGGCGTGGCCGTTGGGGTCGAGGCCGACGTCCTGGCCGCCGACGTTGAAGGCGACGTAGTACGGCTCGTCGATGTACGGCGGAACGCCGAAGGCCGTTCCGAACAGCTGCTTCGCCGCCGCGAGGTCCTTGACGGGGTAGATGATGGTCACCAAGCCTGACGCCATCGAGAGCTCCTCTCATTCGTCCGTTACGTCGATCCGCCCTGGATCGTCAGTGTCATGACGGATCGCGAGAGAGGAAGGTAACGGTGGCCGATCACGACTGGCTGGTTGATCGTTTCGAAGCCCATCGGGCCCACCTGCGAGCAGTGGCCTACCGGATGCTCGGTTCCGAGGGAGAAGCAGACGACGCTGTGCAGGAGGCATGGTTCCGGCTCAATCGCTCCGACACGACCGACATCGAGAACCTCGGCGGCTGGCTGACGACGGTCGTCTCTCGAGTGTCGCTCGACATGCTGCGCTCGCGCGCCGCCCGGCGCGAGGAACCATCAGACGGGACCTTGCCGGACCACCTCGAGAGCACCACGTCCGGGAGCGATCCCGAGCACGAGGCGATGCTCGCCGACACGGTCGGCTCCGCGCTGCTGGTGGTCCTCGACACGCTGAGCCCCGCCGAGCGGCTGGCCTTCGTGCTGCACGACATGTTCGCGGTGCCGTTCGACGAGATCGGCACCATCGTCGGCCGATCCCCGAACGCGGCCAAGCAGCTCGCCAGCCGGGCCCGCCAAAAGGTGCAGGGAAAGGTGCCCGCGTCGGACGCCGACCCGGCCCGGCAGCGAGAGGTCGTCGACGCCTTCCTCGCCGCCTCGCGCAGCGGTGACTTCGACGCGCTCGTCGCCCTGCTCGACCCGGACATCGTGCTCGTGGCCGACTCCGCCGCAGTGGGGATGGGCTCGCCGGAGGCAGTGCACGGCGCCCAAGAGGTCGCCGGCACCTTCTCGGGCCGCGCCCTCGCCGCCCAGGCCGCGCTCATCGACGGCGCCGTCGGCATCGTGTGGGCGGTGGGCGGTCGGCCGAAGGTCGCCTGGGACTTCACGATCAGTCACGGCAAGGTCGTCCACATCGACATGCTCGCTGCGGGCGACAGCCTCGACGACCTCGACCTCACGATCCTCGACGACTGACGAAGACCGACGGGGAGATCGATGCCCGACACTGAATATGCCATCCATCCGATCGGGTGGGTCGAATCACCGCTCATCGACCCGGACAGCGCACCACTGCAGGGCGACGAGGGGACGCCTGACGCATGGCTCGTGCTGGACCCGACGATGGGTCCGGCGATGGGTGATCTCTCCGTCGGCGCCGAGGTGATCGTGCTCACCTGGCTCGACCGGGCCGACCGCGACGCCCTCGTCGTGCACCCTCGCGGCGATCGAACTCGCCCGCCGCGCGGCGTGTTCAGCACCCGGTCACCGGATCGACCCAACCCGATCGGGCTGCACACCGTGCAGGTTCTCGAGATCGACGACACGCGTATTCGGGTGAGGAACCTCGAGGCGCTCGACCGGACGCCCGTCGTCGACATCAAGCCGGTGCTGGGACCGGTCGCGGAGCGATGAGGACGCCCGCGCGCACGGCCTAACTGCGACGGCTGCGGGCCCGGCGCTTGCCCTCGTGCATGGCCTGCACACGCGCGACCGGGATGGCGTGCCCCTCTTCGATCAGATCTGCACTCAGCTGCTGCGGCGCGGGCATCTGCGCGGCCCACGGGTCGGCGTCGCCGAGCTGCCCGAGCGCCGTGTGTACGGTGAAGTCGGCCGGCGTGATGTCATCGAGGTCCTCCCAGCTCACCGGAAAGGACACGGGCACGCCGGGTCGGAGCCGCGGGCTGTAGGTGGCGACCACGGTGGCCCCGCCGACCCGCGTCGAGTCGACGAAGACCTTGCCGCCGCGGTCCTCCTTCATGAACGCCGTCGTTGCCGAATCGGGGTCGAGACGCTCGGCCCGAGCCGCGATGGCTCGGGTGGCGGCGGCCGAGTCCTCCAGGGGCGCCCGGTCGTCGATCGGGACGAACACGTGCACGCCTTTGGCCCCGCTGGTCTTGACCGCGCCCTCCAGTCCAACCTCGGCGAGCGCCTCGCGGACCAGGCGGGCCGCCCGGACGGCCATCGAGAAGGCCGTCGCGTCGGGCGGGTCGAGGTCGAGCACGAGGTGTGTGATGCGGTCGGGACGGTCGGCCCGCACCAAGGTCGGGTGGTATTCCACCGCTCGCTGGTTGGCGAACCACAGCAGTGTGCGTCGGTCGTTACACAGCGCGTAGGTCACGTCCCGCTTCGAGGTCTCCGCCCAGAACTGCACCGTCTGCACCCAGTCGGGCGTGTACTTCGGAACGTTCTTCTGCATGAACGCTTCTTGACCACGGTGGATCCGGATCACCGACAACGGCCGTCCCTCCAACTCCGGGATGATCCGATCGCGCACGCCGTCCAGGTAGTCGATCAGGTCCCGCTTGGTCGCGTCCGCGCCGTCGAACAAGGGTTGGTCGAGGTTGGTCAGCGGCACCCCGTCCCGTGATTCGCCCTCGCCTTTGCCACTCATACGAGAGACGCTAGTGACACCGGCCGGGCGCACCGGCTCACCTCGCCGGAGTCCTGCGGCCGCAAGGTCCGCAATCAAGAAGTGACCGCACGATGGCCTGCACCGGCGCCGCCGACACTCACCGGCACGGCGCCAGGACTGCCGGGCTCTTTTCGCCCGTCAGCACGAGTTCGATCGCCTGAGTCATCTCCTCGGGGTGCACACGCGCGCCAACGCCGAACGGCTGGTCGAGCGTTGCCAGGACGCTGACGACCACGGTCATCAGCAAGGCCACGCTGCCGAGCGCGGCGACCCGACCAGCCGGGCGGGTGGCGTAATGGCCGACGAGCAGAAAGAACACGAGAAAGGCGCCGACGTAGATCACGACCCACAACGCGGCGGGGATCCTCGGTTCAGTGAAGAACAACAGTCGCTGCCGGGATTGGCTTGCGTCGGTGATGAGACTGTTGGCGCGCCCATAGGCGGATCCCTGCATCGGATCGCCGCTCGGGAGGTTGCGAGCGTCAGCGCGAACCCGGTCGCCGAACCCGAGCGTGCGCCGTGCCGGGGTGTCTTTCCCCCGCTCCATCGACGGCCACTCGTCGTGAGCGATGGAACGCATGTAGCAGACCACGTCGTGGCGAACGGGATCACTCGTCTCGGGCGGGTAGACACGCACCGTGTCTTGAAGCGCGACGAGCGTGCTCGCCTCCGCCTGAGCCTCGTGCCGGACGTCGGTGTAGTGGCCCACCGCGAAGACCACCAACAGACCCAACAACAGACCGTAGGCCGCCCCGACGAAAGTCAACGAGGACTGGTACTCCGGTGCCTCGTCGGGCGTTCTCTTCCGGTGCACAACCACGCCCAGCGCGGCGGCAGCGGCGATGACGCCCCAGAGGATCAGCACATGGACGATCACGGCTTCTTCACAACAAGTCGCTCCGGGGCTCGATGCCGACGAGATCGGCGAAGCGGCGCATGCCGTCGACCGCATCGGGCGAGCGGCGCCACGGCGAGACCACGAGCCGCGTGACGCCGAGCTCCTCCCATCGCCGGACGTCGCCCGCGCTGGTCACGGGGCCGCCGAGACAGATCTGGAACGAGGCGGCGTCGTACTCGCCGCGCAGCTCGCGCAGGCGCGCGATCTGGACGGCTGCAGACTCGAAGGTGTGACCCATGCCGATCCAACCGTCGCCGACCCGCGCCGCGCGCCGCAGCGCGGCCCCGCTCTCACCGCCGACCAGGATCGGCGGCCACGGCTGCTGCAGCGGCTTGGGCTCGAATGCGACGGCGTCGAATTGGAAGAACTCCCCGTCGTGCGCCACCTCCGGCTCGGTCCAGAGCCGCTTACACACCTCGATCGCCTCGTCGACGCGCCGGCCTCGTGACGCGAAGTCGAGGCCGACGGCCCGCCACTCCTCTTCGAGCCAGCTGGCGCCGATCCCGAACTCGACCCGCCCACCCGACAGGACGTCGAGCGTCTGCACGCCGCGCGCCGAGATGAACGGGTGGCGCAGCCCGAGGTTGTACACGTGCGTGCCGAGGCGCACATGGCGGCTCCGGCCGGCGAGGAAGCCGAGGTACGCGAACGCGTCGAACACCGGTGTGGTGGACGGCACGGGTGGGTGCTCGTCGCCGGGGTGAGGCGAGCGGGTCATCCGCACGGGCAGCACGAGGTGCTCGGGGAGCCACACCGACTCGTACCCGAGGCGCTCGGCTTCTTCGGTGGCGTCGACGTGGAAGTGCGAGTTGAGGGCGCCGAGCGCGATGCCGAACTTCACGTGGTGAAGCTCCCGTCGTCGGCGCGCCTCCATCCGCCGGCGGCGAGGTTGCCACCGTCGACGTGGATGGTCGTGCCGGTGACGAACCGTCCGAGGTCGCTGGCGAGGTACACCGCCGCGGCCGCGACGTCATCGACGTGGCCGCGTCGCGGCAGCGGCGCGTTCATGGGGAGGTCGACGCCGATGCCGGGCGTCGGGATCACGTCGGGCGCGATGCAGTTGACACGGATCATCCGATCTCCCAGCTCCAGCGCCAGGCTCTTCGTGAGGTTCGCGACCCCAGCCTTCATCGCCGCGTACACCGCGTAGCCGGGCGCGGCGCGATGCGCTTCGATCGAGGTGAGATTGACGATCGAGCCGCCGGTCTCGGGGAACACCGGTACGACGCCCCGGATGAAGTGCGTGACGCTCACGAAGTTCTCGCGCACGAGCGAGTCCTGGCCCTTGGCGTTCACGTCGAGGAACGCGGCGTGGAAGCCACCGCCGGCGTTGTTCACCAGCACGTCGACGTGGTCGAACTGCTCCCGCACGACGTCGAGGAAGCCGTCGACCTGATCGCGCTCACGGACGTCGATCTCGGCGGCGACGACGCGGCGACCGGACGCCTCGATCGCGTCGGCGGTGCGGTCGAGATTTGAGACGTCACGGTCGCAGATCGCGAGATGGGCGCCGAAGTTTGCAAACGTCACCGCAATCGCCTCGCCGATCCCGACCGCCGCGCCCGTCACGACCGCGACCCGGTCCGTCAGTAGCGCGGCGGACGGCTCGAGTGGCACGGCCGGGCAGGCTACCGCCCCCCTAGGCTGACGGGCATGAGCTACTCAATTGCGGGCAAGAAGGTGTTGGTCACCGGAGCGTCATCCGGGATCGGCGCCGCGCTCGCCGAAGGGTTTGCGGAGCGGGGCGCGATCGTGGGGATCTGCGCTCGGCGCGAGGACCGTCTGGGCGAGGTGCTCGACCGCCTGCGCAAGCATTCGCCGGAGTCGCGCTCGTGGGTCGTCGACCTGTCGAAGCTCGACGACGTCGAGTCGTTCGCCTCCCGCGCCGACGACGAGTTGGGTGGGATCGACGTGCTCGTGAACAACGCCGGCATCCCGAAGAGACGCCACGTGACCGAGCTGTCACCAGCTGTCGTCGACGCAGTCATGGCCATCAACTATCTCTCCCCCGTCCGCCTGACACTGGCGCTCCTGCCTGGGCTGATCGACCGGAACGGCCGGATCGTCAACATCTCCTCCATTGCGGCACGCCTGGGGCCCGGCACCGAGGCGGCGTACTCGGCGTCGAAGGCCGCGCTCACGGCGTGGTCCGAGGGGATGGCGATCGACCTCGCCGACACCGGGGTCAAGGTGCACGTCGTCAACCCCGCCATCATCGACACCGAGCTCTTCCGGCTCCCCGACAACGACGAGCCCATCGCCGACATGAGCATGGCATTGCCCGTCGACGCCATCGTGCAACCGGTCGTCGACCAGCTCGATACGGGCACGTTCGAGATCTACGTACCCGAGTGGTTCCAGGACGTCGTCGCCGGCAAGGTTGCTGATCCCGACGGCTTCCAACAGGGCACGATCGAGTATCTGCGGAGCCGTCGCGCCGCGAGCTAGTCCCCGGCTTCGGCGCGCTCGCGCTGCAGCTGTCGGCGTGAGCGTGAGCCTACCGGCCGGTCCCCAACGCGGCCTCGACCTCGGGACTCGGGTACGGACCGTACCGGCCGAGGATGATCGGGTACGGATCGCCGCCTTCCACGAGGAACGACGTGCCGCTCGTCGACTGCCCCGCCTTCAGCACGTACGGCGCGAGCGGTTTGACGACGGTGATCGAAGTGCCCGGATCAGCGCCGGTGATCATGCGCGTCACGTCGAGCCGCACGACCTGGCACCGTTCGGGCGGGATCGGCCCGGCCACGTTCTTGCGACCGCGGGGGGCGGGCTTGTCTCCCTGGTACAGCACCCGGGCGACGCTCGCCTCGAGCACGTACTTGGCCTTCGGCAGGAGGTCCTCGACCGGTTCGGGCGGGAGCGCCGCCGGCCGGTACTCGACCAGATCCGACTCGGGGGTCGATGACCCGAATGCAAAGTCGGGTGCGTTCTTGCACGCGGCCTTGCGCGCGCCGACCTCTTCGGTGTCGGCGCTGCCACCCCCGCACGCGTCGGCCAGCCCAACCACGAGCGTTGCCACCGCGGCGAGAGCAAGAACCTGCCGCACGTTCGAGTCAGTCGAGCAGGTCGGGCTGCTCCCGCACGATCTTCTCGTACAGCGGCTGGAAGCTGAGGTACCCGGAGACGTGCGAGCCGACCTGCGAGGCCGTGAGCTTCGCCATCTCGGGTTCGATCAGCACGGGGTCGCCCGCCGCCGACGCGAGCAGCTGCGCCTGGCAGGACCGCTCCATCGTGATGAACCACCACGCCGCCTCGTCGACCGAGTGGCCGACCGTGAGCAGCCCGTGGTTGCGCAGGATGACGGCCTTGCTTCCACCGAGGGCGTGCGCCAGGCGCTTGCCCTCCTCGAGATCGAGGACGACGCCCGTGTAGTCGTCGAACAGGGCGTGGTCCTCGTGGAAGGCGCACACGTCCTGGGTGATCGGATCGAGCAACCGCCCGAGCGCCGACCACGACTTGCCGTAGATGGAGTGCGCGTGCGCGGCTGCGATCACGTCGGGCCGCGCCGCGTGAACCTGCGAGTGGATGACGAACGCGGCCGTGTTGACGCCGTAGTCGCCTTCGACGACCTCACCCGTGTCGTTGACCAGGATCAGATCGGAGACCCGGATGTGGCTGAAGTTCATCCCGAACGGGTTCACCCAGAAGTGGTCGAGCCGCTCGGGGTCGCGGGCGGTGATGTGCCCGGCGATGCCCTCGTCGAAGCCGAACTTGCCGAAGAGGCGGTACGCCGCCGCCAGCCGCTGCTTGCGGTGGAGCCGTTCGTCCTCGACCGTCTCGAACTCCGGCAGGTAGTTGGCGGCGGCCATGAGGGCCTCCGTGTCGTCCTTCGTCGCCATGGGCTCCTCCTATGCGGGTACCGGGAGACCTAGCGTCTTCGTCTCGAGGTACTCCTCGAACCCCTCGACGCCGTGCTCGCGCCCGGTCCCGCTCTGCCGGTAGCCGCCGAACGGCGAGTCCGGTCCGAACCACAGCCCGCCGTTCACCGACACCGTGCCGGTGCGGATTCGGCGCGCTACAGCCTCGGCACGCTCGAGTGACGCGCTCGTGACCGCGCCCGACAACCCATACATCGAGTTGTTGGCGATGCGCACCGCGTCGTCGTCACCGTCGTACTTCAGCACGCACAGCACCGGGCCGAAGATCTCTTCCTGGGCGATCGTCGCGTCGGGGTCGACATCGACGAACAGAGTCGGCTCGACGAAGTAGCCCTTCTCGAGGTGCGCGGGGCGGCCACCGCCGACGAGAAGCTTGGCTCCCTCCGCCTTCCCCTTCTCGATGTAGCCGAGGACGCGGTCACGCTGCCGCGCGTTCACGAGCGGCCCCATGATGTTGCCCGGATCCGTCGGGTCGCCGTACGGGACGTTCTCGAAGGCGGTCTTGAGCATGTCGACGGCTTCGTCGTAGTGCGACTTCGGCAACAGCATGCGCGTCGTGATCGCGCACCCCTGGCCACCGTGCATGCAGATCATCGAGCCGGACGGCACGGCGGTCGCGAAGTCTGCGTCGTCGAGGATCACGTTGGCGGACTTGCCGCCGAGCTCGAGGAACACCTTCTTCAGCGTCTCGGCGCCGTTCGCCATGATCCGCCGGCCTGTTGCCGTCGAGCCGGTGAAGCTGACCATGTCGACCCGCGGGTCCGAGGTGAGCATCTCGCCGACCGTCGCCGCGTCGCCCGACGTCACGATGTTGAGCACGCCCGGCGGGATGTCGGTCTGCTCGGCGGCCACACGGCCGATGAACGTCGCGCTCCACGGCGTGTCGGGGGCGGGCTTCAGGACCACCGTGTTGCCGGCCGCGAGTGCGGGCGTGATCTTCGACAGGTTGAGCATGAACGGGAAGTTCCACGGTGTGATCGCACCGACCACGCCGACAGGCTCGTGCACGACCTTGCGGTTGCTCTCCATCCCCATGAACTCGTGGGGTGGCAGCACTCGCTCCCACTCGTAGCGATCGATGAGGTCGATCTCCCACTGCATGTCCTCGATGCAGGAGTCCTGCTGCACCGCGTAGGTGAGCATGATCGGCGTCCCCACCTCCGTGACGAGCTGCGCCCGCAGCGTCTCCTTCTCCTTGTCGAGCGCGTCCTTGAGCTGCTGGAGACACCGCTGCCGGAACGCGGGGTTCGTGGACCAGTCGGTCTCGTCGAACGCCCGACGCGCCGCGTCGATCGCCCGGTCCATGTCGTCGGGGCCGGCGTCGGCGACCTCGCCCGCGACCTCCTCGGTGGCCGGGTTGATGTTGCCGTACGTCGCGCCCGACGCCGCATCGACGAGCTTCCCGTCGATCAGCATCCGCGGCTCGGCTGCCAGCTCGCTCATTCGCCATCCTCCCCCGTCGTGCGGACCTGCGGCGATCGTACCTGAGGCCCCGTCAGCCTGACGGCGGCGTCAGGGAGCGTGACGCGTTGCCAGGTGCGACGGAGCGAACGACGGCGCCGTTACAGTCGGGCTCGATGCGCATCGCGGCGCTCGATCTGGGGACGAACTCGTTCCACCTGCTGATCGCGGACGTGCATCCCGACGGGAGCTTCACGCCGCTCGCCCGGGAGAAGGAGATGCTGCGGCTCGGCGACAGCGTGAGCCGCGAGGGTTTCATCCCACCGGACGCGGAGGACGTCGCAGTCGCGACGGTTCGCCGGATGAAGATGCTCGCCGAGGCCGCCGACGCGACCGAGATCGTTGCCTGTGCCACCAGCGCGATCCGCCTCGCCGCGAACGGTGACGACCTCGTCGACCGCATCGAGCGCGAGACCGGCGTCAAGGTCGACGTGATCAACGGGCTCACCGAGGCTCGGCTGATCTTCGGAGCCATCCGCGCCAGCGTGCTGCTCGAGCCGGCACCAGCGCTGTGCTTCGACCTCGGCGGCGGCAGCCTCGAAGTGATGGTCGGCACCGCCTCCGAGCTGCTGTGGGCCACGAGCGAGAACCTCGGCGTCGCCCGCCTGACCGCCGATTTCGTCCGCTCCGATCCGAGCTCGAAGGCGGATCGACGGGCGCTTCGTGACCACCTGACGACGGCGTTGCGCGGCGTCGCGCGAGAGGTCCGAACGTTCGATCCCAAGCTCGTGGTCGGGAGCAGCGGCACCCTCGAGGACCTCGCCGCCATGGTCGTGGCCCGCCGCGGCGCGCAGTTACCCGCGTCGCTCAACCAGCTCACGTTCACGCGCGACGAGTTCCTCGCCCTGCACGACGAGATCCTCGCGTCGAAGGCGTCCGAGCGACGCCGGATGGTGGGGCTCGAACCACGCCGCGTCGACCTCATCGTCGCCGGCTCGATGTTCCTGGCCACCGCGATGGACGTGTTCGAGTTCGACGAGATGACGATCAGCGAATGGGCCTTGCGCGAGGGGATCCTGCTCGACGCCATCGGGCACCACGACCCGGCGGACTGGACCGACGATCCCCGCGCCATCCGGCGGGCGTCGGTGCAGAGCCTCGCCCGCCGGTGCAGCTATCCCGAGGCGCATTCCAAGCAGGTGGCCCGGCTCGCGCTCGAGCTCTTCGACCAGACCGCCGAGCTGCACGGGCTCGATGCCGACGACCGCGAACTGCTCGAGTACGCCGCGCTCCTGCACGACATCGGAGAGCACGTGGCGCACGACGGCCATCACCGCCACGCCGCATACCTCATCCAGCACGGCGGACTGCGCGGCTTCGCGCCCGAGGAGGTCGCGTTGCTCGCCGCGCTCGCCCGATGGCACCGTCGGGGCGAGCCGCGCTCGACGGAAGAGCTCGGCCCGCTCGGGTCGGGCGGTGAGGTGCGACTGCGCGAGCTGACCGCGTTCCTGCGCATTGCAGACGGGCTCGACCGCAGCCGCAGCCAGGCGGTCGATCACATCGACGTGAACGTCGGCCCGTCGCTCGTCATGATCCGGCTCTCCAGCGACCGTGACACCGAGCTCGAGCAGTGGGGCGCACGCCGCAAGCGCGACCTCTTCGAGAAAGTGTTCAACCGGGAGCTCGAGGTCACCGCGCACCCGTCCGGCGCCCGGGCCGCCCTCGCGGCTTCGTAGTCGCGCCCTGACCGCCTAAGCGATCTCCTCGTCGGGGGCGACGTTGGCTTCGAGCTCGGGCATGAGCTGGTCGATGAGGTCGCTGATCTCATGTGCGCAGGAGCGGAAGATCGGCAGGTCGCCGCCGGCGGGGTCCTCGACGTCCTCCCAGGACGCGAGCTCGGTGTCGGCAAGGCGGAGCGCGGCGAGACGCTCGACGAAGGACGCTCCGGGCGCGTCGGCGAGATCGCGCACGAGCCGTTTGAGGGTGACGGTCTTGGCGCCGGCGTCGGTCCGGGTGCGGCGCATGTAGGCGACGTGCTCGGCGGCGAGGCAGATGACGACGTCGGCCGAGTCGACGTCGAAGTCGGTCAGCTGGTGACTTCGGTGCATCGATTGTTCGACGCCGAGCTCGGCGATGGCGTCGCGGGTACGCCAGCTCATCGGCATGCCCTCGACCACGTGCGTCCCCGCGGTCGTGATGCGGAGCTCGGGCGCGCGGGCTTCGAGGAGTGCGCCGGCCATGACCGAGCGGGCGGCATTGCCGGTACAGAGAAACACGATGTGGAGGGGCTCGGGGGTCGTCACGCCTCCCCGCCGGTGACGGTCTGGTGGACGATCCGGGCCGTCGTCTCCACCACGTCGGCGCGGGTGATGCCGAGGGACTCGAGGTCGCGATGGAAGGCGGCCATTCGCTCGAGCAGCGCGACGAGCGCGGCGGCCGCCGCCATCGGCGAGATCTCTGCGCTCACGCGGCCGTCGGCCTGGGACTCGGTGACGGTCGTCGCGAGGTGGTCGGTGATCGGCCGCAGCGAGTTGTTTCGCACCTGGCGGAAGCGCACGTCGCCTTCCTGCGCGGCGAGGTTGCGGGTGCGGAGCACGGCCCGGTGCCCGTCCCAGTACCGGATGAACGCTTCGACCATGTCGCGGGCGGCGTCGAGGCCCGCCGGGCCCGTCCACGATCGTTTGAGCAGCTCGTCGACCGGGGCGAGCTCCTCGCCTACCTCCGCGGTCAACGCCAGCACGGCCTCCTCGACGTCACGGAAGTATTGGTAGAAGGTCGCCGGTGACGTCCCGACCTCGCGCGCGATGTCGACGACGCGCAGGTCACGCACACCGTCGCTCTCGAGCAGCCGGGCGGTCGCGTCGAGCAATCGGCGCCGGGTGGCGGCCCCCCGCTTGCCGAGTGGCCGGCCGTCGAGCGCGACCGCGGCTTCGGCCGTCGTCGCAGGTGAGGAGGGCACGGCCGATCAGGCTACCTGTCGAACCGGCGCCGATCTGACAGGTCGTCAGGAACTGCGTGGCTCCCCGTGCCCCGTGTCCGATGGCTGCGGGTCGCGTCCGTACACCCAGGAGACGTAGATGACACTGCGCCCGTCGGGGTCGCGAAAGGTGGTCCCGCCGTTGTCCTGCCAGTAGGGATGCTGGTCGGCTTCCGGACGGACGCCGCCGGCGAGCAACTTCGCCGTCGCTTCGTCGGTTGCAGCCTGGTCGGGCAGGTAGAAGACGAGTTGGTCGAACGCGTCGATCACCGGCCCCGGTGGCTGCACGCGGACGATCTCGAGGTGCGTCTCCGTGCCGGGCAGGCCGAAGATCGTGCCGTCCTCGCCGTAGCTGCCACGAAACTCGTCGACCACGCGGAGGCCGACAAGGTCCCGGTAGAACGCGATCGTCGCGTCGAAGTTGGCGCTCGCGCGAACGACCCGAAGCGCGCCGACACGCAGGTGCGCGGGCCAGCGGCCCGGCGGCGTCATCCCAGGGCGCCGGAGTCGCGGAGCGCGGCGATTCGGTCCGGGTCGTAGCCGAGAACGGCGGCGAGGACCTCCTCGGTGTGCTCTCCGACCTTGGGCGCCCGCGTCGGCTCCGGGAGCTGCTCGCCGAGGACGTGAACGGGCAGCGGTATCTCGTCGGCGCCGAGCCGGGACGCGGGGATCCACGGAAACCGATCGCGGAACTGGGGATCGTCGGCGATGGACCGCGACGAGTTCACGGGCGCGATCGGTGTGTTGACCTCGTTGCCGAACGCGATCCACTCGGCCGCGGTCTTCGTCTTGAAGATCTCGCGCAGCTCGTGCTGCAGCTCTCGGTTGTTGCGGGCGTGGTCGGCGTACGGCTTGCCCGGCCACCGCTCGTACAGGTCCAGTCGCCCGACCCCTTCGCAGAAGTTCTTCCAGAACGCCTGCTCGGACGCCATGAACAGCACGTGCCCGTCCGCGGCCTCGTAGATCTGGTAGCGGACGCCTTCGCGCATCCCCGCGGTACCGGGGGCGCGGCGCTCGTAGTCGTCGCTCGGGTTCCCGGTCACCTCGGATTCGGGCCGCTCGTACGCCTTCCACGTCTCGATTCGGTACCAGTCCATGTACGCGGCGGCGTCGGATTGCGCGACTTCGATCTGGCACCCCTCCCCCGTCGCGCGCGCTCTCGTGACCCCGGCGAGCAGCGAGAACGCGCCGAGGAGCGGGCCGGCGTGGATCCCGATCGAAGGATGCTCGGGCATGTACGTGAAGCCGTCGTCGTCGACCGCCGGCCGCACGACGCCGGCCCAGGTGTCGAAGGCGATCCCGTGCGCGGGGAGATCGCGGTACGGACCGGTCATGCCGTACCCCGAGAGCGTGCAGAACACGATCTGCTTGTTCACCTCCTTGAGGCGCTCGTACCCGAGGCCGCGTCGCTCGAGGGCGCCCGGCCGCATCGCCTCGACGACGGCGTCGGCGCCTCGGACGAGGTCCTTGTACACCTCGAGCGCGTCGGGGTTGCGTAGATCGAGCGTGACGCTGCGCTTCCCCCGATGGATGTGGAGATGCATGAGCGACTCGCCCTCGACGATCGGCCACGTCATCTCGCGCACGTAGTCACCCTGCGGCGGCTCGACCTTCACCACGTCGGCGCCGAGGTCGGCAAGAAACGAGGTGAGC
>DASZGY010000009.1:0-26138 GCA_035938395.1 Acidimicrobiia bacterium
CAGCGTCATGCGGCCGTGCGGAAGCGACTCAGCGCTTCGAGTACTGCGGCGCCTTGCGAGCCTTCTTGAGGCCGTACTTGCGGCGCTCCTTCTCGCGGGCGTCGCGCTTCAAGAGGCCGGCTTTCTTCAACGTCGGGCGCAACTCGTCGTCGAGAGAGACGAGCGCGCGTGCGATGCCGAGGCGCAGCGCGCCGGCCTGGCCACTCACCCCGCCGCCGTCGAGCGACGCCTCGACGTCGTACACGTCGGCGGTCTGCGTGAGACGCAGGGGCTCGGTCGCGACGACCTGGTGCGTGAGGATGGGGAAGTACCGCTCGAACTCGCGGCCGTTGACCTTGATGACCCCGGTTCCGGGACGCAGCCGGACACGGGCGACGGACTCCTTGCGGCGGCCCGTGGTCTGGATGAGGGGCTTGGTCACGGGCTACCTCCGGGCGCCGCTCGCCAGCGGGTGGGCGATCGGCTTCTGCGCCGTATGCGGATGGGTGGGTCCGGCGTAGACGCGCAGCTTCTTCAGGGTCTCCCGCCCGAGCCGGCCCTTCGGGACCATGCCCTTGACCGCCCGGCGCACGACCTTCTCGGGGTCGCGCTCGAGGAGCCGACCGAGGCTCTCCGACTTGATGCCGCCGGGGTAGCCGGAGTGCCGCCAGTACACCTTGCCCTCGGCCTTGCGCGGCCCGACGTCGAGCTTCGCCGCGTTGACGACGATCACGTGGTCACCGGTGTCGACGTGCGGCGCCCAGGTCGGCTTGTGCTTGCCGCGCAGCAGCCTGGCGACCTCGGTCGCCAGGCGGCCGAGCACGGCGCCGTCGGCGTCGATCACGTGCCAGGCGCGCTCGATGTCGCTGGGCTTGGGGCTGAAGGTACGCACAGGAAAAAGAAGGTTACTCCTCGAAGACGCTGCTCAGACAATCGACCGAGAGCCGGTAGCCTCCCGCGGTGGCGGCGGCTTTGCCGACCGCCGCCGCGAAGCCAGAGCTTGCGAGGGCGACAAGGGAGAGACTTGTGACGGCTCCCCCGGCCGCGGCGCCTGTCCACGAGGTCACCGCCGAGCGCGTCGACGACGCCGAACGCGCGCTCGACGTCCTCCTCGACAGCGCGCTCGATCCGATCGTCGACATGGTCCTGCTCGCGCGCGACGGGGCGTACGAGGCCCGTTCGCACGACGGGTGGGTCCGGTTCCGGCGGACCGAGGGCGGCGGCTACGAGAAGATCGCGAGCGAGGGTGCCGACCCGCTCGCCGACCAGTCCACCGACCGGTTCGCCGGCTTGAAGGCCGAACGGGCCCATCCCTACCCGACCCGCGGCGACAACTCCTACCCGTTCGGGTTCGCGCAGGTCGGCCAGCTCTTCGACCACCCGGCCGCGCCCGACCTGTGCGTGATCCACTCCGCCGCCCACAACTGGGAGGACCAGGGCGGACATCGCGGCGAGCACGGATCGCTCGACGTGGTGCAGGCGCGGGCGCCGTTCGTCGTCGCCGGGAAAGGAGTGCGCGCCGACGGGCTGGTACCGAGGGCAGGGCGACTCGTCGACGTGGCCCCCACGGTCGCGGAGCTGCTCGGTCTCGCTCCCGCCGATGACGGCGCGTACGTACGCGGCCAGGACGGCGAAGTCCGCAACGACGTCCTCGACCTCGGGGGCGGACGGCCGCGGCACGTCGTCGGGTTCCTGTGGGACGGCACCAACCCCAATGTGCTGTACGCGATGGCCGCCGCCGGCGAAGCGCCCAACGTGGCGCGCCTGCTCGAGATGGGCACCGCGTACACGCACGGCGCGATGGCCGGCCTGCCGACAGTGACGCTCGCCAACCACACGTCGATCCTGACCGGCCGGCTGCCGGGCCACCACGGGATCCTGAACAACGCGTGGTACGACCGGCGCACCGGCCGTCAGATCATCACGAACTCGTCGGCGACGTGGCCCACCGCCATGGAGACGCTCACACCCGGCGTCGAGACCATCCACGACGCGGTCCACCGGACGTGGCCGGACGCGTTCACGGCGTCGGTCAACGAGCCCGCCGACCCGGGCGCCGACTACTCGACCTTCGACTTCTTCCGCCGGGGCGAGGTGCCGCCGATCCCCCAGTCGCCCGACGGTCTGCCGCACTCGACGGAACGGTTCGTCCGCCCGTCGAAGGACTACTCGTGGTCGACGATCGTCGATCACATGTGCGTCGAGCAGGCGGCCGGCATCTGGAGTGGTCACTACCGGGATGTCGACTATCCCAAGCCTCGGTTCATGTGGGTGAACTTCACGCTCACCGACTCGGCGTTCCACGAGGGCGGGCCGCATTCGGAGATCGCAGCGGCGGCCGTCCGCGACTGCGACGCCCGTCTCGGCGAGGTGCTGGCGGCGGTCGAGCGCGCCGGCGCGTTCGACGACACCGCCTTCCTGCTCGTGGCCGACCACGGCATGGAGGAGAACGATCCCGCGGTGCGGGGGGACTGGGACGTCGCGCTGCGCCAGGCCGACCTGCAGTTCCGCGACGAGGGCTACAGCTTCCTGTACCTGGGCGAGTCCTGAGCCGTTCTCGGCAACGAAAAGACCGGAGAGCGACCGTTTTCCTGCCGAGAACCTCGGGCTAGCTCACACCGACGCCGACGAGCTTGCCGATCAGGAACGTCGCCGTGGCGACGAGGATGCCGATGACGGCCATGCGCAATCCGGAGCGGCCGGCGTGGCGTCCGGTGAACACCGAGATCGTGCTCCCCACGGCGAACAGCGCGAGCACGGACAGCACCGCGGACGTCACGACCGCCACCGCCCCGCTCGAGAACAAGAACGGCAGCACCGGGAGGAACGCACCGGAGGCGAAGGCGGCGAACGACGAGCCCGCCGCGACCCACGGCGAGCCCAGGGTGCCGGGATCGATCCCGAGCTCCTCGCGGGCGAGCGTGTCGAGCGCGACGTCGGGTCGGGACATGATGCTGTCGACCAACGCCTTCGCTTCGGCGGGGTCGACCCCCTTGGCCTGGTAGATCAGCTCGAGCTCCTCGCGCTCTTCTTCGGGGAACGCGGCGAGCTCCTGCTCCTCGATGCGCAGCTCGTTCTCGTACAGCTCCCGCTGCGACCGGACCGAGACCCATTCGCCCGACGCCATCGAGAAGGCGCCGGCGACGAGCCCGGCGACCCCGGCGAGCACGACGATGGACTTGTTGGACGTGCCGCCGGCGACGCCCATGACGAGGGAGAAGTTCGAGACGAGCCCGTCGTTGACGCCGAAGACGGTGGCGCGCAGGGCGCCGCCGATCCCGGCGCGGTGCCGGCCCTCGGCCGCCGCGATGCGCCCGCCGGCCGTGTTGCCGCCGCGCATCGCGGCGACGACCTTGCCGTGCATCTGCTCCTGGGCGGCCATCGCCGCCGGCGCGGCAGCGATGCTGCGGTACTTGTCGGCGTCCGCAGCTTCCGCCCGCAGCACGATCGGGAGCACGGCTTCCGTTCCGACGAGGCGCGCCAGCCGGCGCAGCACCCGGATGCGGAACGGGAGCCGCGGCGGCTTGAGGTCGACGATCCCCGCCTCGCGCATCCGCTCGGCCCAGTGGGCGGCGTGGCGCTCCTCTGCTTCGGCCAGAGCGAGGAAGATCGGCCGGCGGCGATCGTCGGCGTGATCGGCCAACGCCCGGTACAGCGCGGCACCGCCGAGCTCGTCGGCCCACATCTCGCGGAACTGGGCCACTTCCGGATCGAGCGCGGATCCGCGGCGCGCCATGGGCAGCACGGTACCGCCGCCCGGCCGGCCCGCGGCTAGGAGTACCCGACCTCCCAGAGGCAGAGGCCCTCCGGCGGCGCGGGCGCGCCGGCGTGGGAGCGGTTCTTGGCACGGAGGATGCCCATGAGCTCGCCGGGCCGCTTCTTGCCCGTGCCCACTTCGACGAGGGTGCCGACGATCGACCGCACCATCTGCCAGCAGAACGCGGTGGCGCGGATGTCGTAGCGCAGTACGCCGTCGCCGAGATCGTGCCAGCGCGACTCGAGGACGCGCCGGGTCGTCGTCGAGCCTTCCGGTCCCTGACGGCAGAAGGAGGCAAAGTCGTGCTCCCCCACGAACGGGTCGGCACCGAGCCGCAGCGCCCGCACGTCGAGCGGAGTGGGCACCCACCAGGCGTACCGGGCGAGGAACGGGTCGGTGACGGGCCGGTTCAGCACGGTGTAGCGGTAGGCCCGCCAACACGCCGAGCGCCGGGCGTCGAAGTCCGGCTCGACGACGTCGGCGGCGCGCACGACCACCTCGGGCGCGAGGGCTCCGTTCACCGCGGACTGCAACCGCCACGGGTCGAGGCCGGGCTCGGCGTCGAAGCTGACGACCTGGCCCGACGCGTGCACGCCGGCGTCGGTGCGGCCGGCGCACGACAGTCGCCCCGGCGGGTGGCGCAGGAACCGCTCGAGCGCCCGGGCGAGCACTCCTTCGACGGTGCGGACCTCGGGTTGCTCGGCCCACCCGTGGAACCCGGTGCCGTCGTACGCGACGACGAGCTTCACCCGTGCCGGACCTTCGTCCCTTTCAAACAGAGTCATGAAAGGGGCACCTCCGGCAGGCGCCGGGGTTTCCCCGGCGCCGGAGAACGAATTCTGTTGGCTGGACTGCAAGCGTCGGCTTGCGCGACCAGAGAGTTAGACCAACTCGACGCGGGCCATGGGGGCGGCGTCGCCGGGGCGGGGGCCGAGCTTGAGGATGCGCAGGTAGCCGCCGTTGCGATCGGCGTAGCGGGGGGCGATCTCGGCGAAGAGCTTGTGCGCCACCTGCTTGTCGTGCATGCGGGCGACGACGACGCGCTGCTGGTGCACGCTTCCGCCCTTCGCCTTGGTGATCAGTTTCTCCGCGTATGGGCGCAGCGCTTTGGCCTTGGCGACGGTCGTCGTGATCGCGCCCGCCTCGAACAGGTGCGCGGCGAGGTTCGCCAGCAGCTGCTTCTCGTGGGCGGGACCGCCGCCGAGGCGCGGGCCCTTGCGCGGGGCGGGCATGGTCGGCTCTCTATTCCTTGACGCGCAGCGAGAGGCCGCGCTCGTCGAGCTTCTGCAGCACCTCTTCGAGCGACTTCGAACCGAAGTTCGTGATGGCGAGCAGGTCGTCCTCGGACTTCTGGACCAGCTGGCCGATCGTGTCGACCCGGGCGCGCTTCAGGCAGTTGCGAGGCCGCTCCGACAGGTCGAGCTCCTCGATCGGCAGCTCGAGGTCCGGGGACGCCGCCGTGATCGGCGACACCTCGCCGAGCTCGAGGCCTTTGGGCTCCGACGAGAGGTCGGCGACCAGGCTGACCAGGTTGCGCAGCGTCTCACCGGCCGATGCCAAGCCGTCACGGGGCGAGATGGACCCGTCGGTCTCGATCTCGAGGCTGAGCTTGTCGTAGTTGGTCGCCTGCTCGACTCGGGTCGGCTCGACCGAGAACGCGACCCGCCGTACGGGCGAGAAGATCGCGTCGACGGGGATCACGCCGATCGTCGACGTGCGCTTGTTGCGCTCGGCCGAGAGGTAGCCCCGGCCCTGCTCGACGGTGAGGTCGAGCGCGAGCCGGCCCCGCTGGTTCACGGTGGCGAGGTGCAGCTCGGGGTTGAGGACCTCGACGTCCGCCGTGGTCTGGATGTCGCCGGCGGTGACGTCGCCCGGACCGCGCTTGTCGAGGCGCAGCGTGACGGGCTCCTCCGACTCGCACCGCAGCACGAGGTCCTTCAGGTTCAGGATGAGGTCGGTGACGTCCTCCTTCACCCCGGGGATCACGTCGAACTCGTGCAGCGCCTCGTCGAACCGGACCTGGCTCACGGCAGCGCCGGGGATCGACGAGAGCAGCGTGCGGCGGAGGCAGTTGCCCAAGGTGTGCCCGAAGCCGGGCTCGAGCGGGGAGATCGTGAACGTCTGGACGTTCCCCTCGGGGTCGGCGGCTTCGACTTCTGGACGCTGGATGATCAGCATGGGGGTCTCACTTCTTCGTGGTCTCTGGGGGCGGGTGGTGGAAGACTCGGTTGGCTACTTGGAGTAGAGCTCGACGATCAGCTGCTCGCGCACGGGCACGTCGATCTGCTCGCGGAGCGGCAGCTCCCGCACCGTGGCCTTGAAGTCGGCGCTGGTCACGTCGAGCCACGCCGGGACGGCCCGGTCGAGTGTGTCGAGGTTGTGGCGCAGCACGATCATCTGGCGCGACTTCTGGTGGATCTCGACGACGTCGCCTTTGCGAAGCTGCTGCGACGGGATCGTGACGCGGTGACCGTTCACCGTGACGTGCCCGTGGCGGACGAGCTGACGGGCCTGATTGCGACTGGCGGCGAAATTGGCGCGGAACACGACGTTGTCGATGCGGAGCTCGAGCATCTGGAGAAGGACCTCGCCGGTGATGCCTTCATCCCGCGTGGCCTGCTCGTACAGGTTCTTGAACTGGCGCTCGAGCAGCCCGTAGATGCGGCGCGCCTTCTGCTTCTCCCGCAGCTGGAGCAGGTACTCGCTCTCCCGGATGCGTCCCCGCCCGTGCTGGCCCGGCGGGTACGGCTTGCGCTCGACCGGGCACTTCATCGTGTCGCACTTGGGGCCCTTGAGGAACAGCTTCATCCGCTCGCGGCGGCAGAGCTTGCAGACCGCGCCCGTGTAGCGCGCCATCAGACTCGCCTCCGCTTCGGCGGACGGCACCCGTTGTGGGGAATCGGCGTCACGTCCTTGATCCCGACGACTTCGATGCCGGTGTTCTGGATCGACCGGATGGCGGTCTCGCGGCCCGATCCGGGGCCCTTCACGACCACGTCGACCTTGCGGACGCCGTGCTCCATCGCACGGCGCGCCGCGGTCTCCGCCGCGAGCTGCGCCGCGAACGGCGTGGACTTCCGCGAGCCCTTGAAGCCGACGTTGCCGGCCGACGCCCAGGCGATCACGTTTCCTTCCTGGTCCGCGATCGAGATGATCGTGTTGTTGAACGACGACTTGATGTGCGCGGTGCCGTAGGCGACGTTCTTGCGTTCGCGCCGTCGCGGCCGTCGCCCGCCCGGGGGTGGTTTCGCCATCTCGTCTACTTCCTCGCCCGCTTCTTGCCCGCCACCGTCTTCTTCGGACCCTTACGGGTGCGCGCGTTCGTTCGGGTGCGCTGGCCGTGGACGGGGAGGCCGCGCCGGTGACGGACACCCTGATACGTCCCGATCTCGACCTTGCGCTTGATGTCCTGCGAGACTTCGCGGCGAAGGTCACCCTCGACCTTCACGTTCTGGTCGATGTACGTGCGCAGCTTGGCGACCTCGTCGTCTGTGAGGTCACGCACGCGCGTGTCGGGCGAGATGTCGGTCGCCATCGCGACGGTGCGCGCGGTCGTACGGCCAACGCCGAAGATGTAGGTGAGCGAGATTTCGAGGCGCTTCTCTCGGGGTATGTCGACGCCGGCGATGCGGGCCATCTGTGCTCCTAGCCTTGCCGTTGCTTGTGGCGCGCGTTGGTGCAGATGACCCGCACGGTGCCGTGGCGGCGGATCACCTTGCACTTCTCGCACATCCTCTTCACCGAGGGGCGAACTTTCACGTGACGTTCCTGCTTCTCGTGGTTACTTGTACCGGTAGGTGATGCGACCCCGGCCGAGGTCGTAGGGCGTGAGCTCGACCTGCACCCGGTCGCCCGGGAGGATCCGGATGTAGTGCATCCGCATCTTCCCGGAGATGTGTGCGAGCACCTTGTGCCCGTTCTCGAGCTCGACCCGGAACATGGCGTTGGGCAACGGCTCGACCACCGTCCCTTCCACCAGGATCGTGTCGTCTTTGGGCTTGGCCAGGGCTCCCACCGCCTACGGACTCGGGTGTCTCGGGCGCGTCGAACAAATCGGGCGCACCGCTGGGGCGACTAAGAAGTGTACCCGACCCCCGGAACCCTTGAGAATTCGGGGTCTCCGCCCGCGGCACGAACGCCCGCCCCCGGTCACCAGGGGAGCGTCAGCACCTCGGGGCCGTTGGCCGTCACGGCCACGGTGTGCTCGAAATGGGCCGACCGGCGCCGGTCGCGGGTGACGACCGTCCAGCCGTCGGCCAGGAGCTCGGTCTCGGGCCCACCGGCGTTCACCATGGGCTCGATGGCGAGCACCATCCCTTCCTTGAGCTTCAGCCCTCGCCCGGGGGGCCCGTAGTTCGGGATCTGGGGCTCCTCGTGCATCGCGGTCCCGATCCCGTGGCCGACGTACTCCCGCACGACCGAGAAGCCGGCTCGCTCGGCAACGCCCTCGACGGCGGCGCCGATGTCGCCCAGCCGCTGTTCCGACGTGACGTGCTCGATCGCCGCCTCCAGCGAGGCCCGGGTGATCTCGAGCAGCCGCTTCGACTCGTCGTCGATCTCACCGACGGGCACGGTGATGGCGGCGTCGCCGTGCCACCCTTCGACGATCGCCCCGCAGTCGATCGAGAGGATGTCGCCGTCGTGCAGCACGACGTCCGGCGACGGGATCCCGTGCACGATCACCTCGTTCGGGGACGTGCACACGACGCCCGGGAACGGCGGGCTGCCGTAGCCCAGGAAGTTGGAGCGCGCTCCGCGCCGGTCGAGCACCTCGCGCGCCGCCTCGTCGACGTCGGCGGTCGTCGCCCCGGGCTTCGCGGCCCGGATGCCGACCTCGTGCATCTCGGCGACGACCTTGCCCGCTCTCCGCATGATTGCGATCTGGTCTCGGGTCTTCCTGGTGATCATGTCTGGAGCGACTTGAGCCGCTGGTCGACCTGCGCCACGAGCCGTGCGAACACGTCGTCACCGTCGCCGGTGCCGTCGACGACCACCAGCTTCCCGACCTTGCGATAGAAGTCGATGATCGGGACGGTCTCCTCCTCGTAGAGCTCGAGCCGGCGCATCACCGCGTCCTCGGTGTCGTCGTCGCGCTGGACGACCCGGCCGCCGCAGACGTCGCACGTCCAGTCACTCTTCGGCGGTGCGTTGACGTGGTAGGTGGTGCCGCACTTCTCGCACACCCGACGCCCGGCGATCCGGTCGAGGACGATCTCGGTGGGTACGTCGAGGTTGATGACCAGGTCGAGCGGACGCCCGTCGAGCACGTCTTCGAGCTTCTCGGCTTGGGGCAGCGTCCGCGGGAACCCGTCGAGGACGAAGCCCTGATCGACCAGGCCGTTCTCGGCGAAGCGCTCCTCGACGATCCTGAGGGTGAGATCGTCGGGCACGAGATCACCCTTGCTCATGTACTGCTCCGCCTCGCGCCCCGCCGACGTCCCGGCGGCGGCGGCGGCCCGGAACAGGTCGCCGGTCGAGACGTGCTCGATCCCGTACCGCTCCGCGAGACGGGCGGCTTGTGTGCCCTTCCCGGCGCCCTGCTTGCCGAGCAGGACGAGTCGGGGACCTCTGCTCATCGGCGCACTCCGATTAGGCGAGGAAGCCCTCGTAGTTGCGCATCATCAGCTGGCTGTCGATCTGCTTCATCGTCTCGAGCGCGACGCCCACGGTGATCAGCAGTGCTGTGCCCCCGAAGGGGAACTGTCTGATGTCCCACAACGCGAACACCAGCAGCGGCGCGATCGCGATCGTGGCGAGGAACAGCGATCCCGGCAGCGTGATGCGGTTCAGGGTCTTCGCGAGGTACCGCTCCGTCGGCGGCCCCGGTCTGATGCCTGGGATGAACCCGCCCTGCTTGCGGATGATGTCGGCCTGTTGCGCGGGGTTGAACGCGATCGCGGTGTAGAAGTACGCGAAGAAGATGATGAGGAGCGTATACAGGCCTATGTAGAACCAGCTCTGACGCTGGATCAGGTTGTCGTTGATGAACTGCTGCAGACCCTTCCAAGGGGTCGCAGTCGCGATCAGAGCGGGGAACGACAGGATCGAGCTGGCGAAGATCACGGGGATCACGCCGGACTGGTTGACCTTCAGCGGTATGTACGTGCTCTGACCGCCGTACATTCGTCGTCCAACCACGCGTTTCGCGAACTGGACTGGTATGCGTCGCTGCCCCGACTCGACGAACACGATCCCGACGATCATCGCGATGCCGATCCCGATGATCGTGAAGAACTGGAACTTGCTGCCCTCGCTGTAGATCGACGAGCCCTGCGCCGGAAGGCGCGAGACGACGGACGCGAAGATCAGGATCGACATGCCGTTCCCGATGCCGCGCTGGGTGATGAGCTCGGCCAGCCACATCAGCAGGGCGGTGCCGGCGGTCCACGTCAGCACGATGAGGGCGGCACGGGGCGTGTTGAAGCCCGGGATGAGGTCTCGGCCCTGGAAGCCGGCGAACCCGAGCAGCCCGCTGCTGCCCTGGTGCAGGGCGAACACGAAGCCGGTCGATTGCACGACCGCGAGCCCGACGGTGAGGTACCGGGTCCATTGGGTGATCTTCTTCTGGCCGACCTGCCCCTCGTTCTGCCATTCCTCGAGCTTCGGGATCACGACCCCGAGCAGCTGCATGATGATCGACGCCGTGATGTACGGCATGATCCCGAGGAAGAAGATCGCCACGTTCGTGATCGCGCCGCCCGAGAACAGGTCGAGGAACCCCACGACTCCGGTGTTCTGGGACTGCCGCTGGAGGTCCTTGATCGCGTTGAAGTCGATGAACGGGACCGGCAGGTGGGCGCCCACGCGGTAGAGCCCCACGATGACCAGCGTGAAGAGGATCTTGTTCCGCAGGTCGGGCACCCGGAACATGTTCCGCAGGCGGGAGAGCATGGTGGGGGCGCGACCTCCTCTCGCGGCGGAGCGCCGAGCTTATCGGTTGGTGAGGGCGTTCCCCTTGGCGGGGGGACGCTTTCGGAACGGCATCGGCAGGCGCTCGGTGCTGCCGCCGGCGCCTTCGATCGCCCGGACGGCGGCGGCGGAGAACGCATGGGCACGGACCGTGAGGGCCTTCGTGAGCTGGCCGCGGCCGAGCACCTTCACCAGCCCCTGCTTGGCGACGAGACCGCGCGACCGCAGCGTGCCCGGGTCGACCTCGCTGCCGGCATCGAACGCGTCGAGCACTTCGAGGTTGACGACCGCGTACTCGACTCGGAACGGGTTCTTGAACCCCTTGGCCTTGGGCGTGCGCCGCGTCAGAGGCGTCTGGCCGCCTTCGAACCCGGGCTTGACGGTGTCTCGGGCGTGCTGGCCCTTCATGCCCCGGCCCGCCGTCTTGCCGCCGCGTCCGGCAATGCCGCGGCCGGGCCGGCGCGCCCGCGTGCGGGCGCCGGGAGCAGGGTGGAGGTCGTGGGGCTTGATCGTCATGTCTCTTCCACCTTCACGAGGTGCGGCACGGTGTCGACCATGCCGCGGATCTCGGGCCGGTCGGGGTGCTCGACCGTGTCGTTGATCCGGCGGAGGCCGAGCGCGCGCAAGGTGCCGCGCTGGCGCGGCTTGGTCCCGATAGCCGATCGCACCTGGGTGATCCGCAGCGTCTGTGCCATCACGCGACCTCGGTCACCTCGGGCTTCGGCGCCGACCGCTCGCGGTACGCACGCAGCATCCCGGCCGACGACACCTCCTCGGGCGACTTCCCCCGGAGCTTGGCGACCTCGTCCGGCCGGTAGAGCCCCCGCAGGCCCGCGATCGTCGCACGCGACACGTTGATCGCGTTGGCGGAGCCGAGAGACTTCGCCAGGACGTCTCCGACGCCCGCCGCCTCCAGAATCGCGCGCGCCGCACCGCCGGCGATCACACCGGTACCGGGCGCGGCCGGCTTGAGCAGGACGCGGGCGGCGTCGTGCACGCCGACGGTCTGGTGCGTGATCGTGGTGCCGGCCAGCGCCACCGAGAAGAGGCTCTTGCGCGCCTCCTCCATGCCCTTCTGGATGGCGGCGGGCACCTCCTTGGCCTTCCCGTAGCCCAGGCCCACGTTGCCGTTGCCGTCTCCGACGACGACGAGGGCGGTGAACGAGAACCGCCGGCCGCCCTTCACGACCTTGGCGACACGGTTGATCGCGATCACCCGCTCCTCGAGTTGCCCTTCCGCCATCAGAGCTCCAGTCCTGCTTCACGTGCACCTGCGGCCAGGCCTGCGACCCGGCCGTGGAACTTGAAACCACCTCGGTCGAACACGACGCTCGAGATCCCCGCCGCCTTGGCCCGCTCGCCGACGAGCTTGCCGACGGCCTTCGCGGCGTCGACCGTGCCGCCGCGACCCGACCGCAATGCGGACTCGGTCGTCGACGCCGTGGCGAGGGTCTGTCCGTGCACGTCGTCGATCACCTGGGCGTAGACGTGGCGCGCCGAGCGGAACACCGACAGGCGCGGCCGCTCGGGCGTGCCCCGGATCTTCTTGCGAACCCGGCGATGCCGCCGGATTCGTGCTTCACGCTTGCTGTTCGTCATCTCGTTCGCCTACTGGTCCTACTTGGCGGACTTGCCGGCCTTGCGCTGGACGCGCTCGTCGGCATAGCGGATGCCCTTGCCCTTGTACGGCTCGGGCGGGCGGCTCTTGCGGACGTCGGCTGCCACCTGGCCGACGAGCTGTTTGTCGGCCCCCCGCACCACGATACGGGTGGGCTGGGGCACTTCGAACGTCACGCCTTCCGGCGCCTCGAATCGCACCGGGTGCGAGAACCCGACCTGGAGCTCGAGCTTCGACGGCCCCTGCGCCTGCGCCCGGTATCCCACGCCGACGATCTCGAGCTCGCGGCTGAACCCCTGCGACACGCCCACGACCATGTTGTGCACCAGCGAGCGGGTCAGGCCGTGCAGCGCACGGTTCTCGCGTTCGTCGTCGGGCCGCGTGACGACCAGCGTGTCGCCGTCGCGGCTGACGGTGATCGCCTCGGGCGCCTGGTGCGCGAGCGTGCCGTTCGGGCCCTTCACGACGACCCGGCGGCCCTCGAGGGTGACGTCGACCCCCGAGGGAATGGCGATGGGCTCTTTCCCGACTCGAGACATGACCTGCTCCGCTACCAGACCTGACACAGGACCTCGCCGCCGACGTGGCGCTGGCGCGCCTCGCGGTCGGTCATGAGGCCCTGGTTCGTGGACAGGATGGCGATGCCCATGCCGCCGAGCACCCGCGGGAGCTTGTCGGCCGGCGTGTAGACCCGCAGGCCGGGCTTCGACACCCGCCGCAACCCCGAGATCGTGCGCTTGCGATCGGGCGTGTACTTCATCGCGATCCGCAGGCGCGGCCGGGGATACGAGGAGTCGTCCTCGATGCTCGAGCCGGAGATGTAGCCCTCCTGCTCGAGGATCTTCGCCAGCGCGACCTTCAGCTTCGACGACGGCATCACGACGTCGTCGTGAAACGCCACGTTGGCGTTGCGGATCCGGGTGAGCATATCGGCCACGGGATCGGTCATCGTCATGCGATCACCACGACGCCTTCGTGAGGCCGGGGACCTCACCGTTGTGGGCCATGTCACGCAGACAGATGCGGCACAGCCCGAAGCGGCGGTAGACCGCGCGCGCCCGGCCGCATCGCCGGCAGCGCGTGTACGCCCGCACCTTGAACTTGGGCTTGCGTTGCTGCTTCTGGATCAAAGCCTTCTTCGCCAATGGACTTACCCTTCGCTCTGGCGTTCGCTCTCGCGACGGAACGGGAAGCCGAGCGCGGTGAGCAGCGCCCGGCCTGCGTCGTCGGAGCTTGCGGTCGTGACGATCGTGATGTCCATGCCTCGGACCGTGTCGATGCTGTCGTAGTCGATCTCCGGAAAGATGAGCTGCTCGGTGACGCCGAACGTGTAGTTGCCGCGCCCGTCGAACGAGTTCGGTTCCATCCCCCGGAAGTCGCGGATGCGCGGGATCGCCAGGCTCACGAGCCGGTCGTAGAACTCCCACATGCGGGCGCCTCGGAGCGTCACCTTGGCGCCGATGGGGTTCCCCGCCCGGAGCTTGAAGCCGGCGATGGACTTCTTCGCCCGGGTGACGAGCGGCTTCTGCCCGGTGATGACGGTCAGGTCGGTGACGGCGCCGTCGAGCAGCGACTGCTGCTGCGTCGCGAGGCCGACGCCGCAGTTGAGCACGATCTTCTCGAGACGCGGCACCTGCATGACGTTGCGGAGCCCGAGCTCGCGCTGCAGCTGCGGACGCAGGTCCGTCTCGTAGCGCTGCTTGAGGCGCGGCTGGTCCTGGGTTGCCTGTGCCATCAGAGGTCGCCTCCGCACTTCTTGCAGACGCGGATCTTCTTGCCGTCGTCCCCGAACCGGTACCCGATGCGGGTCGGGCCACACTTGTCGCAGAGGATCGCGACGTTGGCGGCGTTGATCGGCATGTCCTTGTCGATGATGCCGGCCTGCATCGTCGCCCGGGTCTGGCGCTGGTGCTTCTTGGCGACGTTGACGCCGTCGACGATGACGCGGTTCGCGTCGGGGAGGACGCGAGTGATCGCGCCTTCCTTCCCGACGTCCTTGCCGGTCAGCACTCGGACGCGGTCGCCCTTGCGCAGCTTGAGGTGCACCTTGGTGTCCTTCACGTTCATCAGAGGACCTCCGGGGCGAGCGAGACGATGCGCATGAACCGCCGGTCGCGCAGCTCTCGACCGACCGGCCCGAAGATGCGGGTGCCGCGCGGTTGGAGCTGGTCGTTGATGAGGACGGCGGCGTTCTCGTCGAATCGGATGTAGCTGCCGTCGGCGCGCCGCCGCTCCTTGCGGGTCCGCACGACGACGCACTTGACCACTTCGCCCTTCTTCACGGCCGCGCCGGGGACGGCGTCCTTGACGGTGGCGACGAAGATGTCGCCGATGCCCGCGTACCGCCGTCGGGTGCCGCCGAGGACCTTGATGCACAGGACCTCGCGAGCGCCCGAGTTGTCGGCGACCCTGAGCCGGCTCTCCTGCTGGATCACTTCGCCCTCTCGAGGACCTCGATGACCCTCCAGCGCTTCTGGCGGGACATGGGGCGCGTCTCCTGCAGCCGGACCCGGTCGCCCTCGCGCGCGTCGTTGACCTCGTCGTGCGCGTACAGGCGCCGTGTGCGTTGCAGCGTCTTGCCGTACCGGCGGTGGCGGACCCGGTCGACGACCGCGACGACGACGGTCTTGTCCATCTTCGTCGACACGACCAAGCCTTCGCGCACCTTGCGCGGGTTGTGCCGCCGGTCCGTCGCGTCAGGCATCTTCCGTCTCCTGCTCGGTGCCGAGAGCCTCCGCCGCCGCGATCTCGTGCTCGCGCAACAGCGTCTCGACTCGGGCGATGTCCTTACGCACCTGGCCGAGGCGCGCGCTGTTGTCGAGCTGACCGGTCGCGTTCTGGAACCGCAGGTTGAACAGCTCCTCCTTCGCTTCGGACAACCGGTGCTCGAGCTCGACCTCGTTGAGCTCGCGCAGCTCCCTCGCCCTGGTCATGCCTCCTCCTGGCGCAACACGAAGCGCGTCTTGATCGGGAGCTTGTGCATCGCGAGGCGCATCGCGTCGCGGGCGACGTCCTCGGGCACGCCCGAGAGCTCGAACATGACCCGGCCCGGCTTCACCACCGCGACCCAGTGCTCGGGGTTGCCCTTGCCCGAGCCCATGCGGGTCTCGGCCGGCTTCTGGGTGACGGGCTTGTCCGGGAAGATGTTGATCCACACCTTCCCGCCCCGCTTGATGTAGCGGGTCATGGCGATTCGGGCCGCCTCGATCTGGCGGTTCGTGATCCAGCCCGGCTCGAGCGCCTGGATGCCGTAGTCGCCGAAGTGCACCCGCGTGCCACCCTTGGCCGTCCCCGACATACGGCCCCGTTGGGCCTTGCGATGGCGGACCTTCTTCGGCATCAACATGGGCGTGGGGTCCTACTCCTCGTCGCCGTGGAACTTCGGCGCCTCGTGGTGCTCGCGACTGGTGCGGCGCTCGATCTCCTCTTCTTCTGCGAGCAGGGCCTCGAGGGCCGGGTCGGCTTCCTTGACCAACGGCTTGGCCTCATCCGCCGGCACGTCCTCCTCGCGTCCCGCCTCGACCGGGACCGCCTCCTCGGCGGGGCGGCGCCGTCCGCCGCCGGCGCTGATCACGCGACGGCCACTGGGCGCTTGCCCGGCGGTCTCGCCGACGGCCATGGCCGCCTCCTTGGCGATCTTGTCCTCGGCCGCCGACTTGTAGGGGAGGATGTCGCCCTTGTAGATCCAGACCTTCACGCCGATGCGCCCGAAGGTCGTGCGCGCTTCGGCCTGGCCGTAGTCGATGTCGGCCCGAAGGGTGTGCAGCGGCACCCGGCCTTCGCGGTACCACTCCTTACGGCTCATCTCGGCGCCGCCGAGGCGCCCGCCGCACTGCACCCGGATGCCCTGCGCACCGGCCTTCATCGCCGTCTGCACGGCGCGCTTCATCGCCCGCCGGAACGACACCCGCCCCGCGAGCTGGTCGGCGACGCCCTGCGCGATGAGGGTGGCGTCGAGCTCGGGCTGCTTGATCTCCTGGATGTTGAAGTGGATCTTCGGGTTGCCCGTGATCTGGAGCAGCCCGGCCCGGAGCCGGTCGGCCTCGGCGCCGCGGCGGCCGATCACGATCCCCGGCCGCGCCGTGTACACGTCGACCCGGAGGCGGTCACGCGTCCGCTCGATCTCGACGCGGCTCACCGCCGCGTGGGGGAGCTGGCGTCGCAGGTAGTCGCGGACCTTCCAGTCCTCGATCAGCGACTCCTTGTACTCCGCCTTGTCGGCGAACCAGCGCGACTTCCAGTCGGTGGTGATCCCGAGACGGAATCCGTAGGGATTGACCTTCTGGCCCATCAGTCGTCCTTCTTCTTCTTCGTGGTCTTCTTCGTCGGCTTTTGCGCCTTCTTGGCGGTCGTCTTCTTGGCGGTCGTCGATTTCTTCGTCGGCTTCTTGGTGGCCGGCGCCTTCTTCTTCGCCGGTGCCTTCTTCGCCGGCGCGGCCTCGGCGGCCCCGAGCGGCTGGGCGTCGACATCGTCGACGTCGGGGACGTCCGCGAGCGCGACGTCCTCGCCGCCCTCCTCGAATTCCTCGGTCTCGCCGAACTCCTCCGCGTCCTCGTGGATGAGCTCCTCGTCCTCGAGGTCGTCCTCGACTTCGCGCACCCGACGCCGGCGGGTGGGGCGGCGGAGACGGCGCGTCGGACCGGTTGCTTCCTCACGTCGGCGGCGACGATCGAGCTCGTCGTCCGTGAAGCGCGAGAGCACGATCGTCACGTGGCTCGTCCGCTTCCGGATGCGGGTGCCGCGGCCCCGGGCGCGGGGGCGCCACCGCTTCAACGTCGGCCCTTCGTCCGCGTAGGCGCGGGCGACGAACAGCTCGTCCTCGGGCAGGCTCTGGTTGTTCTCCGCGTTGGCGACCGCGGAATCGAGCAGCTTCAGCACCTCGCCGGCCGGCCCGCGCGTCGAGAACCGCAGCCGCTCGCGGGCGTCGTCGACCTCCCGCCCGCGGATCAGGCCGAGGACCTCGCGGACCTTGGTGGGCGAGGTGCGGAGGTGGCGCAGGGACGCGCGGGTCTCAGGCACCCGGTGGTCTCCTCGCCGAGCGCTCGGCGCCGGCGTGGACGCGGAAAGTCCGGGTCGGCGCGAACTCGCCGAGCTTGTGCCCGACCATCGCCTCGGTGATGTACACGGGAACGTGCTTGCGGCCGTCGTGGACCGCGATCGTGTGCCCCACCATGTCGGGAGTGACGGTGGAACGACGCGACCACGTCTTGATGACCCTCCGGTCCCCGGAGGAGTTCATCGCCTCGACCTTGATGCGCAGGTGGTCGTCGACGAAGGGGCCCTTCTTCAAGCTGCGCGGCATCTCCTACCTCCCCCTGGAGCCGCGGCGGCGACGCCGGCGTCGGATGATGAGCTTGTCGGACGGCTTGTCCTTGCGGCGCGTGCGGCCTTCGGGCTTGCCCCACGGCGTCACCGGGTGGCGGCCGCCGGAGCTCTTCCCCTCGCCGCCTCCCAGCGGGTGGTCGACCGGGTTCATGGCGACGCCGCGCGTGTGCGGGCGCTTGCCCTTCCACCGGTTCCTCCCGGCCTTGCCGATCTGGACGAGCCCGGCCTCGACGTTGCCGACCTGGCCGATGGTGGCGCGGCAGTCGATCGCCACCCGGCGCATCTCGGTCGACGGGAGCCGCAGCGTGGCGAAGTTGCCTTCCTTGGCCACGAGCTGCACGGCGGCGCCGGCGCCGCGGGCGAGCTTGCCGCCCGCACCCGGCTTGAGCTCGATGTTGTGCACTGTCGTGCCGACCGGGATGTAGCGCAACGGCAGGGCGTTGCCCGGGCGGATCTCCGAGCCCTGGCCGCTGCTCAGGAGGTCGCCGACGACGACGCCGGTCGGGGCGAGGATGTAGCGCTTCTCGCCGTCGAGGTAGTGCAACAGCGCGATGCGGGCGTTGCGGTTGGGGTCGTACTCGATGGCGGCGACCTTCGCCGGCACGCCGTCCTTCCCGCGCTTGAAGTCGATCTCCCGGTACTTCTGCTTGTGCCCGCCACCACGGTGGCGCGACGTCATGCGGCCGTAGGCGTTGCGCCCCGACGAACGCTTCTTCGACTTCGTGAGCGACTTCTCGGGCTTCGCCTTGCTGATCTCGGCGAAGTCGGAGACGGTCTGGAACCGGCGGCCCGGGCTGGTCGGCTTGCGCTTGCGAATGGGCATCGTCAGCTCCCGAAGATCTCGATGGAGTCGCCGGCGGCGAGTGAGACGATCGCCCGGCGCTGATCGGACCGCTTGCCCCAGTCGCCCGTGCGGCGGTTCCGCTTGCGCTTGCCCTTGCGGTTCACCGTGTTGACGTTGGTGACCTTCACGCTGAAGATCGCCTCGACCGCCTGCTTGATCTCGATCTTGTTGGCGTCGGGCGCGACCAGGAACGTGTACACGTTGGCGTCGTAGGCGGCGTACGACTTCTCCGAGACCACGGGGCGGATGATGATGTCGCGGGGATTGCGCGAGCTCATTGCGCACCCCCACGGTTGAGGAAAGCGTCGAGCGTCGCCTGGCTGAAGACGAGCCAGTCGTTCACGAGCACGTCGTACGCGTTCAGCTCCTCGGGGAGCACGATCCGGACCCTCGCTCCGAGGTTCCGGAAGGACTTCCACGTGGCCACCTCGCGGCGGTCGAGGACGAGGAGCGTGCGCGGATCGCGCTCGCCGGACTTGCGGAGCCCGAGCTCGTCGAGGATCGCGACCGCACGCTTCGTGCTGGGCTCGTCGATGTCCCACTTGTCGACGACCATCACGCGCTGGTCGGCAGCGCGGTCCGAGAGCGCCGAGCGCAATGCGAGCTTGACCATCTTCTTGGGCGTGCGTTGCGCGTGGCTGCGGGGCACGGGGCCGTGGGCGACGCCCCCGCCTCGCCATTGCGGCGAGCGGATCGAGCCGTGGCGGGCCCGGCCCGTGCCCTTCTGGCGCCACGGCTTGGCGCCCCCGCCCTTGACCGCGGCGCGGGTCTTGGTGCTGTGGGTGCCGGACCGGGCGGCGGCGAGCTGAGCGGTGACGACCTGGTGCAGGACCGACCGGTTCGGTGTGATGCCGAACGTCTCGTCGGGAAGGTCGACGCTGCCGGCTTTCGCGCCGTGCACGGTCGTGACGTCGACTTTCATTGGGACGCTCGCTCTCGGCCGGCGTCGGCCTTCACTGCGTCGCGCACGAACACGACGCTGCCGCTCGGGCCGGGGACGGACCCTCTGAGGAGGAGGAGCCCGCGTTCGGCGTCGCCTTCGACGACCTCGAGGTTGAGGGTGGTGACACGGCTGTTGCCGTGCTGGCCCGGCATGCCCATGCCCTTGAACACGCGGGCGGGCGTCGCGCAGGCGCCGATGGCGCCGGGCGAACGGTGCTTCTTGTGGTTGCCGTGGCTCGCGCCCTGGCCGTGGAAGTTGTGGCGCTTCATCACGCCGGTGAACCCCTTGCCCTTGCTGATGCCGGTGACGTCGACCCGCTCTCCTGCTGCGAACACGTCGGCCGCCAGGACCTGTCCGATCTCGAAGCCCGACAGGTCGTCGACGCGCAGCTCGGCGAGGTGCCTGGCCGGCGCCGCGTCGGCGGCCTTCAGGTGCCCGAGCTCAGGCTTGGTGAGCCGGGCCGGCTTGGCGTCGCCGAAGGCGAGCTGGACGGCGGCGTAGCCGTCACGCTCGGGCGTCTTGAGCTGGACGACGCGACAGGGCCCGGCCTGGATCACCGTCACCGGAACGATCCGGTTCTCGGCGTCCCAGACCTGTGTCATGCCGAGCTTGCGCCCGAGAATGCCCTTGCTGGCCATGACGTGGGTCCTTCGGCAATGTGAGCTCTGTACTCCGCTTCACGCGAATGGCTCCCCCGGCCCGGTGGCCGGCGGAGCGACTCGGTTGTGCTGCACGGTTCTACGCCGGAGGCGCAGCCTGCGCAGACGTCGGTTGGCGAAGATTTCCGGTCCAGTATCGCCGCCGGGTCCACCCCGCCCACACGGCGAAAGCCAAGAGATACTAGCGTTTCCGGGCGATTCCGTCGAAGTCGGGTCGCCGCCGAGCGCGAACCGCGGCGTCAGGCCTGTTGGATCTTGATCTCGATGTCGACGCCGGCGGGGAGGTCGAGGCGCTGGAGCGACTCGACGGTCTTCGAGGTCGGCTCCACGATGTCGATGAGGCGCTTGTGGATCCGCATCTCGAAATGCTCGCGGGAGTCCTTGTCGACGTGCGGCGACCGGATCACGGTGAAGCGACGGATCTCGGTCGGGAGCGGCACGGGCCCGCGGACCTTGGCCTGCGTGCGCACGACCGTCTCGACGATCTTCTTCGTCGACTGGTCGATGATCTCGTGGTCGTAGGCCTTGAGCCGGATCCGGATTTTCTGCCCTCTTGCGTCTGCCACGCCGCGTCCCGTCCGTCCGGCTCGTCGACTACTCGTTGATCTTCGTGACGCGGCCGGCACCGACGGTGCGGCCGCCCTCGCGGATGGCGAAGCGCAGGCCTTCTTCCATCGCGATCGGGGCGATGAGCTCGACGGTCATCTCGATGTTGTCGCCCGGCATGACCATCTCGACCCCGCCGGGGAGGGTGATGGAACCGGTGATGTCCGTCGTGCGGAAGTAGAACTGCGGCCGATAGTTGGCGAAGAACGGTGTGTGCCGGCCGCCCTCGTCCTTGTTGAGGACGTATACCTGGGCCTGGAAGTTCGTGTGCGGCGTGATGCTGTTCGGCTTGGCCAGCACCTGACCCCGCTCGACGTCCTCCTTCTTAGTGCCGCGCAGCAAGGCGCCGATGTTGTCGCCTGCGCGCCCCTCGTCGAGGAGCTTGCGGAACATCTCCACGCCGGTGCACACGGTCTTGGTGGTGTCCTTGATCCCGATGATGGCGACCTCGTCGTTCACGTGCACCACACCGCGCTCGACCCGCCCCGTCACGACCGTGCCTCGCCCGGTGATCGTGAACACGTCCTCGATCGGCATCAGGAACGGCTTGTCGATGTCGCGGGTCGGCTCCGGGATGTGGGTGTCGACCGCCTCCATGAGCTCGACGATCTTCGGGGTCCACGACTCGTCGCCCTCGAGGGCCTTCAGCGCGCTCACCCGCACGATCGGGGTGTCGTCGCCGGGGAACTCGTACTCGTTCAACAGCTCCCGGACCTCGAGCTCCACCAGCTCGAGGATCTCCTCGTCGTCGACCATGTCGGCCTTGTTGAGCGCCACCACGATGGACGGCACTCCCACCTGCCGGGCGAGGAGCACGTGCTCCCGCGTCTGCGGCATCGGCCCGTCCGTCGCCGCTACCACCAGGATCGCCCCGTCCATCTGCGCGGCGCCGGTGATCATGTTCTTGATGTAGTCGGCGTGCCCGGGACAGTCGACGTGCGCGTAGTGCCGGTTCGGGGTCTCGTACTCCACGTGCGCGATCGAGATCGTGATGCCCCGCTCGCGCTCCTCGGGCGCCTTGTCGATCTCGTCGAAGCTCGTGTAGGTCGTCGACGGGTCCTGGTCGTGCAGCACCTTCGTGATCGCCGCCGTGAGCGTGGTCTTCCCGTGGTCGATGTGGCCGATCGTCCCAATGTTCAGATGCGGCTTCGTCCGCTCGAACTTCTGCTTCGACATGGGACTACCCCGGCTCCTCTGCTCAGGTGGTTACTCGCCCCGGATGCGGGCGATGATCTCTTGGGCGATGGACTCGGGCACTCGCTGGTACGAGTCGAACTGCATCGTGTACGTCGCTCGACCCTGGGTGCGCGAGCGGAGGTCGGTAGCGTAGCCGAACATCTCGGCCAAAGGCACTTGAGAGCGGACGACTTGCGCGTTCCCGCGCTGTTCCATCCCTTCGACCCTCCCGCGGCGCGACGACAGGTCGCCGATCACGTCACCCATGTAGTCCTCGGGCGTGACGACCTCGACCGCCATGATCGGCTCGAGGAGCACCGGCTTCGCCTGGCGCGCCGCCTTCTTGAACGCCATCGACCCCGCGATCTTGAACGCCATCTCGCTCGAGTCGACGTCGTGGTACGACCCGCCGGTGAGAGTGGCGCGCATGTCGACGAGCGGGTACCCGGCGATCACGCCACCGTCCATCGCCTGCTGGATTCCGGCGTCGACGGCGCCGATGTACTCGCGCGGGATGTCGCCGCCCGTGACCTTGTCGACGAACTCGTAGCCGCCGCCGGGCCCGGTGGGCTCGAGGTTGATGATCACGTGGCCGTACTGGCCCCGGCCGCCGGTCTGGCGGACGTAGCGCTCCTCGACCTTGTCAACGGGCACGGTGATGGTCTCGCGGTAGGCGACCTGCGGCTTGCCGACGTTGGCCGACACCGTGAACTCGCGCATCATCCGGTCGACGAGCACTTCGAGGTGCAGCTCGCCCATGCCCGAGATGATCGTTTGACCGGTGTCGTCGTCGGTGCGGACCTGGAACGTCGGGTCTTCCTCCGACAGCGCGCCGAGCGCCTTCCCGAGCTTGTCCTGGTCGGCCTTCGTCTTGGGCTCGATGGCAACCGAGATCACCGGCTCGGGGAACTCCATCCGCTCGAGCAGGATGGGATGGCCCGGGTCGCTGAGCGTGTCGCCCGTGGTCGTGTTCTTCAGGCCGACGGCGGCGACGATGTCGCCCGCGTAGACCGCCTCCTTGTCTTCGCGGTGATTCGCGTGCATCTGGAGGAGGCGCCCGATCCGCTCGCGGCGGTTCTTGGTGACGTTCATGACCTGGCCGCCGGCGGCGAGCTTCCCCGAGTACACGCGGAAGTACGTCAGCTTGCCCACATAGGGGTCGCTCATGATCTTGAACGCGAGCGCGGAGAACGGCTCGGAGTCGTCCGGGTGGCGCTCCATGACGTCCTCGGTCTTCGGGTCGTGCCCGGTGACCGGCGGCACCTCGAGCGGGCTCGGGAGGAAGTCGATGATGGCATCGAGCAACGGCTGGACCGCCTTGTTCTTGAACGCGCTGCCGCAGAGCACGGGGACCACCTCACCCGCGATGGTCGCGGCGCGCAGACCGCGCTTGAGGTCGTCGGCGGTGATCTCCTCGTCCCCGACGTACTTCTCGAGGACCGTGTCGTCGTGATGCGACACGACGTCGACGAGCTCGTGCCGCCAGTGCTCGGCGTCGGCCTTCAGCTCCTCGGGGATGTCGACCGTCTCGTAGCGGTCGCCCATGCCGTCCTCCCAGACGTGGGCCTTCATCGCCAGGAGGTCGACGACGCCGCGGAAGTCGTTCTCGCTGCCGACGGGCAGCTGGGTCAGTGCGGCCGTGGCTTCGAGCCGGTCACGGATCATGTCGACGGTGCGGAAGTAGTCAGCGCCGACCCGGTCCATCTTGTTGACGAAGCAGATGCGGGGAACGTTGTACTTGTCGGCCTGCCGCCAGACGGTCTCGGTCTGCGGCTCGACCCCGGCGACGGCGTCGAACACCGCCACCGCGCCGTCGAGGACGCGCAGCGACCGCTCCACCTCGACGGTGAAGTCGACGTGCCCGGGCGTGTCGAGGATGTTGATCCACGTGTCATGCCACTTCGCGGTCGTGGCCGCGCTGGTGATCGTGATCCCCCGCTCCTGCTCCTGGGCCATCCAGTCCATGACCGCCGAGCCCTCGTGCACCTCGCCGATCTTGTAGGTCCGCCCCGTGTAGTAGAGGATCCGCTCGGTCGTCGTCGTCTTCCCGGCATCGATGTGCGCCATGATCCCGATGTTGCGAATGCGCGCGAGGGGAACCTCCCGGATCACCGGGCCACCCTTGCCCCGAACCTCCTTCGGTTCCGCTGCCATCTCTCTGTCTCTCTTCTCTCTCTTTTCTTCTTTCCTGTCAGAAGCGGGCCGAGCGCACTTCTGTTCCCGATACGCCGGTGGCTTCCCGGGCCGGGCGCCGGTGGTCGCCGGCGCCGGGGTTCGGACGCCGAGCGAAGCAAGGCGTCCGGAGGTGGGCGGGTGGGCCCCGGCGACGGCGTGCCGCCGGTGCCCTGCCCCTCACTACCAGCGGTAGTGGGCGAACGCTCGGTTGCTCTCGGCCATCTTCTGCAGGTCGTCCTTGCGCTTGATCGCGGCGCCGAGCCCGTTGCCGGCGTCCATCAGCTCGGCGGCCAGCCGCTCGGACATGGTCTTCTCCCGGCGTTGACGGGCGTACCCGACGATCCAGCGGATGGCGAGGGTCGTGGCCCGCCGGGGCCGCACCTCCACCGGCACCTGGTACGTCGCCCCGCCGACCCGGCGGCTCTTCACCTCGAGCACGGGACGGACGTTCTCCACGGCGCGCTTGACCGTCGCGACCGGCTCGGTGCCGGTCTTGCTCTCGATCTCCGTCAGCGCGTCGTACACGATCTGCTCCGACAACGACCGCTTGCCCCGTTGCAGGAGCTTGTTCACGAGTTGGGTGACGACGACCGACCGGTGCACGGGGTCGGGCATGAGGTCACGACGGGGCGCGGAGCCCTTGCGAGGCATGGGTCAGCCTTCCCGCTTGGCGCCGTAACGGCTGCGGGCCTGGCGGCGACCGCCGACGCCGCCGGCGTCGAGCGCGCCGCGCACGATCTTGTACCGCACGCCCGGCAGGTCCCTCACCCGGCCGCCGCGCACGAGCACGATCGAGTGCTCCTGGAGGTTGTGGCCGACACCGGGGATGTAGGCCGTGACCTCCATCCCGGTGGTGAGCCGGACTCGGGCCACCTTGCGCAGAGCCGAGTTCGGCTTCTTCGGGGTGTGCGTGAAGACGCGCGTGCACACGCCCCGGCGCTGGGGTGAACCCTTGAGCGCGGGCGACTTCCCCGGCTCGGACTTGGTCCGGCGTCCTTTGCGGACGAGCTGTTGGATCGTGGGCACGCTGATGCTCCGCTTCGAGTGCGCTTCTTGGCGCGAAACAGGACGATGTTACTCGCCCGTCGCGCCGCCCCCGAGTTGCTCGCCCTCGTTCTCGCCGCCGAAGGACGCGCCGAGCACCTCGGCCCCGGCCCCGCCTTCGCCGGCGGCGTCGCCATCGCCCTCGCCGTCGCCGGCCGGCGAGCTCGTGTCGCGCAGCCAGTCGGCCAGGTCGGCATCGGACGAGTAGAAGGGCAGCGGCTCGTAGTCGGGTGCGTCGGTCTCGATGTCCCGGTAGCGCGCCATGCCCGTCCCGGCGGGGATGAGCTTGCCGATGATCACGTTCTCCTTGAGCCCGACCAGCCCGTCCTCGCGGCCCTCGATGGCGGCTTCGGTGAGGACGCGGGTCGTCTCCTGGAACGACGCCGCCGACAGCCACGAATCGGTGGCGAGCGACGCCTTCGTGATCCCCATCAGCTCGGGGCGGCCCTCGGCGGGCTGCTTGCCCTCCTCGACGAGACGACGGTTCGTGTCGGCGTAGAGCCGCGCGTCGACCTTCTCGCCGGGCAGGAACGGCGAGTCGCCCGGCTCGGACACTGCGACCCGGCGGAGCATCTGGCGGACGATCACCTCGACGTGCTTGTCGTGGATCGACACGCCCTGCTCCCGGTACACCTTCTGCACCTCGTCGGAGAGGTACTGCTGGGTCTCCCGGATGCCCTTGATCTCGAGGATCTCCTTGGGGTCGAGCGGCGTCTTCTCGTCGCCGACGAGCCGCTCGCCCGCTGCGACCTCCTGGCCGTCGCGGACGGCGACGTTCGCCCGGCGCGAGACCACGTGCTCCTCCTCGGCGTCGTCGGAGCCGAGCACGGTGATCACCCGCTCGCCCTTCTCGCTGTCGCCGATGCGGACCAAGCCGGAGCTCTCGGCCATGACGGCCGCGCCCTTGGGCTTGCGGGCCTCGAACAGCTCGACGACGCGGGGCAAACCGTGGGTGATGTCCTCGCCGGCGACGCCGCCGGTGTGGAACGTCCGCATGGTCAGCTGCGTGCCCGGCTCACCGATCGACTGGGCGGCGATGATTCCGATCGCCTCGCCCAGGTCGACCATCGAGCCGGTGGCGAGCATCGTGCCGTAACAGCTCG
>DASZGY010000010.1:0-5193 GCA_035938395.1 Acidimicrobiia bacterium
CCCTCCAACGTGAGGGCGCTGCGCACCGACCGGCGAACGGCTGGTTCGTCGTCCACCACCAGAATTCGCATTTCAGCCAGTTTCACCGGCAATCCTGAGAATGTCCTGAACGGGGCGTTGACGTCGAACGACCGCAAAGCAGCGCCGGCACCTAGTGCGAGACCGCGGCTCGAGGGTCCCCGATCCTGAAGTTCAGGAGCGGTCGAGGACGCCGGTCGACTGCCCGACCTCGATGAGATGCCCGTCGGGGTCGCGAACGTAGGCGCGGATCTCGCGCCCGTGATCCTTGGGCTCGGTCAGGAACTCGACGCCCTTGCGGCGCCATTCGTCGTACACGGCGGCGATGTCGGCGACGCGGATGTTGAGGAACGCGCTCGTCCGGTTCGGATCGGGTGGCGTCTCGAGGATGACGTCGGGCTTGTCGTCCGTCGGTCCGCCCCCTTCGTTCAAGATCAACCACGAGTTGGCGACTCGCATGATCACAGGGCTCCGTTCGTTGACCACCACCCCGCTCAGCATGGACCGGTAGAACTCGCGCGACCGGTCCATGTCCGAGACCACGAGGAAGTGCGTCAGCAGGAAGTCGTGCTCGGGCGCGGGAAAGTCCTCTCGGGCCATGCTTCTCCTCGGAATACCTCGACGGTGTGGCCGGTTCATTGTGCCGTGGCGGCCGCCGACGACTTCAACGAGAAGATCATCGACGAGTTTCGAGCAAACGGCGGGAAGGTCGGCGGCCGGTTCGAAGGCGCCCCGCTCCTACTTCTCCATACCACCGGCGCCAAGACGGGGCGCACTCGCGTCAAGCCGCTTGCATACCGTCGCGACGGCAACCGGCTCGTCGTGTTCGGGACCAAGGGCGGCGCGCCTGACCATCCTGATTGGTACTACAACGTCCGGGCGAACCCGCGGGTCATGGTCGAGGTCGACGGCGATCGGTTCGACGCCGATGCGAAGGTCGCGCTCGCCGACGAGCGGGACCGGATCTGGCGCCTGCAGACGCAGGACGTTCCCGTGATGGCCGACTACCAGGAACGGGTCGATCGCACGATCCCGGTCGTCATCCTGGAGCGCGTCGAGTAGCAGCGTCGAAGCATGAACCGGCCGGTCACGGCGGTCCGTGTTGCGGACGTAGGCTTCGCGGCATGTGCCGAAACATCACCGAGCTGCGCGGGCTCGAGCCTCCCGCGACACGTGAAGAGATCGAAGCTGCCGCCCGGCAGTACATCCGCAAGGTGAGCGGGATCGCGAAGCCGAGCGAGGCATTCGCGGGTCGAATGGAGGATGCTGCCCTCGAGGTGGCGGCCATCACCGAGCAGTTGCTCGCCGAGGTCCCGAAGCGGCGCCAGCCGCCGAAGACGCTTCCCCCGTTGCGTCGACCGGAGGTGCGCAAGCGTTTGGGATTGGGCGCCTTCTCCGCTTGAGCGCATCGCTCCACTGACTTGCCGTCAGATGGCGCGGCGGAGCTGACCCGCGTACGGGCCGCGACCCGTCACGCACGCCGCGCCACAGCGCGCGCCGATCGCGAGGGCTTCCTCGGGTGAACGACCCGCCGCCAACCCGTACGTCAGGCCGGCGGCGAACGAGTCGCCCGCGCCGTAGGCGTCGACGGGCGGCCCGGGGAGCGGGGCGGCGGTCCACTCGGTTGTGGTGCCATCGAGAGCATCGACCCAGCCGCCGGCGGCGCCGGCGGTGCGGGCGACGAGGCGTGGCGGCGGGTCGATGTCGCCGGTCGTGTAGCGCTCGCCGACGTCGCGACTGCTCGAGACGAGCATGTCGATCTCGACTCCGGCCCGCGCCAGCGGTTCGATCGTGCGCGCCGTCGACACGAGGGTGCGCGCCGTCCTCGCGACCCGCACCGCCGCCGCGTCGCCGGCTGTGAAATAGACGGCGTCGAAGCCGTTCAGCTCGGACCACGGCAGCGGGTCGGCGCCGCGCGGGCCGACACGGTCACCCATCACGGTGATCGTGCGTTCGGCGTTCGCGTCCGTGTAGACGAAGCCGCGCCGCTGCGGCTGGCGTCGCCACGTTGTCTCGACCCTGACGCCGAGCGCCGAGAGCTCGCGCTCGGCTCGATGCCCGAGCTCGTCGTCGCCGAGCGCGGTGAGGAACAGACAGTCGCCGGCGAGCCGGGCCAGTTGGACGGCGGCGACGGCGCCGCCGCCTCCCGGTTCCTCCCAGGTGTCCAGCGCGTGCACGATCTCGCCCGACGACGGCACCCGCTCGACCCGAGCGAACTCGATCCACTCGACGTGCCCGACGACGGCGACGTTCACGGCGCCGTCCGTGCTCACGCGGTGGCGGCCGCCGGCGCCGCCGTTGGCTCCTCTCGCTCGAGCCCGCCGTCGTGCTCACCGGGCGACGAGCCGGGCCGCCGGTACCGCAGGAGAACGATGATGCCGCCTATGCCGGCGAGCATCGTCACGGTCTTCACCCAGTTGGTGAGCAGCACCTGGAACGTGTGCGCGTGGAAGAAGAGCGGGACGTACATGGAGTGGAGGAACCGGTCCTCGATCATGACGAGAGCGAAGAATGCGAAGCCGTACAGAGAGACGCGCCACCGCCAGCGCAGCGCGAGCACCGGGAGCACCCACGCCGCGAACCACGGCGCGGTGTACACGGATCCGAACATGTAGGCGAGCAAAGCCCCGATGACGATGAAGATCGGCGTCGACTCCTTCAGCCGGCTCGCCACGAAGATCGCGGCCACGGCGAGGACGACGACGAGTGAGTAGAAGGACAGGTGGGCCTCTGAGCCCAGGTGCTCGTAGCCGTACCCGATCGCTTTCCTGATGCCGTTGGGCGCCACCAGGTTCCACGGCGAGTGGGGCAGGATCGTGTCGCGTGCGCCGAGGAGCGGGTTCACGACGTCACGGGGGCCGGCGAGGAGCAGCGTCGGCAGCGTCACTGCCAGCGCCACCCCGACGGGTCGCAGCAGCGCGCGTGGGCCGCGGCGGTACGCCAACCACGCGAGGTAGGCGAGGAGCGCGAACCCTGCCGTCGGCTTGACGAGTGCGGCGAGCGTAAACGCGAGAACGGCGAGGTTCGGCCGATCGCGGTCGGCGAGCACGACTCCGACCAGGATCCCGAGGCCGACGAGCGCGTCATTGTGGCCCGCGTTGACCACCATGTACGCGGTCACCGGGTTCAGGCCGACCAGGGCCACCGCGGCCGCGTTGCGAGTCCAGCGGGCGATGATGACCAAAGCGACGAAGACCGCGAGCCCGGCGAGGAGTTGGTACGCGAGGCGGGTCGGCAGTGGGTGATCGGTCGCGGCCGCCGCGATTCCGGCGGTCATGCCGATGAAGACGGGGCCGTACCGGGCGGTCGTCCCTTGCCAGTATTCGTCCATGTGATGGAACAACGGGTCGTCGGGGAAGTCGGAAGGTGGGTGCACGTACGGGTTCTCGTGGTGCTGCACGATCGTCCGGCCGTACATCGCGTACGCCCACAGGTCGTTGCTCGACTTGACGGGCGCGAGCGCCGATCCGAGCAACAGCCCGCCGCTGAGGACCAAGACGACGGGGACGCTCAGCCACCGGCGGAAGGGCTTCAGCGCGACGACGAGTGCGAGGGCGCCGAAGGCAACGAGGAGCACTGCGAGGATCTGATACGGAGTCAGCGATTCCTCGCGGAGCACGAGCAGCCCCGTCGCTGCGGCCGAGAGCACCAGGAGCCCGAGGGTCGCGAACCGGCTGAGCGAGATCCGTCCGGCTGGCACCGGCCAAAGCTAACCGGCGTGGTTCAACCGTACCGATGTGCTCGTTGCGCTTATCGTGTCCGCCGTGGGCGACGACAGCGAGGCGCACGGCCTGCTGGCCGGCGTGCGGGTGCTCGATCTCAGCATCTGGAGACCGGGCCCGTACGCGACGCAGTTGCTCGTCGAGATGGGGGCAGACGTCGTGAAGATCGAGCCGCCCGGCGGCGACCCGATGCGCGTCTTTCCGACGCTGTTCGCGGTGCTCAACGCGGGGAAGCGCAGCGCGGCCGTGGATCTGAAGGACGCAGGCGGGAAGCGTGCGGTGCTGGAAGCAGCCGAGGGTGCCGACGTCGTGATCGAGGGCTTCAGACCCGGCGTGGTGCGCGGTCTCGGCGTGGACGACGAGAGCGTCCGGCACGTGAACCCTGCCGTCGTGTACTGCTCCATCTCCGGGTACGGGCAGCACGGGCCCCTCGCCGAGCACCCCGGCCACGACATCAACTACCAGTCGTGGGCGGCGACGCTCGAGCCCCGCAGCCCCGACGACGAACCCGTCGTGCCCCGGCCGCCCATCGCCGATCTCGCCGGCGGCGCGTATGCGGCCTTCGCGGTGTGCGCGGCGCTGGTGCGGCGGGCGCGCACGGGGGAAGGCGAGTCGATCGACGTGTCGATGACCGATGTGCTCGCCAGCTGGACCGGCGCGGTACCGCCGCTCACACTGCCCGACGGGCAGTCGGTCGGCGGCCAGGTCGCCGGCTACGGGACGTTTCGGACCGCCGACGGCGGCTGGATCGCGCTCGGCGTGATCAGCGAGGACCACTTCTGGACCGGCCTCACGCACACGCTCGGGCTCGACGACGCCGCGGCCCTGACCTTCCCCGAGCGTCTTGCGCTCGGCCGCTCGCTCACCGAGCGCATCGCCAAGGCCATCGCCGAGCGGAAACGGGATGACGTCGTGCGCGAGCTCGCGTCCGCCGGCGTTCCGGCGTCACCCGTCCTGTCGCAGCGGGAGATGGTTTGTGCCGACGTGTTCCGTGCACGCGGCGCCATTGCCGACGGGCCGGGCGGCGAGCCGGTCATGCAGCATCCGCTTCAGTACCGCGATCACCCGGCGCGGGTTCCACGCGAGGTACCGCCGCTCGTCGAAGGACCGGAGCGCGTGCCCGCATGGGAGACGGACTAGCCCGCTCCTCGGGCGTCTTCTGGACCTATGACGCGCCTACAGGCGGCTGGGCGGGCCGTCACCCCCGGGCCCCGGGTCCGGCACGCATCGAGAACACGGGTCGGGGAGCGTGGGCGGCGGCAGCGGGTTGATGGTGATCGCGATCGACGTGCTCGCCGTTTTGCCGCCGGTGTCGGTGACGGACGCGGTGATCGTGTGCGTTCCGACCGCGAGGTTGCTCTTGCTGATGGACGCGCCGACGCCGAGCGCTCCGTTTTTGCTCGAGGTCCATTGGATGTTCGACGAGACGTTGCCGTCCTCGGCGTCCATCGCA
>DASZGY010000011.1:0-36374 GCA_035938395.1 Acidimicrobiia bacterium
GAACATGAACGCGCCGACGCCGACGAGCGCGAACTTCAGCGTCGGGATCGAGATGATCACGCGGAGGTCGTCGCGCAAGCCCGTCATCATGTCGACGAAGAAGCGGCGGACGCCGTGCTCGAAGAGCCGTGTGTGCTCCTCCACCGGCTCGTCCTCGGTGATCCCGAGGTGGAGGCGATCGCCGTGCCCGCGGCTCGGCTCTCGCAGGCGATACGCGATCGCCGCGATCACGAACCCGGGCGGCCCGACGACGATGAACGCCCAGTGCCAGCCGTACTGTGAGCCGATCGCGCCGCCGAGCGCGATCCCCACGCCGAAGCCGATGATGCCCATGATCTGCTGCACCGAGAACGCGCTGCCGCGTTGCTCCGTCGGGTAGTAGTCGGAGATGAGGCTGTTGGCCGAGGGCTCCGTGATCGCCTGCCCGAATCCGAGCAGGGCGCGCCCGGCGATGAGCTGACCGAAGTTCTGCGATGCGGCGGTGAGCATCGTGATGCCGCTCCACGCCACGACCGTGTGGCCGATCGTTCGGGTGCGGTTCCACCGGTCGGCGAGATAACCGGCGGGGACGGTGACGATCCCGTTGACGAGAACGAACGCGGAGATGAGCACGCCGATGCCGAAGTCGTCGATGCCGAAGTCGCTCTTCAGCTGAGGGACGACGCCCCGCACGAGGTTCTGGTCGACCTGGTCGATCAGGACCACGAGCCCGAGGACCCACATCGGCCACGCGCCCACCCGCACCGGCGCCGGCTTCGGCGGGTTGACGTCGGATGTCGTCGCGGCGGGTTCCTCGGCCGTGTCGGCCACGGCGGGATTCTTGCAGGATGGCGGGGGACGCGACGGCCGTCGGTACATTGACGCCATGGCAGTGCGCATCGGGATCGCGCTCGCGTTGATCGCGATTGCGATCGTCGTCGCGTTCGTGCTCCGGCGGCGCCGGCCCGTCCCCCCGCCGCGAGACGTGTACCCGGTTCCTCGGCAGCTCGACCGGAGCGACTTCCGGCGTGTCGAGACGCCGTGGTTGGTCGCCTTGTTCTCGTCGACCGCGTGCGATTCGTGCGATGGCCTCATGGAGAAGCTCGCGGTCCTCGAGTCGGCCGACGTCGCCACGTGCGAGATCGAGTACCACGCCCAACCCGACCTGCACGACCGCTACGAGATTGCCGGGATCCCGACGACGGTGGTCGCCGACGGGGACGGCGTGGTGCGAGCGGCGTTCGTGGGCGCGTTCACCGCCACCGATCTCTGGGCCGCGGTGGCGGAAGCTCGCGCCCCCGGCTCGACGCCCGAGCCCGAGCTCGGGCTCGGCCAACTCCAGTAGCGGCGGTCAGTCCTCGAAGCGGTTGGTGGGGGAGGGCGCGCCGATGGCCCCGTCGCTCTCGCTGAGCGAGTCGCCTTCGGGCAGCTCCTCGGCGTCGACCTCGGAGCCGTCCGCCTTCGTCACCTTGCGGGGCCCGCCGGCCTTGTGGCCCATGGCCTCGTCGACGAGGCGCTCCACCTCGCTGCCGTCAAGGGTCTCCTCGACGAGCAACGCGCGGGCGACGGCCTCGAGCCCGGCGCGATGCTCGGAGAGCACCTTGCGGGCGCGGTCCTCCTCTTCGCGGAGGATGCGCTCGACCTCCTCGTCGATCACGCGGGCCGTGTCGTCCGAATAGTCGCGGGTATGGACGAGGTCCTCGCCGAGGAACACCGCGCCCTGCGATCCCCATGCCATGGGACCGATGCGGTCGGACATGCCCCACTCGCGCACCATCTTGCGTGCCAGCTCGGTGATCCCGACGAGGTCGTTCTGCGCGCCGGTCGACAAGTGCCCGTAGACGATCTCCTCGGCGACGCGCCCGCCGAGGCGCACGACGAGCGAGTCGGCGATGTACTCGCGCTTGTAGATGTGCCGCTCCTCGACCGGTAGCTGCTGGGTCACACCCAAGGCCATGCCGGTCGGCAGGATCGTCACCTTGTGCACGGGGTCGGCGTGCTCGAGCACGTAGCCGAGCACGGCGTGGCCGCCTTCGTGGTAGGAGACGACCTCCTTCTCCTCCTCGGTGAGCGCCATCGACTCGCGCTTCAGCCCCATGAGGACGCGGTCGCGAGCGGCCTCGAAGTCCTCGGCGTGGATCTCGTTGAGGCCGCGCCGAACCGCGAACAACGCCGCCTCGTTCACGAGGTTCGCGAGGTCGGCGCCGCTCATGCCCGGCGTTCCCCGGGCGATGATGTCGACGTCGACATCGGGCGCGAGCTTCTTGTCCTTGAAGTGCACCTTGAGGATCTCGACGCGCTCGTCCTGCGTCGGGAGCGGGACGATGATCTGGCGGTCGAAGCGTCCGGGACGAAGGAGCGCGGCGTCGAGGACGTCGGGACGGTTGGTCGCGCCCATCATCACGATGCCCTCGGTCGCCTCGAAGCCGTCCATCTCGGCGAGCATCTGGTTGAGCGTCTGCTCACGCTCGTCGTGCCCTCCCCCGAGGCCGGCGCCGCGCTTGCGGCCGATGGAGTCGAGCTCGTCGACGAAGATGATCGCGGGCGCCTGCTTGCGGGCGGTCTGGAACAGGTCGCGCACGCGAGCCGCGCCGACCCCGACGAACATCTCCATGAAGTCCGACCCGGTCACGGACACGAACGGCACTCCGGCTTCGCCCGCTACCGCCCGCGCGATGAGCGTCTTGCCGGTACCGGGCGGTCCGACGAGCAGGACGCCCTTGGGGATCCGGGCGCCGATCTGCTTGAACTTGCCCGGGTTCTTGAGGAAGTCGACGACCTCGGCGATCTCCTGCTTCACCGGTCCGTACCCGGCGACGTCGTTGAACGTGGTCTTCGGCTTCTCGGTCGCGTACACCTTCGCCCGGCTGCGACCGATGTTCATGACCGCGCCCATCTGGCCCTGCGCCCGGCGATTGATCCAGATGAAGATCCCGATGATGAGCGCGAGCGGGATGACCCAGATGAGGATCGTGCCGAGGATGTCGGAACCGGCGCGGACGTACTTGAAGTTGACGCCCTTCTCCTCGAGCCGGGCGACCTCGGTCGCCTGGAAGTCGTTGTTCGGCCCGGAGCTGGTGAACTGCTTCTTCCCACCCTGAGCGGTCTTGAACGTGCCGGTGATCTTCCCGTTCGTCGGATCGAACTCGACGCTCTGGACGGTGCCGTTCTCCACCGCCTTCTGGAACTGCGAGTAGCTCAGGTCCGCCTTCGGCGTACTCGTCTGCCCGAAGTTGAAGAAGAACAGGCCCCCGACGAGGAGCACGCCGATGATCAGCCACGGCAGCCAGCGCGTCGGGCTCGGCGCAGGTGACTGCCCGCCTTGGCGGGGGTTCCGACCGGGTGGCAGGTCGGAGGGGCGGCGACTCATGCGCGGTGTGCCTTCGTAGGTTCGGGGCGGACGCGTCGCATCCGCGGTCCGCCCATGGTATGGCCGCCGGACCGCCGGTACGTCCCGCGGGCGGCGAAACCCACTCTTGACCCCCCTGGGTGCCAGGTGTACTTTGCAAATGCCCTTCGCAGGGGCGGGCCGAACCGAGCCGAAAGGCACGGTACAGGTCAGTCACTGCGGAGGGCGTTTCGCGTCCGGAGCGCGCCGTTCGCGCGCTCCGGTGAGGAACGTGCCGTTCGCGCTCCGGTATGTTGAGCGCCGCCATGGATCCGCCGCTCGTCGTTCGTCGCTGCGCCCGCCCCGATTGCGCGCTGCCCGCGGCGGCATCCCTCAGCTACGACTACCGCGCCCGCACGGTCTGGCTCGACGACGGCCTGGCGCCCGACCCCTCGCACCATGTTCTCTGCGAGGGACACGCCGCTCGCCTCCGGGTGCCTTCCGGCTGGGAGCTCGTCGACCGTCGCGCCCCCGTCGCCCCGGTGGTCCCGGCCTCCGCCGCCGGCTGACGCGACCGACCGCCAATGGCCGGCGAGCCCGCCGCCTTCCCTCCGCCGGTGCCGGCGGGTCCGCGAATCCGTTGGGGCCTCCCTGACGTCGGCCTGGCGTGGGTGGTCGGACTGTTCGCCGCCCTGGTCGCGAGCTCGATCGTCGCCGCCGCCGCCGGCATCGACACGAATCGCGTCGGCGACGACGTCGGCGTCCTCCTGGCGTCCGTCGTCGCGCAGGCCATCGGCGTGATCGGGACGCTCGAGCTCGTCGCCCGGCGGAAGGGACGTGGGAGCTTGGGAGCCGACTTCGGGCTCGTCGCCCGCCTCCCAGGCGACAGATGGACGACGGCGGCGCTCTGGCTCCTCGCCGGCGTCGCGCTCCAGCTCGCGATCCTGCCGCTCCTCCAGATCATCGTGGACGTCCACGGGAAGGCGGAGACCCAGGACGTTGTGGAGCAGTTCAAGCAGGCGCGGGGACCGGCGCTCGTCCTGTTCGCTGTGATCGTCGTCTCGGTCGCTCCGGTCGCGGAGGAGCTGCTGTTCCGCGGGGCCCTGCTCCGCGCGCTCCAACGACGCATGACACCGGCGTGGGCCGCGTTCGTCTCCGCACTCGCCTTCGCCGCCGTCCATCCGCTGTTGAGCCCCACGATCGGGTCGGTGATCGCGATCCCGGGCCTGTTCGCGCTCGGTCTCCTGTCCGCCACGCTCGCCATCCGCACCGGCAACCTGTCGGCCTCGATCCTGCTGCACGCCGGGTTCAACCTCCTCACGGCGGTCTCGGTGCTCGCCGCGCGCTGACGCGGCTCCGCGACCCCGTCCCCGTAGGCTGAGCAGATGGTCGCGACGCGCCCGGCGCCCGCCGACGCGCCCGGCACCCGGCTCGATGCGGCCGCTCATCCGTCGGCGCGCTCCCGCCGGCCGTGGTGGGACCGGCTCGAGATCTGGACGGGCGCGGCGATCGTCGTCGCGTGCTGCCTCTTCGTCCTCTTCCAGCTCCAGCCGGACCTGCTGCTCCGCAACACGACACCGGCGGGTGGTGACACGGGAGCCCACGTCTGGTGGCCGGCGTACCTCCGCGACCACCTGTTGCCGCAGGGCCGGATCGCGGGATGGGCGCCCGACTGGTTCGCCGGCTTCCCGGCCGGGCAGTTCTACTTCCCCTTCCCGGCTCTGTTGATCGTCGCGCTCGATGCGGTGCTCCCGTACAACATCGCGTTCAAGCTCGTCACCGCGTTGGGTCCGATCGCGCTGCCGGCGGCGGCGTACGCGTTCGGGCGCGGGCTGCGCGCACCCCGTCCGGCGCCGGCGCTGTTCGCGGTGGGCGCGACGGTGCTCCTCTTCTTCAAGGGCGCGCCCGGCGCCGGTGCCGACGCGACGCGCGTGGCCGGCAACCAGCACATCATGGGCGGGAACCTGGCGAGCAACTTCGCGGGCGAGTTCTCGTTCTCGTTGGCCCTGGCGCTGGCGTTGTTCTTCCTCGGCGCCCTCGCGTACTCGCTCGAGCACCGTCGACGAATGTGGTTGCCGGCCGTGCTCTTCGCGGCCGTCGTGATGAGCCACCTCGTCGTGGGCATGTTCGCCGTCGTCGGCGCGCTCGTCGTGTGGCTGGCCCGCCGCCCCGAGCGCACTTTTCCGACCGCCGCCGCCATCGGCGGCGTCGGCGCGCTCCTGACGGCGATCTGGACGTTCCCGCTGCTGGCGACGCTCGGGTACACGTCGGACATGGGCTACGAGCCCATCCGCGAGTTCCGCTTGTACATGTTCCCCTGGTACCCGGCGTACGTGCTGTGGATCGTGCCGCTCGTCGTCGCTGCCATCGCCGGCGGGATCATCGCCCGGCGGCGCGTGACGATCGAGCTCGCCGCGCTCACCGCGCTGATGGGCCTCGCGTTCCGGTTCTGGGAGAGTCTCACCGACCTCTTCCACAGCACGCCGGTCTGGAACCTACGGCTTCTGCCGTTCTGGTACCTGCTGCTCCTGTTGCTGGCGATGCTCGGCGCCGCCGAGCTCATCCGGGGCGCGGGTTTCCTGCTGGCGCGCGTGCCCCATCCGTTCTGGGAGCCGCTGCTCCCGGCGGCTACGCCCGCGCCCGCGCCTGTGCCCGGGCCTGCGCCGGCGCCGGAGCCGTTGCCGGCCGCGAGCGGATCGTCACCGGAGACGCCGGCCGCGACCGAGCTCGGCGACGCCGACCACTCGGATCGCGACCGGCAACGCGATCGCAGCATCGTCCGTGCGGTCACGATCGCGATCCTGTCGGTGCTCGTGGCGTCGGTCGCGATCTGGCGCGTCTACGTGACGACCGACTTCCTCACGTTCTGGGCCAAGTGGAACTACAGCGGCTACGAGCACACCGGCGCCGAGTCCGATACGAAGGTCTATCCGGAGTTCAAGAGCCTCCTGAACACGATGGACCGACTGCCACCAGGCCGCGCGTTGTGGGAGGGAGGCGCATCGCTCGGCGTGTACGGAACGCCCCTCGCACTGATGCTCCTGCCCTACTTCACCGACGGCCGCATCGCGTCGATGGAAGGCCTGTACTACGAGTCGTCGGCGACGACGCCGTACCACTTCTTGTCGGTGTCGACGTTGAGCGCACCGGGCAATGCGAGCAACCCGCAGCGCAACCTGCCCTACCGCACGCTCGGCGAGTTCGACGTCGGCGTGAAGTACATGCAGACGCTCGGCGTGCGGTACTACATGGCCTTCTCGGACCAGGCCAAGGGGGTGGCGGACCAGTCGAATCAGCTCGTGCCCGTGGCGACCACGCCCGACACCGACGGGCAGCCGCCCGTTGGTTGGAAGATCTACGAGGTGCGGGACGCCCCGGTCGTCCAGGCACTTGCAGAGCGACCCGTCGTCGTCCCGGGCGTGTCGGCCCGTGACTGGCAGGACGAGGTGGGAGTGCCGTGGTGGGACGCGCCCACCCGGACGCCCGCCGGCGCCCGTGACCTGTCGCTGCTCGACCGGCCGCTCGTCGCCGACGGGCCGTCGAGCTGGGCGCGGGCACGCCCGCCGGGCGCGTCGCGCGCCGACGCACCCGACCCGAAGCTGCCGGCGGCCAAGGCGGTGCCGTCCACGGCGCTCCCGCCGGTCGAGGTGAGCCACGTGCACACCACGGATCATTCGGTGTCGTTCCGCGTGTCGCGTACCGGGGTCCCCGTGATGGTCAAGACGTCGTACTTCCCCAATTGGACCGCGAGCGGCGCCGAAGGACCGTGGCGGGCGACACCCAACTTCATGGTCGTGGTGCCGACGAGCCACGAGGTTCGGCTCGACTACTCGACCACGACACCCGAGTACCTGGGCCGGGTCGGGACGGTCGCCGGCGTGTTCGGCGTGGCGGGGCTTGCGCTCTGGCCGTGGTGGCGCAGGCGCAGGAAGCGGCAAAGCGTCAGGCCGGACGGGGTGGGACGCGACGCCGGGTACCCTGCGGCCGAGTGAGCGACCAGAGACTCGACGCGATCTTCAAGGCCTACGACATCCGCGGGCTGTACCCCGACGACCTCGACGACGACGTCGCCCGCCGGATCGGGAACGCGTTTGTCGCGTTCACGGGCACCGCACTGGTGCTGGTGGGGCGGGACATGCGGCCGTCGTCGGAACCGCTCGCGGCCGCGTTCGCCGACGGCGCCACCCTCGCCGGCGCCGACGTCATCGAGCTCGGGCTGATCTCGACCGACCTCGTGTACTTCGCGTCGGGCCGGCTCGACGCGCCGGCGGCGATGTTCACCGCCAGCCACAACCCCGCCCAGTACAACGGGATCAAGCTGTGCCGCGCGGGCGCCGCCCCCGTCGGCCAGGACACGGGGCTGACCGAGATCAAGGCGACGGTCGCGAGTGGGCTCCTCGAGCGGGCGGCCGAGCGGGGCCGGGTCGAGCAACGCGACCTGCTCCCCGAGTACGTCGAGCACGTTCACTCGTTCGTCGACGTCGACGCGCTGCGCCCGCTGCGTGTCGTGGCCGACACGGCCAACGGCATGGGCGGCGCCGTCGTCCCCGCCGTGTTCGCCGACCTGCCGTTCGATCTGTCGATCCTCTATCCCGAGCTCGACGGGACGTTCCCGAACCATCCCGCCGACCCGATCCAGCCCGAGAACCTCAAGGACCTCCAGCGGTCCGTCCTCGACACCGGCGCCGACATCGGGCTCGCCTTCGACGGCGACGCCGACCGCGTCTTCCTCGTCGACGACCAGGCCCAACCGCTGTCGGGCTCGATCACCACGGCCATCCTTGCCAAGGGGATCCTCGAACGGCACCCGGGAGAGACGGTCGTGCACAACCTCATCTGCTCGAAGGTCGTGCCCGAGGTCATCCGCGAGATGGGCGGGACGCCCGTCCGTACCCGGGTGGGCCACTCGTTCATCAAGCAGGTGATGGCGGAGACCGGGGCCATCTTCGGCGGCGAGCACTCGGCCCACTACTACTTCCGGGACAACTTCCGCGCCGACTCCGGCCTCATCGCCTCGATGGTCGTGCTCGAACAGTTGTCGCGCGCCGGCGTGCCGCTGTCCGAGCTCAGACGTCCCTTCGACCGGTACGCCGACTCGGGTGAGATCAACACGAAGGTCGACGACCCGGCGGCGGTCATCGAGCGCGTCGCGGATGCGTATCGCGGCTCGCACCAGGACCGACTCGACGGGCTCACCGTCGACCTCGGCGACTGGTGGTTCAACCTGCGGCCGAGCAACACCGAGCCGTTGCTGCGCCTCAACCTCGAAGCGCGCGACGCCGCCAGCTGCGAGGTGCACACCGCCGAAGTGCTCGCGCTCGTGCGCGGGGAATAGCGTCGGCCGCCGGCTCGCCCACGGAGCCCGCTGCCGAGCGAGACCAAAGGAGATGGTCGTGGCCCTGGACGCCAAGCTGCTCGAGATCCTCGCTTGCCCCGAGGACAAGGGCCCGCTCCTCTATTTCGAGGACGAGAGCTCGCTGTACAACCCGCGCCTCAAGCGGCGGTACGCCGTGCGCGATGACATCCCGATCATGCTCATCGACGAGGCCGAGGCTGTCGACGACGTCGAGAACGACCGGCTGATGAAGAAGGCGGAGGCCGAGGGGATCAAGCCGACGTTCGAGGCCTAGCCCGTGCCCGACTCGCTGGGGTTCCTCGACGCGGTCGGTGGACTGCCCGAGCAGCTCGCCGACGCCCATCGCAGCGCCCGAGACGCCCTGGACGGGGTTCCTCTTCCCTCGCCGCACGACATCGACAACGTGGCCGTGCTCGGCATGGGCGGCTCCGGGATCGCCGGTGACGTGCTCGCCGCCGTTGCCAACTCGACGCTCCCAGTGCCGGTGGTCGTGCTGAAGCAGATCCGCACGCCGCGGTTCATCGGGCCCCGCACGCTCGTGTTCGCGGTCTCGTACTCGGGCGATACCGACGAGACCCTCCAGATGGCGGCCGGCGCGCTCGACGCCGGCGCGCGCGTCGTCGCCGTGAGCCGAGGCGGGGAGCTGGAGTCGATGGCGCGAGCGCGCGGCGCGGTGCACGTACCGTGCCCGGCCGGGTACCTCCCGCGCGCGGCGCTCGGCGCGCTCCTCGCGCCGCTGTTCGTCGCGTTGGAGCGCGTCGGCCTTCTTCCCGACGCGGGGGAGTGGCTCGACGCCGCCGGGCGGCAGCTCGCCACTCGACGCGAGAAGTGCCGTCCCGAGGTGGACGCACCGGCGAACCCGGCCCGCGAGGTCGCGCGGAGGATCGGCACGACCATCCCGATCGTCTACGGCGGCGGTGCCCTCGGAGCCGTCGCGGCCCAACGCTGGAAGTGCGACGTGAACGAGAACGCGAAGGCGCCCGCGTTCTGGAACGCCTATCCCGAGCTCGACCACAACGAGATCTGCGGATGGGGACAGCACGGCGACGTCACCCGTCAGCTCTTCACGCTGATGGAGCTGCGGCACGACTTCGAGCACGAACAGGTGGGCCGGCGGTTCTCGCTCACGCGCGCGCTGATCGAGGAGACGCTCGCCCAGGTGCTCGAGGTGCGCGCCGAGGGGGAAGGAAGGCTGGCCCAGGTGGTCGACCTGATGTACGTCGGGGACTGGGCCAGCTGCTACCTGGCGCTCGACCACGACGTCGACCCCGGCCCGATCGACGCGATCTTCCAACTGAAGGACGCCCTCGGCTCGGACGTCTGACGCAGCCGGCGGGCTCGTCCGCTCGAGGAAATCGGCGGCGGGTCGGGGTACTATGAGCGCCGGTCGGGCCGTCTGCGGCTGTCATCCAGTGATCTGGGCCGACTCCCTGAAATCCCGTGCGCGCCCGAGCGCGCCCGACGACACAAGGAGTCCCGATGACGACGACCACCGATTCCGCGACGCCGGCCGGCGCCGGCACCCCCGACTTCAAGGTCGCCGACCTCTCGCTCGCCGACTTCGGTCGCAAGGAGATCGAGCTCGCCGAGCACGAGATGCCCGGGCTCATGGCGTTGCGCCGGCGCTACGGCGCGGAGCAGCCGCTGCGCGGGGCCAACATCACCGGCTCACTCCACATGACGATCCAGACCGCCGTGCTCATCGAGACGCTTCTCGAGCTGGGCGCGCAGGTCCGCTGGGCGTCGTGCAACATCTTCTCGACCCAGGACCACGCCGCCGCCGCCATCGCCGCGCGCGGAGTGCCCGTGTTCGCGTGGAAGGGCGAGTCGCTCGAAGAGTATTGGTGGTGCACCGACCAGGCGCTCCGGTGGCCGGACGGCGACACGCCGAACATGATCCTCGACGACGGCGGTGACGCAACCCTGCTCGTGCACAAGGGCGTCGAGTTCGAGCACGCCGGCGCCGTGCCCGCGCCGGGCGAAGGCGACTCGGAGGAGTGGAAGGTCGTCCTCGGGCTGTTGGCGCGCGTCCAAGGCGAAGACACGAGGCGCTGGCACCGCACCGCCGAGTCGGTCAAGGGCGTGACCGAGGAGACGACGACCGGGGTCCACCGCCTTTACCAGATGATGGAGGCGGGGACGCTCCTCTTCCCGGCCATCAACGTGAACGACTCCGTGACGAAGTCGAAGTTCGACAACCTGTACGGCGTTCGCCACTCCCTCGTCGACGGGATCTGCCGGGCGACCGACGTCATGCTCGCGGGCAAGCTCGCGGTGGTCTGCGGGTACGGCGACGTCGGCAAGGGTTGTTCCCAAGCGCTGCGAGGTCAGGGCGCGCGTGTCGTGGTGACCGAGATCGATCCCATCTGCGCGCTGCAGGCGGCGATGGAGGGCCACGAGGTCGTGAGGCTCGAGGACGTCGTCGACAGCGCCGACTTGTTCGTCACGGCCACCGGGAACACGAACATCATCACCGTCGAGCACATGGGGCGGATGAAGCACGACGCGATCGTCGGCAACATCGGCCACTTCGACGACGAGATCGACATGGCGGGTCTCGCCGCCCTGCCGGGGGTCAAGCGCGTCAACATCAAGCCGCAGGTCGACGAGTGGGTGTTCCCCGACGGGCACTCGATCATCGTGCTCTCGGAAGGGCGCCTGCTGAACCTGGGGAACGCCACGGGACACCCGAGCTTCGTGATGTCCAACAGCTTCACCAACCAGGTGATCGCCCAGATGGAGCTGTACGGCCACACCGACTTCTACGAGCGGCGCGTGTACACGTTGCCCAAGCACCTCGACGAGGAGGTCGCACGGCTGCACCTCGACAAGCTCGGCGTGAAGCTCACGAGGTTGACCGAGGAGCAGTCGACCTACCTCGGCGTGCCGGTCGAAGGGCCGTTCAAGCCCGATCACTACCGGTACTGATCCGGGAGATCCGGTGGACCCGATCCCGCCCACGATCGAGTGGCGGTGGGGGAGGGTGCGGCTGATCGACCAGCGCGCATTGCCGGGCGAGCTCCGGTTCGTCGAGTGCACGACGGTCGACGAGCTCTGCGACGCGATCACGTCACTGGCGGTACGGGGCGCGCCCGCGCTCGGCGCCGCCGGCGCGTTCGGCGTGGCACTCGCCGGGCACACGACTGCCGACGAGCCCGGCGTGCGGGCGGCGGCGCGTCGTCTCGCCTCGGCCCGGCCCACGGCTTCGAACCTGGCGTGGGGCGTAGCGCGCGCGCTGGACGCGTGGGAGCAGGGCGGCGCCGATGCCGCCCTCGCGGAGGCGGAGCGCGTCGCGGCCGCCGACGTCGCCGCCAACCGCGCGCTCGGCGGGTTCGGAGCCGAGCTCGTCCCCGCCGGGGCGCGCGTGCTCACGCACTGCAACGCGGGGTCGCTCGCGACCGTCGGCTACGGCACCGCCCTCGGCGTCGTGCGCGCCGCCCACGACGCGGGCAAGCGGCCGACGGTGTGGGCGGGCGAGACGCGGCCCGTGCTCCAAGGCGCGCGCCTGACGGCATGGGAGCTCGACCGGCTCGGCATCCCGGTCACGGTCATCGCCGACGCGATGTCCGGCTCGCTGATGGCCACCGGCGACGTGGACCTCGTCGTCGTCGGCGCCGACCGCATCGCCGCCAACGGCGACGTCGCCAACAAGATCGGCACCTATCCGTTGGCGGTGCTCGCGCGCGAGCACGACGTCCCGTTCATCGTCGCCGCACCGACCTCGACGATCGACCTCGCCACTCCGGCGGGTGCGGACATCCCGGTCGAGGAACGCCCTGAGGACGAGGTCGTCCGCATCGCCGGGGAGCGCATCGCACCCGAAGGCGTCGCCGCCGCGAACCGCGCCTTCGACGTGACGCCCGCCCGGTTCGTGACCGCGATCGTCACCGAGCGCGGGGTTCTCCGCCCTCCGTACGAGGACGTGCTGCGCACGGTCACGTCGGCGTAGGTGTCGTACCCCGCCGGTACGGTCCCGCCCGTGAACCCGTGGCGCGCGCTGGTCGAGGCGGCGTTCCCCGCGTCATGCCCGGGATGCGGCCGACCGGCGGAGCCGGTGTGCGACGCCTGCGCACGGAAGCTCCGGGCACCGCCGGCGCTCCCGCCACCGGCAGGTGTCGACCGCTGGCTCGCGCCGTTCGCGTACGAGGGCGTGGCGCGTGAGCTCGTGGCCCGCGTCAAGTACTGGCGCACGCGCGCCACCGTGCCTTGGCTCGCGGCGCGCATGGCCCGGCTCGTCGTGGCCGCCGGCGCCGACGTCTCCGCCGACGTCGTGACCTGGACGCCGACGACGAGCGCGCGGCGGCACGCCCGAGGGTTCGACCACGCCGAGGTCCTCGCGCGTGCGATCGCCCGAGAGCTGGGGCTCCGCGCCCGCCCGACCCTGCGCCGGCGACCGGGACCCCCGCAGACTGGCCGGCCCGCCGCCGCCCGTCGTGCGGGGCCGCACTTCGACGTCCGCCACGGCGCGCTCCCGGCTCGGGTGCTGCTCGTCGACGATGTCGCCACCACCGGCGCGACCATCGCCGCCGCAGCCGACGCACTCCGGCGCGCCGGGGTGACCTCCGTGGTCGCGGTCACCGCCGCGCGCACGCCCCGCCCCGGGGCCGCGCCCCGGGTGCGACCGGACCAGCCCGCATATACTCACCCGATGGCCGCCGGGTCACGGCGCGACACCGCTGGGATTCCGTGATGGACATCGTCGTGCGAGGGAAGAACGTCGAGGTCTCGCCGCGGCTGCGCAAGCTCGCCCGGGAGAAGATCCGGAAGATCTCGCGGTTCACGCACGATGCCGGGCGGGTCGAAGTCGACTTCTCCGAGCTCCGGAACCGCCGCGTCGCCGACAACCAGGTCTGCGATGTGATCGTGCACCTGAAACGGAACTTCGTGAAGGCACACGCCGCCGCATCCGAACCCGCCACCGCCCTCGACCTCGTCGTCGACAAGGTCGAGCATCAGGTTGCCCGGATCAAGGAGAAGCGCGTTGCCCGCACCCACGCCGCCCGCCGGAGCCGAGCCGCTGCGGGCGACAGCGACGCGGTGTCAGTCTCCGAGGTGGACGTCGAAGCCGACGACGACGGGCTCGGCCCGGCCGACCGCATCGTCGAGCGGAAGCGGCTGGCGATGAAGCCGATGCGCCCCGAGGAAGCGGCGCTCCAGATGGACCTGCTCGGCCACGACTTCTTCCTGTTCACCAACGCCGAGAACGGTCACGCGGCCGTCCTGTACCGCCGGCGCGACGGCAACCTCGGCGTGATCGAGACCACGGGGTGAACGAGGGCGAGTCCATCCGCGTCGTCATCGTCGACGACCACGCGCTGTTCCGGCGCGGCCTCGAGCTCGTTCTGTCCGAGGAGCCCGACATCAAGGTCGTGGGCGAGGCCGCCGACGGCATCGAGGCCGTCCATCGAGCCGAGGAGATGGCGCCCGACGTCGTCGTCATGGACGTGCGCATGCCCCGGTCGACCGGCATCGAAGCGGCTCGACGCATCCGTGAGCGCCTCCCCGACACCAAGGTGATCATGCTCACCGTCTCCGACAGCGAAGAGGATCTCTACGCAGCCGTGAAGGCGGGCGCGAGCGGCTACCTCCTGAAGGAGATCTCCATCGAAGAGCTCGCCGACGCGGTGCGCGCCGTCGCCCGCGGGCACAGCCTGATCTCACCGTCCATGGCCTCGAAGCTGTTGACGGAGTTCAACGCCCTCGTGCAGCAGGCCGAAGAGCGCCACCGCTCGCTCCTGCCCAGCCTGACCGACCGCGAGCTCGACGTGCTGAAGCTCGTGGCAAAGGGTCTGAGCAACCGGGAGATCTCCGAGGAGCTGTACATCTCGGAGAACACGGTGAAGAACCACGTCCGCAACATCCTCGAGAAGCTGCACCTGCACTCGCGCATGGAAGCCGTCGTCTACGCCATGCGCGAGAAGCTCTTGGACGTGGATTGATGGACACCCTCGCAGGCTCGGGCTCTGCGGCGACGGTCGGCAAAGCCGCCCTCGCCGCGGACTAACGCCGGCGCCGGCGCGAGTGCACGCCGAACGCGGCGAGGAGCACCAGCGTCAGCGCACTGACAGCGACGCCGAGGTGGTCCCAGCCGTCGGGCCCGTAGTCGAGCTCGAGGGTGCTGCGGCCCGCCGGTAGCCGGAGCTCGATGAGGCCGTCGGCCGTGTGACGGAGCGGCACTGACCGTCCGTCGACGCGCCCGTGCCACTTCGGTGACCACGCGACGGCGACCGTTGCGGGCGAGGCGGCGGCGGCGTCGACGCGGATGCGCAGCCGTTCCGGATCGGCGCGCGTGACTCGGGCCGACGCCGGGGCGGCCGTGGCGACGAGCGCGGCTGGAGCAGGGTGCCCGGCGCGGGCGCGGAGGGCGAAGATCGCGATCGGTGGCTCCCGCCAGACGAGCTCGAACCGGTCCGACGCCACGAGCGCGTCGGCGAAGGGGTCGGCCGTGGTGACGACGTGCGAGACGCCGAGCCTGCTGAGCACGTCCGCCTGCGTGTCGGCGGGACGCTTTCCGAGGTACAGGTCGGGCTCGAGGTCGGGCTCGGGCGTGTTCGATGACTCGAGGTTCCATCCGTTGAGCGAGTTGCGGCCCGACGCCTGGGCCAGCCACGTCGGCGGCAGGAGCACGCCAGTCCGGAGGACCTCGTCCGGATAGTCGCGCTGGGTGGCGAATCGGGCACCGTCGGGGACGACGCGCCGGAGCTCGGAGGCGGCGTGCTGCAGCTGGGGGACGGGCGGCGCGAGCTCGCTCGCCGCCCGGCGGTCGGGGCCGAGCGGCGACACGACGACGGCGACCGCCACGCCGAGCGCGGCCGCCACTGCTGCCGCGCCGGCCCATCGCCACCTCGACAGCCGGGTGCTCGCGAACCGCGCGCCGGCGGCGATCCCTGCGGACAACGGCAGGACCGCGAGCAACCCGGCGTAGCCGAGTCCTCGGTTGGCGAGCTGCATCGCGATCTCGTTGCGCGGCCAGCGTGACGCCACCCAGTGCGCGAGCACCAGGAAGACGAGCGGCGTCACGACGAGGACGAGGGCGAACGGGCGGCGGCGCACCCGCAACAGCCCGTAGGCCCAGCCGGCGACCACGATCCACACCGTGTACGGACGGAACAGGACGTGACCGTTCACGATGGCGTCGACGCGATCCCCGAAGGAGGGTGTCGCCCAGGTCGCCACCACGCCTCGGAGGTCGAGGTGTGCGAGCACGGGGATCAGCCACCACGCCGCCAGCGCCGCTGCCAGTCCGCCGGTCACCGCGAACCGGGCGAGGGAGGCGCGTCCGAGGTGGTCGCGCCGCAGACCGAACGCGAGCAACGGGAAGACGACGGCGAGGATCATCACGGAGATGAGGTGCGTGATCGCGAGCCCGGCCAGCGACACGGCTGCGAGCACTACCCAGCGCCGTCGGGCGTCCCTCGGCACGCGTAGCAACGCTCCGAGCGCGAGACAGAAGAGTGGCGCGCCGAGCTGGTGCGACACGAGGCCGATGAGATAGAGGCCTTGGAGGCCGGGCCCGAACTCGCTCGAGACCAACAGCGACAGCACCGCGGCGATCCCCGCCGCCAGCCGACCGAGCCCCAGCGACCGGGCAAGGAACGCCATGGCGACCGGCAGTGCCGCGAACGACACCACACCGACGACTTTCAGCGCGCCGGAGTTGGAAAGCGCGCCGAGGGTCACGCCCCGCGCGGCACCCATCGCCCACGCCACGCCCGGGCCGTTGAACAGGAACTCCTGGTAGCCGAGGTAGAAGCGTGGAAACCAGCCGTCGAGTCGCGCGTGGGCCACGAGGTGGGGTAGGGCGAAGTCGGCCCGCACGAGATACGCCATGACGTCCTCGCCGTGCGGCGGCCGGTCGCCCCAGGCGCCGGCCGTGGACCAGACGGCGAGCACGACGGCGACGACGCATCCCACCACCGTCGCCGAGATCCGCTCCCACCACTTCTTCGGCGGTTCCGAAAGGATCTGGAGCTCCGAGTCCTGCCCGACGGCCGTCGCCACTGCGGAATGCTGGCATGCAGGCTTCTGCGAGGACGGCCGTCGGTACACTCGCGGGCACATGGGCCTCTTCAACAAGCTCCTTCACGCGGGCGAAGGCCGGAAGCTCAAGCTCGTCGAGACGATCGTGCCCGAGGTCGCCGCCTTCGAGCCGGAGATGCAGGCGCGCTCCGACGAGGCGCTGCGGGCGATGACCGACGAGTTCCGGGGCCGGCTCGCCCAGTGCGACTCGAAGGAGGAGCGCGTCGAGATGCTCGACGACATGCTCCCCGAGGCGTTCGCGGTGGTGCGGGAGGCGGCGAAGCGGACGCTCGGCCAGCGCCACTTCGACGTGCAGATCATGGGCGGCGCCGCGCTCCACTTCGGCTGGGTCGCCGAGATGAAGACCGGAGAGGGCAAGACCCTCGTGGCGACGCTGCCCCTCTACCTGAACGCCCTGGCCGGCTACGGCTGCCACCTCGTGACGGTCAACGACTACCTGGCCAAGCGCGACGCCGATTGGATGGGGCAGATCTACCGATTCCTCGGGATGGAGGTCGGTGTCGTCGTCCCCCAGGTCGACGACCCCGAGTCGAAGCGGGCCGCGTACCAAGCCGACATCACCTACGGCACGAACAACGAGTTCGGCTTCGACTACCTCCGCGACAACATGGCCCTGTCGAAGGAGGAGCAGACGCAGCGGGGCCACTTTTTCGCCATCGTCGACGAGGTCGACTCGATCCTCGTCGACGAGGCCCGCACGCCGCTGATCATCTCGGGCCGGGCCGACGACGCGCAGGAGCTCTACTACCGGTTCGCGCGGGTCGTGAAGGGCCTCCAGCGCGACCGCGACTACGAAGTCGACGAGGCGAAGCGAACCGTCGTTCCGACCGAGGACGGCATCGGCCGCGTCGAGCAGGCACTCGACGTCGACAACCTCTACGAGCACGTCAACCAGAACTTCGTCCATCAGCTCCAAGCCGCGTTGCGCGCGAAGGAGCTGTTCAAGCGGGACGTCGACTACGTCATCCAGAACGGCGAGGCGAAGATCGTCGACGAGTTCACGGGCCGCATCCTCGAGGGCCGCCGCTGGAGCGAGGGTCTCCATCAGGCGGTCGAGGCCAAGGAAGGCGTCAACGTCAAGGCGGAGAACCAGACGTTGGCGACGGTCACGCTCCAGAACTACTTCCGCATGTACGAGAAGCTCTCCGGCATGACGGGAACGGCGTTGACCGAGGCGGGCGAGTTCGCGCACACGTACGCACTCGACGTCGTCGGGATCCCGACCAACGAGCCCATGGTCCGGGACGACAACCCCGACCTCATCTACAAGACCGAGGACGCCAAGTTCAACGCCGTCGCCGACGACATCGAAGAGCGGCACGAGAACGGCCAGCCTGTGCTCGTCGGCACGATCTCCGTCGAGAAGTCCGAAAAGCTGTCGCGGCTGCTCGAGAAGCGCGGCGTCCCGCATTCGGTGCTGAACGCGAAGCAGCACGAGAAAGAAGCGCTCATCGTCACGCAGGCCGGCCGTCCGCACACGGTGACGGTGGCCACGAACATGGCCGGCCGCGGCGTCGACATCCTGCTCGGCGGCAACCCCGAGGGCCTCGCCCGCCAGGAGCTCGTCGCCGAGGGCTACACCCCCGAGGAAGCCCCGGAGCGATACCAGGAGCTGGTGACGAAGTTCCGCGACGAGTGCCGTCCCGCCGGCGACCAGGTCCGCGAGCTCGGCGGGCTCTACGTGCTCGGCACCGAGCGCCACGAGAGCCGCCGGATCGACAACCAGCTCCGGGGTCGGGCCGGTCGCCAGGGCGACCCGGGCGAGAGCCGCTTCTACCTCTCGCTCGAGGACGAGCTCATGCGCCTGTTCGCGACGGGGGCCATGAACTGGGTGATGGGGAAGGCGTTCCCCGACGACGTGCCGCTCGAGGCGCGCATGGTGACGAAGGCGATCGAACGCGCGCAGCGCACGGTCGAGGACCGCAACTTCGAGATCCGCAAGGACGTCCTCAAGTACGACGAGGTGATGAACGAGCAGCGCAAGGTGATCTACAAGCGCCGCCAGCAGATCCTCGACGGCGGCGACCTGCGCGACGAGGCGTTCGAGGCGATCGAAGGCGCCGTCCGCCACGCCGTCGAGACGTGGTGCCCGACCGAGTACCCGGAGGAGTGGGACCTCGAGGAGCTGCACACGCAGATCGAGAGCACGTTCCCGACGAGGATCACACTCGAAGAGCTCGACCTGCCGGAGCGTGAGTCGGTCGTGCAATTGCTGACCGACGACGCGGTGGAGCTCTACGAGCAGAAGGAGCAGACGATCGGGAGCGACTCGCTCCGCGAGATCGAGCGCCGCGTGATGCTCTCGGTGATCGACCAGCACTGGCGCGAGCACCTCTACGAGATGGACTACCTCCGCGAGGGCATCAACCTGCGTGCGATGGGTCAGAAGGACCCGCTGGCCGAGTGGCAGCGCGAGGGCTTCGACATGTTCTCGGCGATGATGGCGAGCGTGCAGGACAACTTCGTGCGCTACGTCTCGCACCTCCAGGTCGTCGCCGACGACGGTCCGCGCCGAGAGGCGAGCAACGTCCGGTACTCCGCGTCCGAGGGGCCCGTGCAGGGCTCGGAGGCGCTCCAGGCCGCCGCCGCCGGGCAGCCGCTCGAGGAGCCGGGGGGCGACGGCATGGGAGACGGCACGGGCGCCGCGACCGCAACTGCGGTGGCCGAGCGACCGGAAGACGTCGTGCAACAGCCTGTGCACGTCGAGAAGACGCCCGGTCGCAACGAGCCGTGCTACTGCGGGAGCGGCAAGAAGTTCAAGCACTGCCACGGTCGCTGAACCGCGGCATTCACGGCCGCAGCCTTCGCGATGCGCGACTTCACTGAAACGCTGGCCGATCTCCGTCGCCGCGTCGAGGACGCGCGCGCTTATCTCCAGATCGACGCGGCGCGGGCCCGGCTGACCGAGCTCGAGCAGGAGGCGAGCCGGCCCGACCTGTGGGAGGAGCAGGACCGGGCGCGCAAGGTCACGACCGAGCTCGCTCGAGTACGTGACGACCTCGGGGTCTTCGACGGGCTCGAGGAGCGCCTCTCCGAGGTCGAGACGCTGTTCCAGCTGGGCCGAGAGGAGGGCGACGATTCGGTCGAGCCCGAGGTGGACGCCGGAGTCGTGTCGTTGGCCGCCGATCTCGACAAGCTGGAGCTGCGCGCGCTGTTCACGGGCGAGCACGACGAGCGCGACGCGATCTGCGAGGTCCACTCGGGTGCTGGCGGCACCGACGCGCAGGACTGGACCGAGATGCTGTTGCGCATGTACTCGCGCTGGGCGGAGCGGCGCGGCTTCGACGTCGAGCTCGACGAAGTCCAAGAGGGGACGGAAGCGGGCATCACGTCGGCGACCTTCATCGTGAAGGGTCGTTACGCGTTCGGCTTGCTCCAGGGTGAAAAGGGCGTCCACCGCCTCATTCGCATCTCACCGTTCGACGCCAACGCGCGCCGCCAGACCGCGTTCGCGTCGTTCGACGCGGTTCCAGCGCTCGAGCATTCCGAGGAGCCCGACATCGATCCGAACGACCTGCGGATCGACACGTATCGGTCTTCGGGCGCGGGCGGACAGCATGTCAACGTCACGGACTCCGCGGTGCGCATCACGCACCTTCCGACCGGCGTCGTCGTATCGGTTCAGAACGAGCGGTCGCAGATCCAGAACCGCGCCAAGGCGTTGCAGATCCTCGCCGCGCGTCTTGCCGAACGGCAGCGCCTCGAACGGCAGCAGGAGCTCGAGTCGCTGTCGGGCGAGAAGAAGGACGTCGCGTTCGGGAGTCAGATCCGCAGCTACACGCTCGCGCCGTATCAACTCGTGAAGGACGAGCGCACGCGGTACGAGACCGGCAACGTCCAGTCGGTCCTCGACGGCGAGCTCGACCCTTTCATCGAGGCGTACCTCCAGTGGCGCCGCCAGCACGACGGCGGCGCATCGCCGCCGTCGGACCCGGGGGCGCACCCTCACAGCTAGCTGTGATCCGGGCCGCCCCCTACCCCTGTTGCGGAGGCCGGGCTGATACTCTCCGCCGGAGCACTCCCGCCGCACGTTGCTCAACCCCTCCCGGTCCGCTTCGCTGCTTGGGCGTCGATGATTCGATTCGAAGGTGTCACCAAGATCTACAAGGGCGATGTCGCCGCGCTCCGCGACGTGTCGTTCGACATCAGCAAAGGCGAGTTCGTCTTCGTCGTCGGGCCGTCCGGCTCGGGGAAGTCGACGGCGCTCCGCCTGCTGCTGCGCGAGGAGAACTCGACCTCCGGCCGCATCATCGTCGCCGGACGCGACATCTCCCGCCTCAGCTCCTGGAAGATCCCGCAACTGCGGCGCAACGTCGGGTGCGTGTTCCAGGACTACAAGCTCCTCCCCAACAAGACCGTCTACGAGAATGTCGCGTTCGCGCAGGAGGTCATCGGCCGGCCCCGGCACGTCATCGACGCGCAGGTCCCGCAGATCCTCGACCTCGTCGGCCTGAGCCGGAAGACCACCCGGTTCCCGACCGAGCTCTCGGGTGGCGAGCAGCAACGCGTGTCGATCGCGAGAGCGTTCGTGAACCGGCCGCTCATCCTGCTGGCCGACGAGCCCACCGGGAACGTCGACCCGGCGACGACCGTCGGGATCATGCGACTGCTCGACCGCATCAATCGCACCGGCACCACCATCGTGATGGCCACGCACGACCAGCGCATCGTCGACGCGATGCGGCGGCGCGTCATCGAGCTCGATCACGGGCACATGGTGCGGGACCAAGCTCGCGGCGTCTACGGCGTCGGGAGCTGATTGGATCGTGCGACGCCTGTCCTACTTCGCGCGCGAGACGCTGATCTCGCTGCGAAGGAACCTGCTGATGACACTGGCCGGGATCCTGACGGTCACCGTGTCGCTGCTGCTGCTGGGCGGGATCCTCTTGTTCCAGCAGTGGGTCGACCACGGCACGAACAAGTGGAAGCACGGCGTCGAGTTCGAGATCTACATGAAGACGGATGCCACGAAGGAACAGATCGACGCGTTGCGAAACCAGCTCAATAACGACAGGCAAATCAAGAGCGCCAAGTACATCTCGAAAGAGCAGGCGTACAACGATTTCAAGCGCATCTTCAAGGACAAGCCGGACCTGGTCAGCTCGGTCGATCCGAGCGCGCTTCCGGCGTCGTTCCGTGTGGCGCCGACGCAGGTACGGCAGACGACCACACTGCGCGACAAATTCAACACGAGACCGGGCGTCGACGAGGCGATCACTGCTGACAAGGCGATCAAGCAGCTCATCGACATCACGAACTTCCTTCGCTATATGTTCATCGCCATCTCGACGATCCTGATCGCATCGTCGCTGTTCCTGATCGTGAACACGATCCGCCTCGCGACGTTCGCTCGCCGGCGCGAGATCGAAGTGATGAAGCTCGTCGGCGCGTCGAACTGGTTCGTGCGGATCCCGTTCATGGCCGAGGGGCTCGTGCAGGGAGCAGTCGGTGCGGGCCTGGCCGTGAGCGGCGTGTTCGCGCTCCAGTACCTGCTGAGCCAGCTCGACACCACGAAGGGCTTCTTCCAGGGATTCTTCGTGACCACAGGCAACGCGGGGACGATCAGCATCGGGCTCCTGCTCGGCGGCGCCGTCATCGGCGCGGTCGGGGCCGGGGTCGGCCTGCGCCGCTTCCTGAACGTCTGACCGCCCGACACGCGCCCCCCGGGATCGCCGGCAGGGGAGTGGGCCCCACGTCCGAGAGGTCGCCCGGCGCTGCGTCGCGCCCGTTGCTGGCGGGGGAAGTGCGTCTTTTGGGTGGGATTTGTTGCTTGTGTGACTCATGTTGCGTACGCTCAGAACCCTGAAAATCCCTCGTTTGCTCCTCTGCCTGGGCGTCGCCACGCTCCTTCTCGGCCTCGTCGCGCCCGGCGTCGCCGGCGGTCAGCAGTCTCCTGATCCCAAGACCCGGCGCGACGAGCTCTCCAACGCGATCGAGGGCGTCTCGGCCGAGGAGGTCGCGGCCCTCAACGAGCTGCAGGGGATCACCGCGCACCGCCAGGACCTCGAGGCGAAGGTGGCGGCGCTCGACCGGCAGATCGCCGAGGCCAGCCAGCGGGTCGATGCGGCAGAAGCCGAGATCGCCGTCATCCAGGCCCAGGTCGAGACCGTGCAGCGCGACATCGACCGGATCACGGCCGAGATCGAAGCGTCGAAGGGCAAGTTCAACGCGTCGGCGGTCGCCTTGTACAAGGGCGGCGGCAACGGGACGACCAACTTCACGCTGCTGTCGACGAGCGGCGGCGCCCACGAGGTGATCGCCGGGAGCAAGTACCTCGGCGAGAACACGCGTCGCTTCGAGCGGGAGCTACAGCGCCAGGGCGGCCTCAAGGTCCAACTCGACGACGCTCAGAGCGACCTCCGCAAGGAGCAGGCGAAGGCGCAGGAGGCCGAACGCGTCGCGGCCGAGCAACGTGATCAGGTCACGCAGCTCCGAACCCAGGCCGACGGCGAGCGGGACCAGGTGACCGCGGCCGAGCAACAGGAGCAGCAGGCCATCGAGGGCATCCGCGCCCGCAAGGCCGATTTCGAAGCGCAATACAACGCGGTCCAGGCGCAGATCTCGGCCAGTGTGAGCCGCGGCAACCCGACGGCCGGGAACCACCGGTTCAGCTGGCCCGTGAACGGTCCCATCACCAGTCCGTTCGGCTATCGGAACGACCCGGTGCTGGGAGGGAACCGCCTTCACGCAGGTGTCGACATCGGGGTCTCGCAGGGCACGCCGATCAAGGCGGCCGGCGACGGCGTCGTCGTCATGGCGGGCTGGAACGGTGGATACGGCAACTTCACCCTGATCGACCACGGCGGCGGGCTCGCCACCGGGTACGGCCACCAGTCGAGCATCGGCGTCCGGGTCGGCCAGCACGTGAGCACCGGCGAGGTCATCGGAAACGTCGGCTCCACCGGCGCCTCGACCGGCCCGCACCTCCACTGGGAGGTGCGTGTCAACGGCACCCCCGTCGACCCGATGGGCTGGGTCTAGCTGCGCTGAGGAGGAGCGTCGGCGTTACTTGTTCGGTTGGGGAGTGACCCGCAGATAGGGCTTGATGGCCTTCCAGCCCTTGGGGAACTTCTGCTTCGCGTCCTCGTCCGAGACGGCCGGGACGATGATCACGTCCTCGCCATCCTTCCAGTCGACCGGCGTCGAGACGCTGTAACCGGCGGTCAGCTGGAGAGAGTCGATGACCCGCAGGAGCTCGTCGACGTTGCGCCCGGCGCTCTGCGGGTACGTGATGATCAGCTTGATCTTCTTGTCCGGACCGATGATGAACACGGACCGGACCGTGACCGTGTCGCTGGCGTTCGGGTGGATCATGTCGTAGAGATCGGCGACCTTGCGGTCCGGGTCGGCGATCAACGGATAGTTGGGCGCCGCCCCCTGCGTCTCCTCGATGTCCTTCGACCAGCCCTTGTGGGACTCGAGCGGGTCGACGCTGATCCCGATCAGCTTCACGTTGCGCTGGTCGAACTCCGACCGGCGCCGCGCGAAGGCGCCGAGCTCGGTCGTGCACACGGGCGTGAAGTCCTTGGGGTGCGAGAAGAGCATCCCCCAGCTGTCGCCGAGGTAGTCGTAGAGGCTCAGCGTCCCTTCGGTGGTCTCCGCGGTGAAGTCGGGAGCGGTATCCCCGAGGCGAAGTGACATGGTTGCGTCTCCTCTGGCTCGTGCTCAGGCTCGTTTTCCCTCAAGGTATCAGCGGCCGGCGAAAAGTCGAGCAAAAAGGTCGGAATATTTGGGACCCCCGTTTGGGACCCGTCGGGGATGCGGCGGGTTCGTCTACGGAGTCGCCGACCGGCGTCGGCTGGGCTCGGCGGCGCGGCCGTGGAAGGGCGCGTAGACCTGGTACTCGCCGTCGCGGAACCGGACGTCGGCGGCGGGCGAAAGGCGCCGCAAGAAGGGAAGCGCACGGCGGTTCTCGCCGAGGACGGTCGCCCGGAACGCGACCAGCCCGCGCCGGCTGCCGGCACGCGCCAGGTGGTGCAGCAACCGGGTTCCGAGACCGCGGTCCTGCCACTCGTCGTCCACGATCACCGCGACCTCGGCGTCGTCCTCGCCCCGGCGGCCGTCGTAACGGGCGACGGCGACGATCTCGTGGCCCACTTGCGCGACCAGCGCCTCGTGCAGCTCGTGGTCGAGGCCGGCCAGATGGAGCAGCGCGGCGCGCCGGGGGCGGGGCATCGGTGAGAAGAACCGGTGGTAGATCGACTCGGGGGAGAGCCGGTCGAACATGCGCAGCAGCGGGTACGCGTCGGCGGGCTCGATGGACCGGATCGTGACGGCCCCGCCGTCGTCGAGGTGGACGACGCGGCCGGGTGCTCCCGCGGGCTGGATCGGAGGCTGTTCGACCGCCGCCATCACGCGGCCCCGGCGTTCGAGGAGCCGGCGCCGGACGACGAGATCAGGCATGTGCTCGTGCCGTGGGCGTACAGCACGCCCTCGCCGTCGACGAGATGGGCTTCGGCGGTTGCAACGCGCCCGCCGAGGTGGACGACCTTGCCCTCCCCGCGCACGCGCCCGGTCGTGACGCGCACCGGCTTGAGGAAGTTCACTTTCAGCTCGAGCGTCGTGTAGCTGAGCCCGGCGCGCAACCGGCTGTGCACCGCGCATCCCATCGCGCTGTCGAGCACAGTCGTGATGATCCCGCCGTGGACGGTGCCGAGCGGGTTGTAGTGGAACTCGGCCGGCTCGAACGCGAACGTCACGAGGCCCTCGCTCACCTGGTCGACCTCGAATCCGAGCAGGCGCGCGACGGGAGGCGGCGGCAGCTCGCCGCCTTCGATCGCCCTGAGCACTTCGATACCGCGCAGACCGCTCGCTGCTTTCCAGCTCGCGACCGGGTCGTCCCAGGTCACGACGCGGCTTCGTTCCTCAAAAGTCGTCATCGGTTCGCCCTCCCTTTCCGTTGACGCGGCGACTTGCGCAGGCTCTCGACGTGCTCGATGAGCGACGCGACCGCGCGGTGCTTGTACGCGGGATCGTCGAACAGCCTGGTGAGCATGAGGGATCCTTCGAGCGTCGAGGTCACGAGGGTGGCGAGCTCGTAGGGGTCGACATCGCCGTCGACCTCGCCTCGCGCTTTGGCGTCTTTCAGGATCGAGCCGATCAGGCGGTGCCACGAGTCCATGGCGGCGCGCGCTCGCGCCGCCAGCGCGGGGTTCGTGTCGTCGGCCTCGATGGCGGTGTTCATGATCGGGCACCCGCCGGCGACCAGCGGGTGTCCGGACCAGTTGCCGAAGATCTCGATGATGGCCTCGAGCCGGTCGAGCCCGACCTTGCCCTCCTGCACGGCGGCGTACCCGTCGACGATGAGGGATATCGAGTAGTCGAAGGCCTCGACGGCGAGGTCTTCCTTGCTCCCGAAGTGGTTGTAGATCCCGCCCTTCTCGATCCCGGTGGCTTCGACGAGCTCGCTCATCGACGCGCCGGCGTACCCCCGCTGGTTGAAGACGGGAGCGGCCCGCTCGAGGATCAGGAGGCGGGTTGCCTCCCCCTTGCGGAGCCGTGGGGTGGTGGTGCTCATGCGACCCTCTCGAAAACCGACCGTTCGGTCTGATTATGAGCGCCCGGCCTTCCGGGGTCAACGTGACCCGCGGCACGGCCCGATCCGACGTTTCGCTTCGGTACCGTCAGCCCCATGTGCGGACGGTTCGTCCAGGCGTCGTCGCCGGAGCTGCTCGTGGCGCGCTTCGGGGTCGACGAGGTGGCGGGCGCCGGGCACGAGCCGAGCTACAACGTCGCCCCCCGGGCGACCGTGTATGCCGTCCGGGACCGGGCTGAGGACCACGGCCGTCGTCGGTATCTGTCTGACCTGCGTTGGGGGTTGATCCCGTCGTGGGCGAAGGACCCCAAGGTCGGCGACCGCATGATCAACGCCCGCGCCGAGTCGTTGGCGGACAAGCCCGCCTACGAACGGGCCTTCCGGCGGCATCGCTGTCTCGTACCGGCCGAGGGCTTCTACGAGTGGCAGCGGCGCGGGTCCCGCAAGCAGCCCATGTTCATTCACCGCCGGGACGGTGAGCCGATGGCGTTCGCCGGGCTGTGGGCAGCGTGGAGCGACGAGAGCCACGCCGACGGTGAGTGGCTGCGCTCGTGCGCCATCGTGACGACCGACGCCAACCACGCGCTCGCGCCGCTCCACGACCGCATGCCCGTCGTCCTCGAGGAGCGGGACTGGGACCGCTGGCTCGACCCGGAGTCCGGCGATGTCGACGCGTTGACGCATCTCCTGCAGCCGGCTTCCGACGATCTCCTCGTCGCGTACCCGGTCGGAACTGCGGTCAACAGCGCCGACAACGACGGTCCGGAGCTGGTGGAGCGCGTCGAGCTCGAGCCCACGCTCGGGCTATAGCGTCCGGGCGTGGAGTACGGCGACTACATCTCGGCACTGCGACGGGAAGGCAACGCGGCCGCGCAGGCAGCGCGCGACATACCGATGGAGACGACGGTGCCGTCGTGTCCGGAGTGGACGCTTCGTGACCTCGCCCACCATCTCGGCTCGCATCATCGCTGGGTGGCGGGAAACCTCGACCAGCCTCCCGATGGCAAGGCGTTCAAGCAGCGCGAGGAACCGCCTGCCGACGAAGCGATTCCCGACTGGCTGGACGCCGGCGCCGACATGCTCGCGGCCAAGCTCGCGGCCACGGACCCGGCGAGACCCTGTTGGACGTGGGTGCCCTTCGACCAGAGCGTCGGCTTCTGGGCCCGGCGCACGACTCAAGAGACGGCTATGCACCGCTGGGACGCCCAGAACGCGGGCGGTGCGGCCGAAGCCGTCGAGCCCGCGCTCGCAGCCGACGGCGTCGACGAGTACCTCGGCATCCTCGGCGCGTTCCGGGGTCGACGCTTCCCGGAAGCCGGATCCATCCATCTCCACACCACGGACACGCCGGGGGAGTGGCTCGTACGGCTCGCCCCCGAGGGGATCCAACTCACGCGCGAGCACGCGAAGGGCGATGTCGCCGTGCGGGGTCCCGCATCCGACGTGCTGCTCGTGCTGATGGGGCGCAAGAACATGGACGCCGCCGATGTTCTCGGCGAAGCGCCGTTGTTCGAGCGGTTTCGCAAGCACGCGAGCTTCGGTTAGGGCTCCAACGCGTTGCGGAGCACGTCGATGACGTGCTCGCGCCGTTTGGCGAGCATCGTCGAGCTCAAGGGATCGGCGCCGAGCAACGACGTGATCAACGGCGCATCCGAGAGATACGACAGCACGGCGCCGTAACCGGTGAGGAGCAGCTGCTGCGCGTCGTAGCGTCGCAACCGGCCGGCAGCCATCTCGCGCTCGAGAAACTCGGTTCCCCGCTCGAACAGCGGTCGCAACATCGTTCCGAGCTCCGCCGACAGCATGGGCCCGCCCTCGAGCGCCTCCCAGCGCGCCAGGCGCACGAACTCGGGACGCTCCTCGAAGAACAGGAAGGCAGCCCTGAGCACGCGCTCGACCTGCGGCCACCCCTGCTTCTGGGGTCCGGCGATCGCCTCGTCGACCAGTGCGAACCAGTCGGCGAAGGCGTCGAGGAGGACGGCGCTATAGAGCGCCTCCTTGGACGGGAAGTGGTGCAGGAGACTCGGGCGCCGGATGCCGACCTTGTCGGCGATGTCGTTCAGGCTCGTGCCGCTGTATCCGTGCTCGGCGAATCGGTCGAGGGCGACCTCGAGAATCAGGGACTTCGTGTCCTGGCTGTTTTCCATCGCGACGGTCTCCAAGCCGGGCGCGAGGGTACGCCGTCACCACCCAAGCGGCTGGGACTGCTGCGTGACGGACGTCCGGTGGAGCCGCCACGCGTCGTCTACCTACCGGTAGGTAGGGTAGCATCTCGGATCGAGGGCGGATCTTCAGACCGCGAGGAGCCATCTGTGAACGTGCCCATTGCCGTGCTGGCCGGCCTCGTCGTGACTCAGATCACGATCGTCGCGACCACGGTGTACCTGCACCGCACGCTCGCACACCGCGCACTCACCATGCGCGCCCCCGCGGTGCTCTTCTGCCGGGTGTTGCTGTGGATCACCACGGGCATGCGCCCGCGGGAATGGGTCGCGGTGCATCGCCGCCACCACGCCACGTCGGACACGCCCGAAGATCCGCACAGCCCGCGCGTCCTCGGCTTCTGGCGCGTGCAACTCGCCAACGTCGGCTTGTACCGCCGAGTGGCGCGTGACGAGCTCACCGTGCGGCGGTACGCGCGCGACGTGCCCCAGGATCGGCTCGACCGCTGGTTCTTCAACCACGGCATCCTCGGCCTCGCGATCGGGATCGGGATCCTGTGCGTGACGTTCGGATGGGCGACTGGATTGCTCGCGGCTGGGGTGCACGCGGTCAGCTACGTGATGCTCAGCGGGGCGATCAACGCGGTCGGCCACACGCGCGGCCGGCGTCCGTACGACAACCCGGCCGGGAACTCGCAATGGCTCGCTCTCTTCACCGGCGGCGAGGGACTGCACAACAACCACCACGCCGCTCCCACCTCCGCGCGGTTCGCGCTCGCTCCCGGCGAGATCGATCCCGGCTGGTGGGTGACACGCGCGCTCATCGGATGCCGTCAGGCGACGGTCCGTCACGAAGAGTTGAAGCTCAAGAAAGTCGCCTGACGCCGCGGCGGCAGCAGCGGCGGGAAACTACGACGCGTTCGGCGCGGCCTCGCGCAGCGCGCGGCGGGCATCGTCGGGAGCGGCGAGGAACGCGGGTGCGGGCGTGGTGACTCCGTTGGCGATGTAACGATCCAGGTGCTCGCGGATCTGCGCCGGTGTGCCGTGGACGATCAGGGCATCGACGAGCTCGTCGGGGATCGCGGCGGTGGCGGCTTCACGGTCGCCTGCCTTCCACGCGTCCCACATGGGCTGGAGGGTCTCGCCCCGACCGAGCCAGGCGTGGAACGCGGCGTAGACCGGAACGTTGATATACGCGGCGATGGCCCGCTTGCCGATGTAGCGGACGACTTCTTCGTCGTCGGTCGGAAGCACGAAGATGCGGGCGACGATCTCCTTGTCCTCCCCGACGTGGGGCACGACGGCCTTGACGTCGTCGGCGGAAAGCCAATTGATGATGGCGCCGTCGCCTTCGCGCCCGGCGAGGCGAAGCATGCCCGGCCGCAACGCGGCCACGAGGATCGGCGGGACCTCGTCGACGCGGATGCCGAGCCGGAAGCCCTTCACCGCGAACGTGTCGTACTCGTGCGTGACCTTCTCGCCCGCGAGCGAGGTGCGGAGGAAGCGGATCGTGTCGCGCACACGCCGGTACGGCTCCTCGAACGGGATGCCGTTCCAGTTCTCGACGATCACGTTGGACGACGTGCCGATGCCGAGCGCGAACCTCCCCGGCGCGGCCTGCACCATGCTGGCGACGGTCTCGGCGAGCGTCGCCGCGCCGCGCGTATACGCAGGGACGATGGCCGTCCCGAGGCGCAGCGAGGGCGTCCACGCCGCCGCCAGCGCCAGCGGCGTGAAGGCGTCGGCGCCGCCGGACTCGGCCGACCACAGGTCCGTGTAGCCGAGCGCGGCGATCTCCTCGAACCACTCCCGGTGCGCGTGCAGCGGGACGCCGTCGAACGGCACCGTGATGCCGTAGCGCTGCGGGACGCTCATGTGCCTTCCCCCTCCTTCGGTGCCGCCCCGGCGTCCGTCGCCGCGGCGGCATCATCCTCGCCCCAGTCGCGGTGCTCGCGCACGATCGCCGACTGGCTCGCAGTGGCGAGCAGCGTGCCGTCCTCGGCCCACAGGTGCACGAGGCCGTGTCCGAACCCGTGCTCGACGGCGTGGACGCGCACGTCGGCCAGGATCCACTCGGTCGGGTGGCGCGTCACGACGCGCAGCGTGTTGTCGAGGCTGTTGCCTCCGGCCCGGGCCCCGAGTGCCTGTCCGACTCCGAACGGGACGAAGTCCCCGACGATCGCGAGCGCCGCCGCCGACATGTCGAGCGATGGGAGGTGGACCCAGAGCGCCGCCCGTCCGTCGCCGGGTGGACCGGGGAGGTCGTAGATGGAGCGACCGGTGGCGAGTCGCGTCTGGAGGCGGTCCATGATCGTCCCCTCGTGTCGCGGCAGCCGGTCGCGCGGCGGGCTGTTGTCCGGCGGCGGTACGTCGGGCCGGATGGCCCAGGAGCCCGACATCGGGAAGTCGCGGGCGCCGAGGGCGGCGGTCACCGTGAAGATCTCCTCGCCGTCGACGCGTGCGATCGCACGCGCCTGCGACGAGCGATGGCCGCGAACGATCTCCGTGATCGCAATCTCCACGACCGAAGGCGGCCGCGCGTACGAGAGGTACTGCGCGGTCGCCCAGACCAGCGGACGCCCGGTCGTGCGCTCCAGCGCCTCGATCGCGGCGCCGAGGCCGGCTCCACCGAAAAGCGTGCCGCGGCCTGAACACAGGGCGGGGATGACCGGCAGCTGCCAGACGTCGGGATCATCGGTGCGCGCGAGCCCGAAGAACCGGAGAGCGTCCACGGGCCAAATCTAGGGGTCCGGGCGCGCGCCTTCTGCGAAGTCGATGGCGGCCACGGCCCAGCTGCGGCCCGACGAAGCGTCTTCGATCGCAAGGTGCAGTCCCCAGCCGGTTGCGGCGCCGCCGCCGTCCCACGCGTACCAGCGCAACCGAGTGAGGGCGTCCCCGAGCGCGGCGGCGTCGACGGGCCACTCGTCGACGAGGCCCGTGAGCGCGGCGCCCGCCCACCATGCGGCGAACCGGCCTGCCGCCGCGCCGGGCCGGCGGGCGTGCGCACCGCCGCTCGCGCCCGCCCACGCGAGCGTGCGCAGGGCTTCGGACGGAGAGACCTCCGCCATGCGCACCCGGTCGCGCCCGAGCCCCGCGACGGCGGCGAGCGCGTCGCCGCGCACCGCGATGGCCTCGGCGCGCCCTTCCGAGCCGTCGGTCCACGCTCGAACCGCGTCGAGGAGCGCGTCCGCCGCCGGGTCCCGGGTTCCCGACGGGGCGGGCGCCGGCGCGTCGACCGCCTCGAGGGCGGGCGGGGTCGGCCCCGGCAGGTCGACTCCGTCGTGCCGGTAGTGCGCGAGGTAGTACTCGGGCTCCCAGCCGGCCAGGCGCAACGGGAGATCCAGCACCGGCGGGCCGGGGAGCGTCTGGCCGGTCAGGTCCTCGCCCCGGACAACTCGTTCGTGCGCGGCGAGCACCGCCGGCGGCCCGGGCGGCGCATGAGGCGCGAGCTCGGCCCACTCGTGTGTCGATGCCGCGACCTCCGGCAGGGGACCGGGTGCGAAACGTCCGGCCCCCTCGACCAGGACGATGGCCGCAAAACGCCCCGGAGCTTCGAGCGCGAGGCGGTATTCGGCGTGTGCGGCGACCGGCCACAACTGACGCCCGCGCGCGATCGCCTGCTCGCTGCGGTCCCGCAACTCCACGAGCCGGTCCCACTCCCGAGTCGCGCAGAGCGAGTCGACGAGCCGGATGAGCTCGTCGACGTCACCACGCTCGACCGCGACAGGCACGGCGTCAGCCATGCCTCCAGTACACCAAGCGCCGGGTGGTGCCCGACGGTCCCGTTGAGATTTGGCAGACTGTCGGCCGCTTGCGGCAGGGGGAGGGTCCGGTGTTGAGAAGGTGGGTGGCGCTGCTCGCCGGCGCGGCGGTGGTGTTCGCGGCGAGCGCGGTCGGTATCGGGACGGCGGAGGCGAGCCGGCCCGCGACGCAGCCGTACGACAAGATCCTCAAGACGTCGATCCGGGACATCCAGGACTTCTGGTCCCAGCAGATGCCGGCCGTGTACGGCGTCCGCTACTCGGTGCTCCCTCCGAGTCACATCCACGCGTACACGGCGAAGACCGACTTGTCGTCGATCACCGAGTGCGCGCGCGGTGGCGCCACGTACAAGGACTTCAAGCACAACGCGTTCCACTGCCCCCTCGACATGACCGTCAACTACGACAACCAGGACCTCTTCCCGGGCCTGTACAAGAAGTTCGGCGCGTTCGCACTCGCGCAGGTGCTGTCGCACGAGTGGGGTCACGTGATCCAGACGCAGACGGGGACGCAGTTTCCTGCCACAGTTCTGGCGGAGCAGCAGGCCGACTGCTTCGCCGGCGCGTGGGCCGCGCACGTACAAAGCGGCGACAGCAAGCTGCTCAAGCTCGATCCCGGCGATCTCGACAAGGGTCTCGCCGGCATGCTCGAGTTCCGTGACCCGATCGGCGGGGATCCCGCGAATCAGGGCTCGCACGGGTCCGGCTTCGACCGGGTCAACGCGTTCCAGCAGGGCGTCGAAGGGGGGACCCAACGTTGCGCCCAGTACACGTCGAATCCGCCGACCGTCGTCGAGCTGCCGTTCACGAGCGCCCTCGACGTCGCGCAAGGCGGCAACCTGCCGTTCGCCGATGTCGTGCCGACGACCAAGCAGGACCTCGACCTGTATTGGGGGCAGTTCACGTTCGGCGGTCAGCCGTACCAGAGCGTGAGCGACGTGGTCGCGTACAACCCGACGGACAAGACGTCCCTCCCCAAGTGCTCAGGATTCAAGACGAGCGACTACAAGGACGCCATCTTCTACTGCCAGGACAAGAACATCGTCGCCTACGACCGGAATCTCATCCGCGGCGTCTACGGACAGTTCGGCGACTTCGCCGTCTCCGTGCTGGTCGGGAACGTGTGGGCGTCCGCCATGCAGTCGCGTCTTGGCATCACCGGTGACACCAAGGAAGTCGGCCTCCAAGCCGACTGCTTCAGCGGCGCGTGGGTCGGAAGCGTGCCCGTCGACCAGCAGGGCACCGTGCAAGCTCGGGGCCAGCCCGAGTCGCGACAAGCTGCGTTCTCGCTCTCGCCCGGTGACCTCGACGAGGTCGTGCAGTCCTTCCTCGTGTTCGGTGACCCGGTCGGGGCCAAGAAGGCGGTGCGGGGGACCTCGTTCGAGCGGATGGAGGCCTTCCGCCTCGGCTTCTTCCAGGACGAGCAAGCGTGCTTGGCGATCACCGGGAACTGAACGCCGCCCTCACGCGCCGAGGCCGTCGAGCCGGCGGAGGAACGCACCCGCGCCTTCCGTCGTCGCACCGAGCGCGGTGACGCGGTCGACGAGGTCGCGGTCCGACGTCACCACGCGCAAGCTCGCCGGATCCGCGTCGGCCGCGACGAGCTCGACGATCCGGTCGTCGGCCGCGTCGCGGCCGCGGCGGCGCGCGTACCGAACCTCCACACCGTCGTGGTCGCCCTCGGGGAGCTCCGCCGGCGGCCGGCCGTCGAGCACCAACGTGAGTTCATCGCGAGAACGCGTCGCGGCGTGTTGGAGGCGGCCTAGCAGACGCCGCGCGGCGGCGTTGCGATCGCGCCACCAACCGTCGGCGCGTGAGCCGATGACGTTCATGCCGTCGATGACCGTCCGGGGCATCAGTTCGAAGAGGGATGTGGGGGAGCGGTGGCGAACATCGCAAGCCGCCCGCCCTGGCGGCGCAGGACCGAGACCCACAGGCGGGCCGGCTCGGCGGTGAACACGTCGTCGGGGGCGGCGTCGACGACGAACCACCCACCGGCGTCGAGCTCGCCGTCGAGTTGGCCCTCCGTCCACCCCGCGTACCCGGCGAAGACGCGCAGGTTCTGGACGTCGACCGGGAGCTCGACCGGGTCGCGCCCGAGGTCGACGGTGCCGAGGTGTCCGAACAGCGGGGACCACCCCTCGGTCTGATCGGCGCTGCCGGCGCGGGCGACGCCGATGGCGGCGTCGGGCGACACCGGGCCCCCGACGAACACGACACCCGGGTTCGACGCCAGCGGGTTCCAGCCCGGCAGGGTCTCACCGACTCCGGTCTCGCTCGGGCGGTTGAGCACCACTCCCAGGGCGCCGTCCTCGCCGTGCTCGAGCACGAGCACGACCGAACGGAAGAAGTTCGGGTCGTACAGCGTGGGGGTCGCGACGAGCAGACGCCCGCGGACCGATTCGCTCACCCCTCGATGATGCCCCGCCCGCGAGATCCGGGTTGCTCCGAGATACTTAACGTGATAGTAAATAGTTATCCAGATCGCTAAGGGGCGGTCCGGGCCTCGAAGGAGCACCGATGGAAGCCGGCAAGGAAGCCGTGAGGCCGACGTTCGACCTCGCCACCACGTATGTGCAGCTCGACGACGGACCCCGGGCGTTCGCCGTGCAGGTCGACGACGAGTTCTGGGCGACGATCGACGGCCGGCCCGAGCTGCGCGGCGGCCGGCTCGTGGGCACGTTCCACAACGCGAAGGACTGGGACGTCTGGGAGATGCACCCGGCCGGCGACGAGGTCGTATGCCTGCTCACGGGCGCCGTCGACGTGGTCCTCGACGAGCCGGACGGGGAACGGGTGGTCGAGCTCAGGGCGGGCCAGACGTGCATCGTCCCGCGCGGCGTGTGGCACCGCGCGATCGTCCAGGAGCCCGGCGACACCCTGCACATCACGCGCGGCGAGGGCACGGAGCACCGACCGCGCTGACCGGCGGCCCGGGACCATTGGCGAAGCCGTGAAGGATCTCGACGCAACGCTGTCGGCGCTGGCGGATCCCACCCGGAGACAGGTCGTCGACCTGCTGCGGAAGGGCCCGCGCCGGGCCGGCGAGCTGGCGGCCTCGGCCGAGACGAGCGCGCCGGCGATGAGCCGGCACCTGCGAGTGCTGCGTGCGACCGGCCTGGTCGAAGCGGCGGCGGTCGACGAAGATGCGCGCGTGCGCGTCTATCGGTTGCGCCGCGAGCCGTTCGTCGCGTTGCAGGCGTGGTTGGACCAGGTCGAGGCGTTCTGGGGTGAGCAGCTCGGTGCGTTCAAGGCGCACGCGGAGCGTCGGGCACGGAAGGGTGGGTCGCGGTGAGCTCGACGGACTCCGTCACGACGAGCGTCGAGGTCGCGGTTGATCCGGTCACGGCGTTCGAGCTGTTCACCGAGGAGATCGACGAGTGGTACCAGCGCGGCGCGCACAGCTGGAAGAACCCGGAGCGCGCGGTCGCGATCCGCTTCGAGCCCGGCGTCGGCGGTCGCTGGATCGAGGTGTGGGACGAGGAGACCGGCGAGGGCTACGACTTCGGCCGCGTCAAGGCGTGGGAGCCCGGGAAACGACTCCTGCTCGACTACCTCCTCCACGACGGTGGTCACGTCACCGAGGTGGAGGTCCGCTTCGAGCCGACCGAGGGCGGGACCCGCGTGGTGCTCGAACACCGCGGGTGGGACGCGCTGCCGCCGGCGGTCGCGGCCGCGGGAGTTGCCAACGTGCAGAAGGGCGAGCCGGTGCTGCTGGCCTGGTTCGCCGAGTACATCGAAAGGGAGCCGCGATGAGCACGGTGAAGTTCCGGGGCATCACGCCTTACCTGTACTACGAGGACGCTGCTGCCAGTCTCGACTGGTTGGGGCGCGTGTTCGGGTTCGAAGAGGTCTCTCGTTACGTGGACGGCGACGGACGCGTTCGAGAAGCCGAGATGCTGGTCGGCGACGACCAGCTCTGGCTGTCCGGCCGCGACCCCGGGTACTGGGACGGGAAGGGTCACGGTCCCGAGCAGCTCATCCTGATCTGGGTGGACGACGTCGACGCGCACCACGCACATGTGACGGCGGCCGGCGTCGACGTCAAGTCGCCCGAGGACAAGCCCTACGGCGTCCGGATGTTCGAAGTCACGGACCCGGACGGCTACGAATGGGGATTCATGCAGCCGACCGGCAAGGGCTACGAGCAGAGCGAAGGTGGCCTCACCGAGGTCAGGGCCTAGCGTCACCGGGTGCTCTTCAAGCGCCACGC
>DASZGY010000012.1:0-3019 GCA_035938395.1 Acidimicrobiia bacterium
CACGGCGCCGGGGGCATGCCGGCAGAATTGCTCGATCCTCTCGGTTGCGTACGCCACGTCCTCCGATGCGACGGTGCCCCCGACCACCTCGAGGGTCACCGTCCTTTGGTCGGCGCTCGAGCCCTCCAGCAGCCGAGGCTCCTGATTCGGGCTGTGCTCGGTCATGGCCACGCCTCCTCGTCCGCCTCAGCATGAGACGAGGGCCGGCGGCTGACATCCCGCGTGCGCGTGATCCTCGGGCGACCCGCCCCTCCCGAAATGCCCGACCTCCAGCCCGCCTCGAGGAAATACGAGCCCGGCCTCGTTCGTTTGCCGCGGAGGTGGGTACGGGCAGCTTCACCATGCAAACGAACGAGCGCGGAGGTGACATGCCGGCGGTCGACGATCTGGCCGACGCTGCCGTCCAGCTCGCGCGTGACGACGATCGCGACCGCGCCGTCCGGCGCATACGAGATCTGGCCGGCGACCCTCGTGGCCTCGAAGCCCTTCGTGACCACTTCGTCGACCGGCTGCACCGGCGCTCCGACGACTTCGATGCCACGCGCGGTCTTCAGCTCGTGGTCACGGCACTGCAACGCGTCCCGACGAGCAACGAGCATCGCTGATGAACGTGATCCAGTGCGAGAACTGCGGTCGTAAGAATCGGGTGCCGGCGGCTGCTCGCGGAACACCTCGGTGCGCGCAGTGCCACCAGCCGCTGCCGTGGATCACGGAGGCCGATGACCACTCCTTCGCGGAGGTTGCCGACGCCGGATCGCTTCCAGTCCTTGTCGACGTCTGGGCTCCCTGGTGCGGTCCGTGCCGCATGGTCAGCCCGGTGCTGGACCGGCTCGCCCACGAGCTCGCGGGCCGGGTCAAGCTCGTCAAGGTGAACGCCGATACCGCGCCGGGCGTGGTGGGACGCTTCTCCGTGCAGGGCATCCCGACGCTGCTGCTGATGCGGCGAGGGCAAGTCGTGGCCCGTCAGACGGGAGCATCGCCGGAGCCGGCGCTGCGCGCGTGGCTCGAGCACGCGCTCGCAGAATCTGGTGCTGCGCCCACCGCACAAGGTTGAACCACGGGGGCTGAGAATTGGTCGGGCCATACCGGCGACGGGACTGCCCGACCGTGCAGGCGACGCCATCGCGCCTCACCCGCGTGCGTGCACGAGCCATGCTGCGGTTCCGAGCCGGACGCCTTCGGGCGTCTGATACCGCGCCATTGCCTCTCGAACTGCCTCCATCGCGCGGGCAACTTCGTCGGGAGACGCCTCGGCGAAGAGGGTGCGGGCCATGCTGGTGCTGCGAAAGAAGTCGACGGCGTCGTCCAGGGTCCCGCCGCCGCCGAGCAGGATGGAGTCGGCAACGGGTCGGATGCCGACGTCACCGAACCCGGCCCCTGTGAGGTAAGCCCGAAGGCGTTCGGCATCGCCCAACGCGAACGGTCCCGGTGCTCCGGATTCGCCGACATCGCGTGGAGGAACGTGTGCGGCTGCTGCCGCGCCCGGGACGAGGACCCACTCGTTGCCGGCGAGGTTCTGCCAACAAACGAACACGGTCCTGCCATTGCGGCGCAGCGCCGTTCGCAGGTTCGCGAATGCAGCCACGGGGTCGTCGAAGAACATGACCCCGAACCTGCTGATGACGACGTCGTAGGAATCGGCCTCGAAGGGCGCAGTCTGCGCGTCCGCGACCTCGAACCTGGCGTTCTGAAGCCCCTGCTCACGTGCCCGATCGCGTGCGCGGGCGATCATCGATTCGGCGATGTCGACGCCGAGAACATCCCGCGCTCCGACCGCCGCCGCGAGCGTCGTGGTCCCGGTTCCGCACCCCACGTCGAGCACGCGTTCATGGGGAGCGATCTCGGCCGCGCCGAGCAGCCGCCTCGCGTAAGGCTCGAGCATCGCGTCGTATCGCCACTGCTGGTCGACCCAGCGCCGCGCTTCGTCGGAGTTCCAGTACTCGATCTGGTCGCGGTTCGCGTTTGTCATGATCGATGTCCCGCGGCGGCGAGCTCGTTGAGGCGCGTTACGACCTTCCATGTCCGGACCGTTGCCGGCGTGCCGAGGCCCCCTTGGAAGAGGGCGGTGTTCATCTTCGACGCGGCGACCCCCTGCGGATACCGCAGGTAGACCTCGGTGTTCCGGATCACGAACTCGTCGTCGCCGAACGTGCGCTCGGCGAAAGCGCGCTTCGCGGCCGCTGCCGGGCGCGTCTTCAGGAAGGCGACATGCAGTACGGCAGAGTCTTTGCCGCGGCGCGCGAGCGGATGCTTGCCCGCAACTTTGGCGAACTCACCGGCAGTTCGCGCCACGACGTTGGTGTCGACCCCGAATTCCCTCTCGACGAGGCGCTCGACAGCGGTGGCCACGGCTGCCGGCGAGCGCTTCGTGCTCCCGAGGACGACGTTGCCGCTCTGGAGGTGCGTGACGACGTCCGTGAACCCGGCGTCGGTGAGCGCGACGCGGAGGTCGCCCATCGGGACGCGGTTGACGCGGCCGAGGTTGATAGCGCGGAGAAGCGCGACGAAGATCATCCCGCCATCGTCGCGTCGACCGTGGTCAGGACGAGAAGTCGGGCGTCGCCGACCGTGCGGACTCGCTGCGGCCCTTGGGCTCCTCCCACTCTTCCTGCCGGCCCAGGGCGGTGAGGTCGAGGAAGTAGTAGGAGCCGCCGGTGGACTCGAGGCCGCGGGCGTACTGCGAGTAGGTGTGGAACACCCTTCCGTCGGCGTGGATGAAGACAGCGAGCCACTGCTCGCGTGTGACGATCTTGGGAAGGCTCATCGCTCCTCCAGCGTCAGGGGGTCTGCCTGGCGTCGCCCGTAGACAATGTTGACCGGATCCCCGCCCCGAAATCATCGAGGATCGGCCGCCGAACCCTTGGTCTGAACGCCCCGTCCGGGGCGATACCGTCGGAGCCGCATGGCCACCGACACCGACCGGAAGCCGGTCCTGCTGACCGTTGACGACGACCCCGGTGTCTCGCGCGCCGTGGCCCGTGACCTCCGCCGGCAGTACGGCGAGGCCTACCGCGTGGTG
>DASZGY010000013.1:0-21610 GCA_035938395.1 Acidimicrobiia bacterium
TCCTCGACTTCACACCCACCGGCACGCTGCCGGCGACGGTCCCACTCCTGCTCTTCTGTCTCGCGTTCGGCCTCTCGATGGACTACGAGGTCTTCCTTCTCTCACGCATCAAGGAGGAACACGACCGCACCGGCGACAACACGCGATCGGTCGCCGTCGGCCTCGAACGGACGGGCCCGATCGTCACGGCCGCGGCGGTGCTCATCAGCGTCGTGTTCATCGCGTTCGCGACGTCGGGCGTGTCGTTCATCAAGATCTTCGGCTTGGGACTGACGATCGCCGTGCTCATGGACGCGTTCGTGATCCGGGCGACGTTGGTGCCGGCGTTCATGCGCATCGCCGGCGAGGCGAACTGGTGGGCGCCGAAATGGATGAGGCGCCTGCACGACCACATCGGGATCAGCGAAGAGGCCGAACCGGAGACCCCGGCCGAACGGCAGGTCCCGGAGCCGGCGGGATCACGATGACGGCCGCGCGCCCGTCCGCGGTCCCCGCCCGCCCCCGCGCCCGTCGCGGCGAGGGCGACAAGCTGCGCGACGACCTGCTGGCGGCGACGGAGCGGCTGATGATCGAGTCGGGCGGCGCCGACACGGTGTCGATCCGCGCGATCGCTGACGCCGTGGGTGTCACGCCACCGTCGATCTACCTGCACTTCCCCGACAAGGAAGCGCTCATCGTCGCGGTGTGCGAGCGGCACTTCGAGGTCTTCGACTCGGTGATCGAGCAGGCCGGCGCCACCGTCGACGACCCGGTCGAGAGCCTCCGCCGCCGTGGACGCGCGTACGTGCGCTTCGGCCTCGACAACCCGGAGCCGTACCGCATCCTGTTCATGTCCCGGATCGGCGGCGATCGCCGGCTCGAGGCCATCACCGGCGCCGGGGGGCGCGCGTTCCAGCACCTCGTCGACGCCGTGCATCGCGCCATCGAGTCCGGTGATCTCCGATCCGTCGACCCGGTGTTCGCGGCGACCGCCCTGTGGACCGCGATGCACGGCATCACGTCGCTGCTCATCTCGCTCCCGGACTTCCCGTGGCCCGACGTCGACACGCTCGTCGACCACGTCTGCGACATCCAGATCCGCGGCTTGCGCGAATCCGTTCCTCAACCCAAGGAGTCGTCATGACCACCGTCGAGAACCAGTACCTGGTCGGGAACTTCGCGCCCGTCAAGGATGAGCTCACCGTGACCGACCTCGCCGTCGAAGGCGCGATCCCGCCCGAGATCAACGGGCGCTACCTGCGCAACGGCCCCAACCCGATCGCGCCCGACCCCGCGGCGTACCACTGGTTCACCGGCGACGGCATGCTCCACGCCGTCGAGCTGCGCGACGGCAAAGCCGTCTCGTACCGGAACCGCTGGGTGCGCACCGACCAAGCGGTCGATCTGCTCGGCGAGGACCCGATCCCCGGGCAACCCGACGACGTGTTCCCGGTCGGCTCGAGCGCGGCGAACACGCACGTTGTCGCGCACGCGGGCAAGATCTTCGCCCTCGTCGAGGTGTGCCTCCCGACGCAGGTGCGACCCGACTTGTCGACCGTCGGACGCTACGACTTCGACGGCAAGCTGCGGTCCGCGATGACCGCGCATCCGAAGGTCGATCCCGTGACCGGCGAGATGCTCTTCTTCGGCTACGACCCGTTCGGTCCGCCGTGGCTCCGCTTCCACGCCGTCAACGCGGCCGGCGAGCTCGTCCGCAGCGAGGACATCGACATCCGGGGTCCCTCGATGGTGCACGACTTCGCCATCACCGAGCGCAACGTCGTGTTCCTCGACCTTCCCGTGGTGTTCGACTTCGACCTCGTCGGCAAGCGCCCGTTCCCGGCGGCGTGGACGCCCGACTACGGCGCCCGGGTCGGCGTCATGCCGCGCGACGGCGGGAACGCCGACGTGCGCTGGTTCGACGTCGAGCTCTGCTACGTCTTCCATCCGCTCAACGCCTACGACGAGGACGGGAGCGTGGTGCTCGACGTCGCGCGGCATCCAAAGATGTTCGACACGGACATCTACGGGCCGGCCGAGGATCCGCCGACCCTCGACCGGTGGACCATCGATCTCGACGCCGGGAAGGTCATCGAAGAGCGCCTCGACGACCGGCCCCAGGAGTTCCCACGGGTCGACGAGCGCGTCGTCGGACGGCGCCACCGTTACGGGTACGCCGCGCACTTCGGCATCGACGACCAGGGCCTCCACTTCGGCGGCTTGCTCAAGCACGACCTGCGGACCGGCTCCGTGGACGCGAGGACCTTCGGGCCGGGCACGCACGCCGGCGAGGGCGTGTTCGTCCCCGCGTCGCCGACAGCGGGCGAGGACGAGGGTTGGGTCCTCTCGATCGTGTACGACGACGCCCGGAACGCGAGCGATCTCGTGATCCTCGACGCGCGTGAGTTCGACGAGGTCGCCCGGGTGCACCTACCCCAGCGGGTCCCATTCGGCTTCCACGGCTCGTGGGTTCCGGACGGCGCGGTTTAACGGATCACGTCACCGACGCGTTTCTCGTAGCGGCCAGTTCGTTGGTCCTTGAGCGTCGAATATCGACGGTCATGGACCAATGAAGCGCGACAAGCCTCGCTTACAGCTTCGACTTGGCGATGCAGATGGCCAGGTGAGCTTCCAGCACGGCGTCGCGCGTGGCGCCCGAAACGCCGGTGTCGGCTTCTGCAGCCACCTTCGCGCTATCGCCGGCTTGCTCGAGCTCGATGACCGCGGCCCGCTCGTCGTCGGCTGCTGCGGCCTTCTGGGCCTTCTTGGCGAACTCGCTCACGACCGCGGTGAGCACCGGAGACGAACCGCCGTCGTCACGAACGGCGACGACGGCATCGTCGACCTTCGTTCGGACCTCACGGAGCCGTTCCCCCGTCGTCGTCACGAGCTACGCCTTCGCCTTCAGCGCCTCGATGAGCTTCGGCACCACCTTCGACGCGTCGCCCACGACCCCGAGGTCGGACACGCCGAAGATCGGCGCCTCCGGGTCCTTGTTGATGGCGATGATGTTGTCCGAGCCCTTCATGCCGACCATGTGCTGCGTCGCGCCCGAGATCCCGATCGCGATGTACACCTTGGGCTTCACGGTCTTGCCCGTCTGACCGACCTGCTTCGAGTACGGCACCCAGCCGGCGTCGACGATGGCGCGTGACGCGCCCGACGCGCCCTTGAGCACCTTCGCCAGCTCCTCGACCAGCGGCTCGTACGCCTCGGCACTGCCGAGCCCACGGCCACCGGAGACGACGACGTCGGCGTCCTCGAGCTTGGGTCCCTCCTGCTCCTCGACGTGGTGGTCGAGCACCTGCGCTTCGGCGGCGCGCCCGGCGTCGACGCTGTCGACCTTCACGACCTCGGCCGCGCCCCCGCCGCTGGGCTCGGGTGCGAACGACTTCGGCCGGATGCCGGCGAGGTAGGGCTTCTCACCCGCGAAGGCCGTGGTCACGATCGTGTTGCCGCCGAACACCGCCGTGCTCACGGCGACGGTGTCGCCGTCGACCTCCACGCCGTTGCCGTTGGTCAGCACCGGCCGGTCGAGCTTCACCGAGAGCCGGCCCATCGCGTCGCGCCCGTCGTAGCTCTGCGCGAAGAGAATCAGGTCCGGCTGCTCGTCGGCGACGAGCTTGGCGAGCAGCGCGCCTCCGATCACTCCGCTGAGCGACGAGCCGTGGTCGACCGCGTGGATCTTCGTCGCGCCGTACTCGCCGAGCTGGGGGGCGATCGTGTCGGCGTCCGCGCCCGAGTACACCGCCTCGACTGTCTCGCCGATCTCGCGCGCTTTGGTGAGCAGCTCGAGCGTCGCCGAGGTCGCCTTGCCGTCCTCACCCTCGGCGTAGACCCATACCTTCGGAAGGGGCATCTGCAGTGGCCTCCTAGATGACCTTGAGCTGCTCGAGGAAGGCGACGATCCGTTCGTGTGCGTCGCCTTCGTCCTCGATCTTCTCGCCCGCCTGGCGTTCGGGCGCGGCCTCGATCGACGTGATCTGCTGGCGGGCGCCCTTCCAGCCGACCTCGTCCTCGGACAAGCCGAGGTCGGCGGCCTTGGCGTTGTCGACGGGCTTGTTCTTGGCCGCCATGATCCCCTTGAAGGACGGGTACCTCGGTTCGACGACGCCGGCGGTGACGCTGACGACGGCGGGGAGCGACGCCTCGACGATGTCGTAGCCCGCCTCGGTCTGGCGCTGGATCTTCACCTTGCCGTCGGCCGTCTCGATCTGCTTCGCGAAGGTGAGCGAGGGCCAGCCGAGCAGCTCGGCGACCTGCTGCGGGACCGTGCCGGTGTAGCCGTCGGTCGACTCGGTGGCCGTGAGCACGAGGTCCATCTCGCCCGCGCGCTCGACCGACTTCGCGATCACCTTGGCCGTCGACAGCGCGTCGGAGCCTTGGAGGACCGGGTCGGACACGAGGACGGCCTTGGCGGCGCCCATGGCGAGAGCGGTGCGCAGCCCCGACACCTCGTCGTTGGGGGCCATCGAGATCAGCGTGACCTCGCCGCCCCCGGCGGCGTCGACGAGCTGGAGGGCCATCTCGACGCCGTAGGCGTCGGAGTCGTCGAGGATCAGCTTGCCCTCGCGCTTGAGCGTCTTGGTCTCGGGATCCAGCTCACCCGGCGTCGCCGGGTCGGGGATCTGCTTCACGCAGACAGCGATGTTCATACCACTCCTGTTTGCCCAGAAAGGCCGTCGGTGATTCTGGCCCGCCGGGGGCGCCCACGTCGAAGCGATCGGATCGGCCGCCGAGGTCGGCAGTACCGTCGGACGCAATGGCGACGGCGGTCGATGTCCTCGTTGTGGGTGCCGGGCCCGCAGGTGCAGCCGCCGGCCTGGCTGCCCGGCGACGGGGCCTCGACGTCCTGGTCGTCGACAAGGCCTCGTTCCCGCGCGACAAGACCTGCGGGGACGGCCTCACGACCGCGGCCCTGCGCCTCATCGAGCAGCTCGGCGTGGACCTGCGCCCTCTCCCCGGCTACATGGCCGTCCGCGAGACCGTCCTCGTCGGGCCGGACGGCCGCCGCGTCTCACTCCCGCTGGCGACCGACGGCGATCACGCCGCAGTCGTGCCACGCGTCGAGCTCGACGCCGCCATCGTCGACACCGCCCGGGAGGCCGGGGTCGAGGTGCGCGACGGCGTTGCCGTCAGCGGAATCGACACGAACGGCGACGGCGAGGCCGTCACGGCCACGACGGCCGAGGGTGACTCGGTACGGGCGCGCTTTCTCATCGCGGCCGACGGCCACTACTCCTTTGTGCGGCGCTGCCTGCGACCCCCGGCCCCACCCGAGCTCGGCACGTGGCACGCCTTCCGCCAGTACTTCCGCGGCGTCGACGACCCGCGGCTCTACGTGCTCTTCGAGGCCGACCTGCTCCCCGGGTACGCCTGGGTGTTCCCGCTGCCCGAAGGGCGCGCGAACGTCGGGTTCGGCGTGCTGCGCCGTCCGGGCATGTCCGGCAAGGAGCTCAACGCGCGCTGGCGGGAGCTGCTCGAGCGTCCGAGCGTGCGGACGGTGCTCGGGCCGGACGCCGAGCCCGAGGCGACGCACCGCGCCTGGCCGATCCCCGCTTCGTTCCAGTACGACGCGCTCACTGACGGGCGCGTGCTGTACATCGGGGACGCCGCGAACGTGGTCGACCCGCTGACGGGCGAAGGGATCGCGCAAGCGATCGAGACGGCACTGGTCGCGGTCGAGGCGATCGCGACGGGTGACCCCGCGGGCGCCGGACGTCGATACACGGAAGGCGTACGCCGCGCGCTCGGGCGCGACCTGCATTTCGCGGCCGCGCTCCAGCGGGTGCTCCGCTCGCGCCGCGGCGCCGCGTTGGCGGTGCGCACCGCCGGGTTGACGCCGTGGACGCGTCGCCACTTCGCCCGCTGGATGTTCGAGGTGTATCCGCGCGCGTTGCTGCTGACGCCCGACCGGTGGCGGCGCGGCATGTTCTCCGGCGGAGGCGCGTACTCGGGCTCGGCCGAACCCGTCTGATCGCACGCGGCCGCCGGTACGGTGGACGCCGATGACGCGTCTGGGAACCGAGACGGTCCGCCTCATCGACGAGCTCACCGCCAACGCGACCGCGGCCACCACCGTGCAGCTCGTTGACGGGTGGCTGCTGCGCGCCGCGCCCGAGTACCCGTTCCGACGATGCAACTCGGCGCTCCCCTACGGCGGTGACCGCGCCGGTCTCGAGGCGCGCATCGACATGGTCGAGGACTTCTATCGCGAGCGCGATCTCCCGGCACGCTTCCAGATGAGCCCGGCGGTGCTCCCCGTCGGGCTCGACGACACGCTCGAGACCCGCGGCTACGAGATCGAGGAGCCGACGCTCGTGCTGGTGGCCGACACGCCGCGCGTCATCGCGCAGACCATGCGAGCCGAAGCACCCGAGATCACGTTCGGCGAGGGGATCGACGAGTTCTGGGTGGCCGAGTACGCGTCGGCGTTCGGAGACGACGACACCGCGCGCGACCGGCTCCGCGCGTATGCCCACCTCCTGCGCCGTCTCGGCCCCGCCGTCGGCACGGCGGTCCTTCCGGTCGACGAGATGCCCGCTGCGGTCGGCCTGGGCGTGCTCGAACGCGGCTGGACGGGCGTGTTCGCGATGGGGACGCGGCGGGAAGCTCGGCGCCGCGGCGCCGCCACGTCCGTCCTGCACGCGCTGGCGCGATGGGGGCACAGCCGAGGTGCCGCTCGGATGTACCTCCAAGTCGAGGCGACGAACGACGGGGCCCGCCAGCTGTACACGCGTGCCGGCTTCGAGACGGCGTACCGATACCACTACCGCACGTCCGCTTGACCGTCCGGTCAAGCGACGGGAACACTGCTCGCATGAGCATCGATTTCACCCTGCCGCCCGACGTCGAGGAGACGCGTGCGCGCGTCCGCGAGTTCATGGACGAGGTGGTGCGCCCGGCGGAGGAGAAGCTCTACGCCAATGCGCCTGATGGCGAGCCCGACCGCTCCGACATCGTGCGCACGATCATCGAGCTCCGCCAGAAGGCGCACGAGTGGAACGTGTGGCTCCCCCACATGCCCAAAGAGTGGGGCGGGCTCGGGCTCGGGATCACGGCGATGGCGTTCGTGTCGGCGGAGGCGGCCCGCACGAACTTCGGGCCGTTCATCCTGAACGCCCAGGCGCCCGACGAGGGCAACCAGCACACGCTGCTGCACCACGCCAACGACGAGCAGAAGGAGAAGTACCTCCGGCCGCTCCTCGAGGGGCGGGTGCGCTCGTGCTTCGCGATGACCGAGCCCGAGGTCGCAGGTTCCGACCCGACCGGCATCCGCACGATGGCCGTCCAGGACGGCGACGAGTGGGTGATCAACGGCCACAAGTGGTTCATCAGCGGCGCCAAGGGCGCGACCTTCGCCATCCTCATCGCGAAGACCGATCCCGATGCAGACCCGCCGCAGGCGTCGAACACCGCATTCCTCGTCGACCTCCCCGCTGATGGCTGGGAGATCGTGCGCGACATCGACACGATGGCCGGCCACGGCAACCACTGCGAGATCCGCATCACCGACCTGCGCGTCCCGGATTCGGCCGTCCTCGGCGGTCGGGGCAACGGCCACCTGCTCGGGCAAGCGCGACTCGGCCCGGCGCGGCTCGCGCACTGCATGCGGTGGATCGGCCAGACCGAGACGGCCCTCGAGCTGCTCGTGAAGCGAGCGGAGGAGCGTCAGCTGCACGGCGCGCCCCTCGCCGAGAAGCAGGCGATCCAGTGGATGATGGCCGACTCGGCGATGGAGCTGTACTCCGCCAAGCTGATGGTGCTGCACGCGGCGTACAAGATCGAGAACGAGCAGCCCTTCCGCCAGGAGGTGAGCTTCGCCAAGCATCACGTGGCGAACATGCTCTGGAAGGTCGTCGACCGTGCGATCCAGGTGCACGGCGCGCTCGGCTACTCCACCGACACGCCGCTCGAGCGGATGATGAAGCACGCCCGCTCGGCCCGACTCGTCGACGGCGCCGACGAGGTGCACCAGGCGCTCATCGCCCGCAACGTGCGCGCTGCCATCCGGGACACCGGCGACACTCGCGTCGCCACCGGCGACTTCGACTTCTAGCCCTCCGTTCTCGGCAGAGAAAGGTCCGTGCCGCGAGCGTTTTCGCTGCCGAGAACGGGAGAGGGATTAGATCGGCGGCGGCGCCGCCACCGAGAAGTGCGGGTCGAGGTGGGTCGTGTCGTTGAAGCGACGGACGGTGATCCGGTCCTCTTCGACGACGATGTGGCTGATCGACGCGTTGTCGGCGCCGATGAACGCGAAGCCCCGAGCGCCGGTCGCGTTGGCCAGGACCTCACCGATGACACCGCCGTGGGTGACGACCACGACGAGCTGGTCGGGATGCGCGACGGCAACACGCGAGATCCCGAGGCTGACCCGATCGCGGAATGCTTCGGCGGGCTCGCCGCCGGGAATCAGATCCCAGCGCTGCTCCTCGACGGCGCGCACGAACGCGGGATCGTGTTCTGCAGCCTTCACTCGCAGCAGCCCGCCTTCCCATTCCCCCAGGTACACCTCGCGCAGCTCCGGCTCGACGCTCGGAACGATGCCGAGACGCTTCGCCAGCGGTGCCGCCGTCTCCACCGTGCGGCGCAGGGTCGTCACGTAGATCGCGGCGATGTCCTCGCCGGTGAGCCGCTCCGCAAGTCGTTCGGCCTGGTCCACGCCCACCGGGTCGAGCGGCGGGTCGCCGTGCCCGTCGACCAGATCGAACGGCCGCTCGGGATCGACAGGCTGGGACTCGCCGTGGCGCACGAGCAGGATCTCGGTCGCGCCCGGCGGCGGCGTGTACCGATGCTGGCGGTACGTGTTGGGCTCGCTCTGCGTCTGGCTCACGGGCCGCAAGAGTACGGTGCCCCGCGGCGGACGGCGGCTTTGCCGACCGGCGTCGCAGAAGCCGGAGCTTGCGACGGCGACCCAGGGAGGATCGCGTGGGCAAGTGACCTGGGATCCCGAGCTCGACGAGTTGCGGCGGCGCACCGAGCTGGCGGCCGCGATGGGCGGCGAGGAGAAGGTCGCCCGTCAGCACGCCGCGGGCAAGCTCACCGTGCGCGAGCGCATCGACGCGCTCGTCGACCCCGGCACGTTCCACGAGGTCGGGGCACTCACGGGAAAGGCCGAGTACGACGACGGGCTGCTGGCCGGCTTCACTCCCGCCAATTTCGTGATGGGGCGGGCCCGCATCGAGGGCCGGCCCGTGGTCGTGGGCGGCGACGACTTCACGGTCCGCGGCGGCGCGGCGGATGCGTCGATCTTCCAGAAGCAGGTCCACGCCGAGCAGATGGCGAACGAGCTGCGGCTGCCGATTGTCCGGCTCGTCGACGGCTCCGGCGGGGGCGGCTCGGTGAAGTCGCTCGAGACGATGGCGCGCAGCTTCGTGCCGTTCAACCCGGGCTGGGAATGGGTGGTCGAGAACCTCGCCACCGTGCCCGTCGTCGCGCTCTGCCTCGGATCCGTCGCCGGGTTGGGCGCGGCGCGTGTCGTGACGAGCCATTACTCGGTCATGGTGCGCGGCACTTCCCAGCTGTTCGTGGCGGGACCGCCGGTGGTCGCGCGCCTCGGTGAGCACGTCGACAAGGAGGAGCTCGGCGGCAGCGAGATCCACGGCCGCAACGGCGCCGTCGACGACGTCGTCGACACCGAGCACGACGCGTTCGCCCGGGCGCGGTCCTTCCTCTCCTATCTCCCCCGGTCGGTCGACGACGCGCCGCCCCGAGTCGAGCCGACCGACGACCCCGAGCGCCGTGAGGGCCGGCTCATCGATGCGATCCCGCGCGACGCCCGGCAGGTCTACAAGGTCCGGGACATCATCGACGCGGTCGTCGACCGGGACTCGTTCCTCGAGATCGGCCGCGGGTACGGCCGGTCGGCGGTGACCGGGCTCGCCCGCCTCGACGGCTGGCCCGTGGCGGTGCTGGCCGGCGATCCGTACTTCTACGGCGCCGGGTGGACTGCCGACGCTTCGCAGAAGGTCACCCGGTTCGTCGACCTCGCCGACACGTTCCACCTCCCGGTCGTGCATCTCGTCGACAATCCCGGGTTCGTCATCGGCGTCGACGCGGAACGGGCGGCGACGATCCGGCACGGCGCCCGGGCCCTCGCCGCCATCTACCAGGCGCAGGTGCCGTGGTGCTCGGTGATCCTGCGCAAGGTGTACGGAGTCGCCGGCGCCGCGCACCAGAACGCGGCCCGGCTCAAGTACCGGTTCGCGTGGCCGTCGGGCGACTGGGGCAGCCTCCCGCTCGCCGGCGGGATCGAGGCCGCGTACAAGGCCCAGCTCGAAGCGGCCGACGACCCCGACGCGGCACGGGCCGAGATCGAACAACGACTCGACGCGGCGCGCTCACCGTTCCGCACCGCGGAAGTATTCATGATCGAGGAGATCGTCGACCCGCGCGACACGCGGCCGTTACTCTGCGAGTTCGCGAACCTCGCCGCGCCCGTGCGCGGCGCCGGTCCCACGTCGCGTGGCGCGCGGCCGTGAGCATCAACCGTGTGCCGCAGGTCACGTGGACCCCCCGCGAACTCGGGCATACCGTGACGCAAACGGCACCGGCCCATGGGGGGCTTCGATGGCACAGCCGGCCGAGCAGACACTCGACTTCCTGAGCGTCGCGCTCACACCCGAGTTTCGCGACGACCCGTACCAGTTCTTCCGTTTGCTGCGCGAGCACGAGCCCGTCCATCACACGCCGTTCGGCGTGTACCTCGTGAGCCGTCACGCCGATGCCGCTGCGATCGTGCGCGATCCGCACCTGAGCACCGATCAAAAGAACTCAGAGCTCTTCCAGGCATTCGCGGAAGCCAATCCGCGATCTGAGGAAAACATTGACCAGATGAACGACGTGGTCATGCTGTTCAAGGACCCGCCGGATCACACGCGCTTGCGTGGCCTCGTGAGCAAGGCGTTCACACCGAAGATGGTCGAGCGGCTCCGGGTCCGCGTCCAGGAGATCGTCGACGAGCGGCTCGACGAGGTCGAAGCCCGCGGCGACGGCCGTATGGACGTCGTGACCGACCTCGCGTACCCGCTCCCGGTCGTGATCATCTGCGAGCTCCTCGGCGTGCCACCGGAGGACCACGCGACGTTCTCGGCGTGGTCGTCCGAGCTCGCGGCGAGCATCGATCCCGATCCGCTCGTCTCTCCCGACCAGCAGGTGCGCATCGAGGCGGCCGGCAACGCCTTCCTCGAGTATTTCACCGACCTCATCGAGCGGCGGCGCCGGTCGTTGCGCGACGACCTCCTCTCGGCCCTCATCGAGGCCGAGGAGGACGGCGACCGGCTCAGCGAGGAGGAGCTGCTCGGCACGGCGCTCTTCCTGCTCATCGCCGGGCACGAGACGACGGTGAACCTGATCGGGAACGGGACGCTCGCCTTGCTGCAGCATCGCGACCAGCTCGAGCGCCTGCGCCACGACCCGTCCCTGGACCGGCATGCCGTCGAGGAGCTGTTGCGGTTCGACAGCCCGGTGCAGCTCACGCAGCGCATCACCCTCGACGAGTACGAGGTGGGCGGCGTCACGATCCCGAAGGGTCAGAACCTCGTCCCGTTGCTCGGCGCGGCGAACCGCGACCCGGCCGAGTTCGACGACCCCGACCGGCTCGATCTCGGTCGCGAGAACGCCAACCGCAACGTCGCCTTCGGCGGAGGCCACCACTTCTGCCTGGGCGCGGCGCTGGCGCGGCTCGAGGGTGCGGCGGCGGTCGGGACGCTCGTGCGGCGGTTCCCCGACATCGAGCTCGCAGGAGAGCCGGTGCGGAGGACCACGTTCACACTCCGCGGCCTCGCGCACCTGCCGGTCGCGATCGCGACGTGACGCGCGACACGGAGTGACGCGCGACACCAAGAGTTCCGTGAGACTCCGGTAGCCGAGCGCTCAACCGCTGTTCGCGTCGTGCACGCCTGCGCGTGACCGGATCGACACGTGCCGTCGTTACCGTGCATTCGAGTCGTACATCCGCTCGAGCACGTGGAGGGACGCATGAATGCACTCAACGCTTGCGGATACTTGTCACGCGTCGTCGCCCTGCCCGTAGCCGTCGCCGAAGCGGTGTTCGACGACGTCACGCGTTCGCTCGGCGCCTCCGCACACGCGGACCCGACGGCGCTGGGCACCGCCCTCCTGCCGGCGCGCCGGATCCGCACGCGGCTGGGGTCCCAGCTCCCCTGGGCCGGAGTCGCGGTCGAGATCGAGCTCGCGCCGTGGTCGAGAAGCCGGTCCGAGGTCGGCGTGCGCTACGGCGGAAACCGTCAGCCACGTGCCCTCGCCCGCCGCGTGTACGAGAAGCGCGCGCCGGCTCTCCTCGACGAGATCACCGACGCCATCAACGCGCGGCTGCCGGGATCGCACGCGGAACGACGGGCGGCGTAATCCGCCCTACTCGGGTTCGGGTTTCGGCGGCGGGAAGGCCGTTCGCACCACGCGGTCCCAGCCGCGGTCGGTCGTCAACGCCCGGGTGACGAGCATCATGCGGGCGCCGGCGGTGACCCGGTACCGCGGCCGCGGCCACCGACGGCGGAGCGACCTCTCGATCACCTTCGCCACACGTTCGGGCGACGCCGCCATCATCGCCATCGGGCCCTCGTACGCGCCGGCCGTCCGTGTTGCGACGCCGGCCATGAACTCGGCGTATGGCCCTTCGCCGCCCCTGTCGGCGGCCGTCGAGACCGCGGTGTCCCCGAACTTCGTCTTGATGAGCCCCGGCTCGATCACCGACACGCGGACACCGAACGGCTTGACCTCGTACCGGAGTGCGTCGCTCATCGCCTCCACCGCGTGCTTGCTGGCGTGGTACGCCCCGGCGCCGGGAAACGTGAGTCGACCACCCACGGAGCTGACGTTCGCGATACGACCCCACCGTTGGCGGCGCATCCCGGGCAGCGCGAGCTGGATGAGGCGGATCATGCCGAACAGGTTCGTCTCGAATTGGCGGCGCCATTCGTCGAGGGGGACCTCCTCGACCGGACCTCCCAGGCTGAACCCGGCGTTGTTGACGAGCGCGCCGACGGCGCCCTCGGCCCCCTCGACCTCCGCGATCGCGGCACGCCGGGATTCCTCGTCGGCAACGTCGAGCGTCACCAGCTTGCAGCCGGCGTCGGCGAGGTCCTTGATCGACTCCGGTCTGCGCGCCGACGCGTAGACGGTCCAGCCCCGACGAGCGAGGCGTTCGGCTGCCGCGCGCCCGATCCCCGTCGAGCAGCCGGTCACGAGCACGGCCTTCGAGACGGCGCCGGACACGTCCGCACGGTAGCCGAGCTTCTACAATCGGCCATCGTGTCGCATTGGCTGAAGACCCCCCACTGGTCGTCCGACATTCCGCTCGACACCCCGCATCCGCGGATCGAGGCGCTCGGCGAACGCGGCTTCGTCCACCTCCGGGACCTGACGGACCCGATCCCCGAGTCCGAGTACCTGACGCTCGAGTACATGGACTGGAAGAGCGGCGGCGACACGAACTTCGCGCCGATCGCGACCGCTGACGGCGAGCTGGACTGCCGCGGCTTCTGGAAGCCGGGCGACGAGCGCCCCGACAAGGACGGCAAGTTCACGATCAACGCCGAGCGTTGCCCCGAGATCAAGCGCTACGTCGAGGCGGTGGGCGCCAACTTCGGACGTGTGCGGGTGATCAAGCTCGAGCCACAGGACTACGACACCGCCCGGCGCCAGATGCATCGCGACGACAACAACCGGTTCAACCCGCCGGACCAGGGTTGGGTCGTGCGGTCGTGGCTGGAGCTGACCGACTATCCCGACAGCTTCATGATCCTGATGGAGCAGGACGAGGACGGCCTCCCCGACCCCGACACCGAGGCCCACATCCCGCTCAACCGGGGCTCCCAGTTCCTGCTCGACACCCAGCGCCTCTGGCACGTCGTGTGCCATACCGGCGACGCACCCCGCTATGCCCTCATCTCGAGCTTCGAGAGCGGTCCCGCCCTCGAGAGCTGGGTCGACGCCCAGGCCGCGCCGGCGAACATCTGAGTACCGGTTACTCAGGCGGGCACCCCGCCCCCCGTGTTCTCCTCGTCACATCCGAACCGTACGGGTGGATCGAGCGCGAGGAGCGACCATGGGCATGTTCAAGAAGCTGAAGCAGTTCAGCGGATCCGTCGACAAGGAACTGCTGCGGAACGGGCTACTCGGTCGCGGGACGATCCTCGACATCAAGCAGACGAACGTCAGCCGGGGTGAAGACGCCTTTTCGTCTCCCGTGTGCATCTTCACGGTCGAGGTCGTCCTCGACAACGTGCCCGCCTACAACGCAACCTGCCGCCAGGCCGTGCCCCTGACTGTCGTACCGCAGATGGTCCCCGGCCAGACGGTCTGCGCGGTACGGGTCAATCCCGACAACCACGACGAGATCGCGCTCGACCTCGCCACCGAGCCGCCCGAGGTCACTCTGGCGCAGGGATCGGGGCAGGCCACCGCCGCCGACGTCCTCGCCCGCGGCAAGTCGGCACGAGCCGTGATCGTGCAGACCCAGCCCCTCGGCGTGAAGAACCCGCACGGTGTCGACATGCACGCGTTCCTGCTGACAGTGATGCTCGACGGGGAGCAGCCGTACCAGGCGAAGGTGGGCAACCCGGTCCCGGAGGAGGCCGTCCCGCTGCTCTACCCCGGGTCGAACCTCCCCGCCAAGGTGTTGCCGGAGGAGCCTCAGGGTGTCGTGATCGACTTCAAGGCCGCGCTCGCCGAGTTCACGAAGTAGGCGCCAGCGCGTGATCGAGCGCGGCGGCGAGCTCGTCGGGGGATTCCAGCATCGGGTAATGGCCGATGCCGCGCAGTCGTACGAGCGTCGCGTCCGGTCGCGCCTCGTGCACCCGTTCGGCCATCGGCCAGACGGCGATCGGGTCGAGGTCGCCCCACACGATCGACAACGGTGACGGGTGGCGCTCGATCGCGCCGGTCCAACGGCTTTCGTGCTCGCGGCGCTCCTCGACGTAGCGGATCGTGCGCGGCAGCAGGCGATCGCCGCCGTCCCGGAGGATGAGCTCGGCATCGACCTCGACGTCTTCGTCGGGCACCAGCGCGTCGGGCGCGAGCGTGCCTCGGAGCGCGTCGACGAGCGCGTCTCGCCCGAGCCCGTCGGCCAGCCGTTCGTCCGGCAACGCGAGCAGGAGCTGCTGCCCGTCGGTGAGGTGCGCCATGTCGATGTACACCGAGCCGTTGGTCAGGACACGGCGCGTCACGTCGAACGACAGCGTGCCGTCGAGGCTGCGGGCGAGCAGCTCGCCGCCGACCGAGTCGCCCATGTCGTGGGTGACCAGCACGACCTCGTCGAGCCCGAGGTCGCCGGCGACCGCCTCGACCAGGTCCGCCTGCTCGAACAGCGAGTAGCGCTGGTCGGGCTTGTCCGAGAGGCCGAAGCCGAGGAGATCGGGAACGACGACCCGGTGACGGCGGGCGGACCGGTCGAGGACGCGATGCCAGTCGTACGACGACGTCGGAAAGCCGTGAAGCACGAGGACGGGCAGACCATCGTCGCCGCCGTCGGCCGATGCGCGATCGACGACGAACACGCGGTGGCCGTGCACCCGGTGATGCTCGCCGCGCTCGGCCCACCTCGCGACGCGTTCATCACCCGCCACCACGACAGCATCGTAAGCTCCGCCGCCGTGCCGGTGACGTCCACTCAGAAATTCGACGCCGGCGAGGTGAACCTCGTCGTGCACGACTGGGGTGGCGACGGCCCCCCGGTCCTGCTCGCGCACCCGACCGGCTTCCACGGCCTCACGTGGGCGCCGGTGGCGGCGCGGCTCGTCGAGGCCGGGCGGCATGTGTGGTCGTTCGACTACCGCGGGCACGGCGACAGCGACAAGTCACCCGACGGCTATCGGTGGTCGGAGTTCGCCGACGACGTCATGGCCGTCGTACACGAGCTCGACCTCGCCGGCGACACGACGCTGCTCGCGTGCGGCCACTCGAAGGGCGCCGCGTCGCTCCTGCTCGGCGAGGCGCGCGAGTCGGGCACCTTCGCCCGCCTCTGGTGTTACGAGCCGATCGTGTTCCCCAGCGACGAGCCGCTGGAGCCGCGGCACGATTTCCCGCTCTCGGAGGGTGCTCGCCGCCGCCGCGCCGTGTGGCCGTCACGTGACGAGGCGTTCGCGTCGTACGGGTCGAAGCCGCCGCTCGACGTGCTCGACCCCGCCGCGCTCCGCGCCTACGTGGACTACGGCCTGCGCGATCGGCCCGACGGTCAGGTCGAGCTGAAGTGCCGGCCGGAGGACGAGGCCTCCATCTACGCGATGGGCGTCGCCAACGGCGTGTACCCGCGGCTTCACGAGGTGCGCTGCCCGACGCTCGTCGTGTGCGGCGAGCACACGGACGCCATTCCGCCCACGCTCGGCGAGATGATCGTCGAGCGGCTTCCTGCCGGCCGGCTCGAGGTCATGCCCGGCGTCGGCCATTTCGGGCCGATGCAGGACCCCGACGCGACCGTCGAGTCCATGCTGCGGTTCGCGGCTGCGACCTGAGAGCCCGCCATTAGCGTCAAGGTCATGTTCCGCGAACGGAAGGCAGCCCGCGTCTTGCTGGTCGCCGAAGGGCGGGTGCTGCTCCAGCAGGGCTTCGATCCCGGGAGGCCCGAGGCCGGAACGTGGTGGATCACGCCCGGTGGCGGCGTCAACGACGGCGAATCCGTCGAGGATGGGGCGTTGCGGGAGGTCCTCGAGGAGACCGGGCTCCACCTCTCACCTGCGCAGCTCGGACCGGTGATCGCAACGCGCGTCGCCCACTTCGAGTTCGACGGTCGCCAGTTCCGCCAGAGCGAGTCCTTCTTCGCCGTGCACGTCGAGACGTTCACTCCGCAGCATCACGGGTGGGACGACGTCGAGCAGCGAGCGCTCCTGGGTCACCGGTGGTGGAGCGTCCCCGAGCTGCGGGCGACCGACGAGGCGGTGTACCCGGGCGAGCTGGCCGACGTGGTCCAGGCCGTCATCGACGGAACGCTCAAGGGGCCGATCCGGCTCGACACGGCGCGGCAAATCTGAGCGCCGCGCCCAAACGCGCGACTGCCCGCGCGAAGGTTCAGTCGGATGATCGAGGTCCGAGGTCTGACGAAGCACTACGGGACGACCGTCGCCGTCGATGGTCTCTCGTTCCAGGTGCCGCCGGGGCGGGTCACCGGGTTCCTGGGACCGAACGGGGCGGGCAAGACGACGACCATGCGCCTCATCCTCGGGCTCGATGCGCCGACGAGCGGGAGCGTGACCGTCGACGGCGAGCCCTATCGCCGGCGGCGCTTCCCGATCCACGAGGTCGGGGCGCTCCTGGACGCGCAGGGGCTGCACCCGGGCCGCAGCGCGGCGAGCCACTTGTGGTCGTTGGCGCAGAGCAATCGCATCGACCGGCGGCGCGTCGACGAGGTCCTCGAGATGGTCGGCCTGTCCGACGTGGCGACGCGCCGGGCGGGGCCGTTCTCACTCGGGATGAAGCAACGGCTCGGGATCGCCGGCGCCCTGTTGGGAGATCCGCAGATCCTGATGTTCGACGAGCCCGTGAGCGGCCTCGACCCCGAGGGCATCGTCTGGATCCGCGATCTCTTTCACCGGCTCGCAGCGGAGGGGCGCACCGTCTTCGTCTCGAGCCACGTCATGAGCGAGATGGCGCTCACCGCCCAGCACCTCATCGTCATCGGGCGCGGCAAGCTCATCGCCGACGACAGCATCGAGCACATCACCGCCGGCGCGGGATCCTCGGTGCGGGTGCGATCGCCCCGACACGACGAGCTCATGGCCTTGCTCGCGGGCGACGGGGCGACGGTTCGTAGCGAGGGAGACGCGTTGACGGTGACGGGCGTCGACGCCGCATACATCGGCGACCTCGCCGCCCGGCACGGCATCGCGCTGCACGAGCTCAGTCCGCAGCGGGCATCCCTCGAAGAAGCGTTCTTCGAGCTCACCGACAAAAGCGTCGAGTACCACGGCGCCGACCTCACGCACAGCGGCGCGACCACGGAGAACCGCCGATGACCACAGCTGCTCCCACCACGACCGAGACGACCCCCGACGACGCCGTCACCCGGATGCCCTCACCCGGCGGCCGTGTCCTCCCGGCCGTCATCCGCTCCGAGTGGACCAAGATCCGCTCGGTTCGCTCGACGGTCTGGTCGCTGTTCGCCACCTTCGGCATCACCGTCGGACTCGGCGCGCTGTTCTGCTTCGCCTACGTCAGGCGGTACGACCACCTCGACATCCGGCAACGCCTCACGTTCGATCCCACCGTGCAGAGCCTGCGCGGTCTGTTCCTCGCCCAGATCGCGATCGGGGTCCTCGGCGTCCTGGTCATCAGCTCCGAGTACGCCACCGGCCTCATCCGAACCACGCTGACCGCGGTTCCACAACGCCGCGTCCTCCTCGCGGCCAAGGCCGTCGTGTTCGGTGCGGTCGCGCTCGTCGTCAGCATGATCTCCGTGTTCGTGGCGTTCTTCGTCGGCCAGGCCGTGCTCCACGGCAAGCACCTCGGCGTCTCGCTCGGGGACCCCCACGTGCTGCGTGCCGTGCTCGGCGCCGGCGCCTACCTCACGATCGTGGGGCTCCTCGGCCTCGCGCTCGGCGCCATCGTGCGCCGCACGGCGGGCGCCATCGCCACGCTCTTTGCCGTCGTGCTGGTGCTCCCGCTCCTGACTCGAGCGCTCCCCAGCCCGTGGGACACCGACATCGGCAAGTTCCTCCCCGCCGAGCTCGGCGCCGCGATGTTCAGCGTGCGACCAGATTCCGGCCTGCTCTCCCCCGGCACCGCGCTCGTCGTCGCGCTGGTATGGCTCGTGGTCGCGTTCACCGTCGCGGCCGTCCTCATCACGCGACGCGACGCGTAACGTCACTCCTTGGTCGCGGTGACGAACGCGACCTCGGTCGTGATCGTGAACTGACCCTCGCGGCGGATCTGCGCCGCGATCGCGTCGGACAGCTCACCCATGAGCTCCTCGCGCTGCTCGCCGACAGCTTGCGCGGCCGTCGTGCTCGCCGCGTGTCGGATGACCGGGGCGGCGTCCGTCACGATCACGGACGACCGCAGCCAGTGCACCGACGCATCTTCGAAGTGCAGGCTGACGAAGCGCTCCGCATCGTCGGCGATCACACGCGGGTTCACGAGCCCGGCATCCTCGAGCGGCACGCGCAACCCGGTCTGATCGAGGAGCGGAAGCCAGAGCTCGTTCATCTCGGCCAGGTGTCGCCGGCCGTTCGTGGCGACGAGGAGCGTCCCCGTGTGCCGGAGGACCCTCGCCGCCTCCGCGACGGCCCTTGCGGGGTCGGGCACGTGGTAGAGCATGTGCATCATCATCACGGCGTCGAGTGATGCGTCGTTGAGCGGCAGCGCCTGGCTGTCGGCCGCGACCAACGCCGGCGGTGAGGACACGCCGGCGAGCATCCCGACTGACAGGTCGATGCCGACGACGCGAGCGCCGGCCCCGCGCAGGGCGTCGATGTACCGCCCGTCGCCGCAGCCGACGTCCCCGACGACACGACCGTCGAGCGGCGCCAGCAACGCGAGCGCCTCGCTTTTCAGGTCGATGTACGGCTGCTGGAAGTCGTAGAGGCTCGACCGCGCCGCAAGACCCGAAGGATCCGCATACGCCACCTCCCGCAGATACCGCGAATCTGCGCGGCTGACCCTCTCGGGCTGAGACATCGCGCAACCGTAACGTGGTGCGGTGCCGTACGACCCGACGATCTATCGAGGGAGCGCGCGTTACTACGCGCCCGGTCGTCCGCCGTACTCGCGGGAGCTCGTCTCGACGCTCACCGACGAGGTCGGCCTGGACGGCTCCGGTCGTCTGCTGGACGTCGGGTGCGGGCCCGGCATTCTCACCGTCGAGCTCGCGCCCTCGTTCGACGAGGCGATCGGTCTCGACCCCGATGCAGACATGCTCGCCGAGGGCGAACGTCGCGCGCGTGAAGCCGAGGCGGACAACATCCGATGGGTCGAGGCAGTGGCGGAAGCGATCCCGACACTCGGCATCGGCCCCTGCAAGCTGGTGACGTTCGGATCGTCGTTCCAGTGGACGGACCAGGAGCGCGTCGCCGAAGCCGTCTACGACATCCTCGAACCGGGCGGTGCGCTGGCCCTGATCGTGAACACCGTCGAAGACCGGCCCGAGCCGGAGGGACCGGGGTACCCGCCCATCCCGCACGACGAGATCCGCGAGCTCGTCCGCCGGTACCTGGGATCCCGCCGGCGCGCCGGGCAGGGGTACCGCCCCGACACGTTCGAACGATACGAGGATGCCCTCGTCCGCACCCGGTTCGGCAAGCCGCGCGTCGTTTGGGCGGAGGGCCGACCCGACATCGTCCGCGACGTCGACGGCGTGCTCGCCGGCTACCTCTCGATGTCGTACGCCGCGCCGCACCTGTTCGGTGACCGGCTGCACGCGTTCGAGGCCGACGTGCGCGCACTGCTGACCGAGCGGTCACCCACCGGGTTGTTCTGGGATTGGCCCGGCGACACGGAGATCCTCCTCGCTCGCAAGCCTGGCTAGGGCGGCGGGACGAGGTCCCAGTCGCCGGGCTCGCCGACGACCCGCCAGCCTCCGTAGGTCTTGAGATCGGGGTGATGCGAGCAGATGCGCTCGCCTTGTCAAACCCTGCTCTTGAAGCCCTCGACGACGCGGGCCCAGCGCTCGCGGTCGCTCTTGTAGGGCGCGTAGAAGCTGATGCGGTCGACGACGTCGCCGTAGCGGTCGAGCATCTTCGCCGGGATCTCCTCGGGCTCGCCGGTCACCGCGAACGTGCCGAGGATCTCGTCGTCGACGAGCTCCCCCATCTGCGCCCACTCGCCCTGCTTCGACAGGCGGTTGAGGTCACCCTGGAGGTCGCCCCAGCCGTGCAGCTCGAGGACGCCCCGGTATGCGGGCGTCGACCCGTAGAACGCGATCTGCTGCTTCGTGCCGCGCCGCGCTGCCTCGTACTCCTCTTCGTTGGTACCGGTGACCACGAACATCGGTCCCGACAGCTCGAAGTCGCCCCGCTGCTTGCCGGCCCGCGCCCAGCCCCGCTCGAGCGCGGGCATCGTGACCTCGCGCACGTACCGCTCGGTCGTGAAGCCGTGCAGCAGGATCCCGTCGGCAACCTCCCCCGCGACCTCGGTCATGCGCTCGCCGACGGCGGCGAGGAACACCTTCGGGACGCCGTACGGGTTGGGGCCGGGGTTGAAGAAAGGCGTCATGAGGGTGTGGCGGTAGAACTCGCCTCGGAAGTCGAGCTTGTCGCCCTCGTTCCAGGACGCCCAGATGGCGCGCATCGCGAGGATGAACTCGCGCATCCGCTTGGCCGGCTCCGACCACGGCATCGAGAACCGCTTCTCGATGTGCGGCTTGATCTGGCTGCCGAGGCCGAGGATGAAGCGACCCTTCGTGTACAGCTGGAGGTCGTTCCCGATCACGGCCGTCGACATCGGGTTCCGTGCGAACGCCACCGCGATGCCGGTGGCGAGCTCGATGCGCTCGGTCTCGAGCGCGGCCAGCGTGATCGGGAGGAACGGGTCGTGGCTCGTCTCGGCGGTGAAGACGCCGTCGTACCCCAGCTCCTCGAGCTCCCGGGCCGCCGCCGGCATCTCCTCCGGCCGGGCCGTCATCACGGTTCCGTCGACTCGCATCATTCCCCCTGGTCAGCGCGTCGCGGAGGCTACGGGAGAT
>DASZGY010000014.1:0-5274 GCA_035938395.1 Acidimicrobiia bacterium
CGAGCGTGTTCGGGCACGGCATGTTCACGGCCGGGATCCTGGGGAAGGCGCTCACCGACTTCGTCGGCGTCGGCAACCTGCGCGAGTACAAGGTGCGCTTCACCAAGCAGACCTGGCCGGGCGAGACGCTCACGACCAAGGTCACCGTGCAGAAGAAGTACGAGGAGCACGGCGAGCACCGCGTCGACCTCCACTGCGAGGTCGTGAACGAGGGCGGCGAGGCGAAGATCAGCGGCGTGGCCGTCGCCGCGCTCCCCACCCGCGGCTGATGGCCGCGGCGGGCCCGCGCTACGACCTGCCGGCGCCCGACCCCGAGACGCAGCCGTTCTGGGACGCTGCCCGGTCCGGCACGCTCCTCATCCGCCGGTGCGGCGACTGCGGCCGTTTCCACTTCTACCCTCGGCCCTTCTGCCCCGTGTGCTGGGGCAGCAACGTCGAGTGGGCCGAGGCGAGCGGCCGGGCGACGCTGTACACGTGGTCGGTCGTGCGCCGCAACGACCTGCCGCCGTTCGGCGAGCGGGTGCCGTACGTGGCGGCCGTCGTCGACCTCGACGAGGGCCCGCGCATGATGACCAACGTCGTCGACTGCGAGTTCGACGCCCTCGAAGTCGGCATGCCGCTCGAGGTGCTGTTCCAGGAGATCTCGGAGGACGTGACGATCCCCGTGTTCCGGCCGCGGACCGCCCAGCGCGCAGACCGGGGAGCGGCGTAGCTATCGTCGCATCCATGCCGCAGGACGAGCAGGACCAGCAGGACTGGAACTTCCCGTTCGAGGGGCCGCTCGACGAGGTCTTCCCGTCGTTGCACGCGGCGCAGAACGCGTGGCTCAGCCAGATCGACTCGCTCAAGGCGCCCGACCGCAAGACCCACGAGCTCATCCGCATGGTGTGCACGGTGATCCTGCGCAACCCGGCGGGTGTGCGTCGCCACGCCATGCTGGCGAAGGAGGTCGGCGCGAGCTGGGACGAGATCCTCGGGTCGATCATGTTGTCGCTGCCCGGGTTCGGGTTGCTGCCCGCGGTCGAGGCGATCCCGCACGCCCGCGCCGGCTTCGATGCCGCGCCCGAGCCCGAAGAGGACGTGTGAGCGACGACGTCCCGTTCCGGATCCTGCCCCGCATCTCCGACCGGAACCGGCAATTCTGGACGGGCGGGGCCGAGGGCGAGCTGCGGTTCCTGCGCTGCCAGGACGACGGCACCTACGTGCACCCGCCGACGCCGCGCTGCCCGAAGTGCCACGGCAAGAACCTGGCCGTCGAGGCGGTGTCGGGACGCGCCACCGTGCACACGTTCTCGATCAACGTGCAGCAGTGGATGCCCGGGCCCGAACCGCCGTACGTCGTCGCGATCGTCGAGCTGCCCGAGCAGGAAGGGCTGCGGCTCACGACCAACATCGTGAACTGCGCGCCCGACGATGTGCGCATCGGCATGCCGGTGCAGGTCGTCTTCGAGCGGCACGACGACGGCGACGACGCGGTCTACATCCCGCTGTTCGAGCCGGCGGCCTGATGGCAGCAGACCCGATCGAGCGGCGCACCGTGATCAGCGGCGTGGGGCAATCCGAGATCGGCCGCCGCCTCTACCGCGACCCGCTCGACCTCACGCTCGACGCGTGCATGGCCGCCATCGAGGACGCCGGCCTCACGACCGACCAGATCGACGGCATCGCCACCTATCCGGGGCCGATGGACACGCCGCCCGGCTTCTCGGGCGCGGGGCTCGTCGAGGTGCAGGACGCGCTGCGTCTCGAGGTCGGGTGGTACACGGGCGGCATCGAGCTCCCCGGCCAACTCGGGTCGGTGATCGACGCGTGCATGGCCGTGGCGGCGGGACTCGCGACGCACGTGCTGTGCTTCCGCAGCGTCTACGAGGGCAGCGCCCAGGGCAAGCAGGGCCGGTCGGCGGTGATGCCCGGTGGCGGGGGCGGTGGTGGCGGAAGCTTCCGCGCCGGAGGGTTCATGCAGTGGAACCTGCCGTTCGCAGCGCCGTCGGCGACGACGTGGATCGCGATGTTCGCCCAGCGGCACTTCTACGAGTTCGGCACGACGCGCGAGCAGCTGGCCCAGATCGCGCTCAATGCCCGCAAGAACGCGGGCGTCAACCCGAACGCGATCTACCGCGACCCGATGACGATGGACGACTACTTCGACGCCCGGGTGATCTCGTCGCCGCTGTGCTTGTTCGACTGCGACGTGCCGTGCGACGGCGGCACCGCGGTCATCGTGTCGCACGCCGACACGGTCGCCGATCTGCGCAAGCCCCCGATCAACGTGGAGGCGGTGGGGACCGCGCTGTACGGGCGGCCGTCGTGGGACCAGTTCGACGACCTCACGACGATGGCCTGCCGCGACGCCGCCGCGCAGATGTGGACGCGCACCGACATCAAACCGTCGGACGTGCAGCTGGCCGAGATGTACGACGGGTTCAGCTTCATCACGATGTCGTGGCTCGAAGCCATGAGATTCTGCGGAAGGGGCGAGTCGGGGCCGTACGTCGAAGGCGGTCAGCGCATCGCACGAGACGGGGAGCTGGCGTTGAACACGCACGGGGGACAGCTCTCGGCGGGCCGGCTGCACGGCTACGGGTTCCTCCACGAGGCGTGCGTGCAGCTCTGGGGCGAGGCGGGGGAGCGACAGGTGCCCGGTGACCCCGAGGTGGGCGTGGCCGCCGCCGGCGGTGGCCCCCTGGCCGGGTGTCTCCTTCTCACGAACCGCCACTGAACCGGCCGCGCCCGTAGGCTCGCCGGCCAATGTCCAGCGGGGGCGACGATCGGCGGTTCTGGCGCATCCTGCTGCTCATTGCGCTGGCCGCGCTCGTGCTGCGCGTCGGCTACGTCGCGTTCGCGAAGACGAACCAGCCGATCCACGGCGACCAGCTCTTCTACAACGCCGAGGCCAACCGCTTGGCCCGCGGCGACGGGTTCCTCGAGCCGTTCGACCCGCAGGCGCTCAGCCGCGGCGTGATCCGCGAGGGCAAGGACCCGGCCGCCGACCATCCGCCGCTCACCGTCATCGTGCTCGCGCCGGTGTCGTTCGTGACGAGCCAGGCGCTGATCCCGCAGCGGCTCACGATGGCCGTGCTCGGGACGGTGGCCGTCGTGATCATCGGGTTGCTGGCGCGCCGGCTGGCGGGGGACCGCGCCGGGTGGATCGCCGCCGGCATCGCCGCCATCTACCCGAACCTTTGGGTGAACGACGGGCTGATCATGTCCGAGACGATCGCCACGCTCGTCGTCGCGCTGGCGTTGCTGTACGCGTACCGGCTCATAAGCCAGCCGAACGTCTGGAATGCATTGATCGTCGGCGCGTTGTGTGGGCTCGCCGCGCTGACCCGCGCCGAGCTCGTGCTGCTGGTCCCGCTCCTGGCAGTGCCGGCTGCGCTCGTCGCCCGGTCCGTCGCGACTGCGCAACGGTGGAAGCTCGCCGGCATCGGCGTGCTCGCGGCAGCCGTCCTCATCGGGCCTTGGGTGGGCTACAACCTGTCCCGCTTCCAGGAGCCGACGTACCTGTCAACGAACGACGGCATCGCGTTGCTCGGGTCGAACTGCGACTCCGTCTACTACGGCGGCGGCATCGGGCTCACCGACCTGAAGTGCCTCGGCCCGAACCCGCGCGGCGACCAGTCGGTCGACAGCAAGATCTTCCGGGACCGCGCGTTCGACTACATCCGGGACCACAAGAAGCGCGCCGTGCTCGTCGCGTTCGCGCGCGTCGGACGTACGTGGAGTCTCTTCCGCCCGTGGGACATGGTCAGCTACAACAAGGGCGAGGGACGCGAGGGCTGGGTCACGGCCCTCGGCCTGATCGCGTACTACCCGCTGCTCATCGCCGCCGTCGGCGGCTGGGTCGTGATGCGGCGACGCCGGCGCCGGTCGTGGCCCCTGCTCGTCCCGGTGCTGGTCGTGACGATCGCGTCCGCCGCCACCTACGGGCAGACGCGCTTCCGGGTGCCCGCCGAGCCGACGATCGTGGTGCTCGCGGCCGTCGCCATCGCGGCAGTCGTGGCGCGCGACTGGCCGGCACGGCGGAAGCAGCCGGCCCGGCCTGCCTAGCCGGACGCGGGAAGGCGGGAGACCCCGGTCCTATCTGGTCTCCCACCTTCCTCGTTCTCCCGACGGGGGCATTCGTCCTCGCTCGGGAGGTAGTACGAGTTTTCGCCCCAGAGCGGCCTCGGTCAAACATCCGCGCCCGATACCGCGTTCGCCTGGTACTTGGCGATCACACGAACACGACGACCTTGCCCAATGGTCAGCCTCCCTCGACGATCTCGAGCCCGTTGCCGTCCTGGTCGCGGAAAGCGAACATCGGTGGCGCGCCTTCCCAACGCAACACCTCGTCCGCGTCGACGCCGCGGGCTCGTAGGTCCGCACGATTGGCATCCGCGTCCTGCGTCGTGAAGCGGATGCCGGTCTCGACCCCGACGGGCACTCCCTCGTGCGATGGAACGAGTGCGATCGTCGTGCTCGCTTGCGACGGGGCGACCTCGATCCACCGCTTCCCGTCCCCGAAGGGGACGTCCAGGCGCTTCGTGAACCCGAGCTTCTCGACGTAGAACTCGAGCGCTCGTTCCTGGTCGGTGACTGGCACGCCCACGGTCCGCACGTCGACGATGCGGGGAGTGCTCTCTGCGCCCATCACGCCGCTCCCGAGCCCTGCGAGTACATGAGGGACCCGGGCGTCGTGAGAAGCTCGCCGGTCTCGAGCCACGTCTTGAGACCGGAGAGGATCATCGGCCAGCCGCCGTAGAGCTCGTCGTTCGCGCCCTCGCGCAGCTCGTCGTGCGTGACGGTGAGCCGGCACGAGTCGCCGACCGGTTCGATCTCCCACGAGATCCGCGAGCTGCCTTCGTTCTTCACCTCGTCGCTCCAGAGCGCAGTCATCGTGTGGACCAGTCGGCGGGGCGGTTCGACCTCGAGCACCTCGCCCTCGCCCAGGGCGACGGATCCATCGCCCGCGCTCATCTCGAAGCGCGCGCCGGGCTTCCACTCCCCGGTGGCGCGGGCGCCGAAGTTGTACTTGCTCCGGATCTCGGGATCGGTGATCGCCTCCCAGAGGCGGTCGGGGGTGGTCTTGATGTAGATCTCGAAAACCTTCTCCATTGGTTGTCCCTCCAGTTGACGTTTGAGCCCGCTCAGCCCGGAGGCCCAGGGCTCGGCGTACTTGCTCACCCACCGGTCGTGGACGAGCTGGATCGGGACGGGGTTCAGGAAGTGGAGCTTCTCGCGGCCTCGCCGGCGGGTGACCACCAGCCCCGCCTCCTCGAGCTGCTTCAGGTG
>DASZGY010000015.1:0-8157 GCA_035938395.1 Acidimicrobiia bacterium
CGCTGGCGCTCGAGCGCCCGCTGGCGGCGGACCCGGCGGCGCTCCCGCTCGGACAACCCGCCCCAGATGCCGAACTTCTCGCCGTGGCTCAGGGCGTACTCGAGGCACTCGGCGCGGACCTCGCACCCCCGGCAGACCGCCTTCGCCTCCTTGGTGGACGCGCCACGCTCCGGGAAGAAGAGGTCAGGGTCGACCCCGAGGCAGTTGGCCTGCTCCTGCCAGCGACGCTCGGCCGGACCGCCGTTTGCCGTGGCGGAACGAGCTCCCAGGCTCTCTGTTCCTACGATCTCTCGCATCGGCCATCCCCCTCTGGTCTGTCATCAGGTGGCCCGCCCCCCGAATGACGCCGATGTAATTACAACAATGCCACTCTGACCCGCCCGGGCCGGTGGCGCAAGGGGAAATGTCCCCGAGCCCGTCCGATTCGTCCGTTTCTGTGCGGTATCGACGGGCCCTAGGCTCGGAATCCGTGACGGCGACGCTCGAAGCGGTGCAGGGAGACATCACCCGGGAGGCCGTCGACGCCATCGTGAACGCCGCCAACTCGGGCCTCGCCCGTGGGGGCGGCGTGTGCGGGGCGATCTTCTCGGCGGCGGGCCCGGAGCTCGACGGCGCCTGCACCGAGCTCGGCGGCTGCCCCACCGGCGACGCCAAGGCCACCCTCGGCTTCCGCCTCCCCGCCCGCTGGATCATCCACGCCGTCGGACCGGTGTGGCACGGCGGCGACGGCGGCGAGCCCGAGCTCCTCGCCTCCGCCTACCGCCGCTCCCTCGCCGTAGCCGACGAGCTCGGCGCTCGCTCTGTGGCGTTCCCGGCCATCTCGACCGGCATCTACGGCTACCCGCTCGAAGCCGCGACCGACGTCGCCGTGCGCGCCTGCCACGACACGGAGACGACCGTCGACCTCATCCGCTTCGTCTGTTTCGACGACCGCACGCTCGGGGCGTATCAGCTTGCCCTCGGGAATTAGGGGAGGCGCTGGCTGACTGACCCGGCGGCGGCCCCGGTTGGTCGAGCCGAGGCGTGTCGGCGGCGAGCGAAGCGACGCCGCCGGGCTCGCGGGTGGGTGGGACGCCGAGGCCGGCCGGCCGGGGCCGCCGCCAACGCGCGTCAGCTGGCGCGGCGGGTTTCGCGCTTCTGCTCGAGGAAGTCGACGAGGACGTAGTCGCCGAGCGTGTCGGGCGTCGTGAAGAAGGCGCGTCCCTTGTTCATGCGCATCATCCGTTCGACGAAGCTGCGCAGGTAGTAGCTCTCGTCGAGCATGAAGGTATTGATGCGGATGCCCTCGCGGGTGCACCGCATCACTTCCTTGAGCGTCTCCTCGATCGTGACCGGTGACGGCGGGTACTGGAAGTAAGCCTCGCCGCCTTCGATGTGGGCGGTCGGCTCGCCGTCGGTGACCATGATCACCTGCTTCGTCCCGCCCTCGCGTGCGAGCTGCTTCCGGGCGAGCATCAACGCGTGCTGCATGTTCGTGCCCCACTCGAAGTCCCAGGACATCTCGGGCAGGAGCTCGGGCTTCACCTCGCGGGCGACGCGCCCGAAGCTCACGAGCCCGAAGTAGTCACGCGGGAACTTGGTCGTGATGAGCGCGTGCAACGCCATGGCGACCTTCTTGGCCGACAGGAAGTTGTCGCGCATCGGCATGGAGAGCGACACGTCCAGCAGCAGCACGGTCGACGACCGGCTGAGGAGCTCGGTGCGCTCGACCTCGAAGTCGGTGGGTGCGAGCCGGACCGGTGTGCCCCCGCCGCCGCGCCAGATCGCGTTCTTGACCGTCTCTTCGACGTTGAGGTGGAAGGGGTCGCCGAACTCGTACGGCTTGTGCTCGAAGGCGCGCTCGTTGCCGACGCCCGAGCGCTCGACCTCGTGGCGGCCGGCGCGGTCCTTGAGGAGCTTGCGGTACAGGTCGCCGAGCGCCTTGTTGCCGATGGCGCGGATGCCCTTGGGCGTGAGCTCGAGCCGACCCTCGCGCTGTTCGATCAGACCGGCCTCCTCGAGCATGCGCGCGAGCTCGCGGAGCCGCTCGAGCGACCGGGCGGCGTCGTCGCCGAGGAGGTCGCGCGCCTGGTCGATGTCGACCTCGGCGAGCTCGCCCGGCTGTGTGGCCGATTGGAGCAGGTGCTCGAGGTCGTCCATGTTGCCGAGCATGTCGAGCAGGCCGGGAACCTGGCCGAGCTGCATCGGCTCGTCGCCCGAGAAGTTCATGCTGCGGTTCCAGGGCATGTTGGGGAACGCGTTCTGGAGGTTGCGAGCGAGCTCGTCGACCTGCCAGCGCAGGTCGAGGTCCTCGAGCAGTGACTGCGCCAGCCCCTGCAGCTGGGCGCGCTGCTCGGGGGTCATCGAGTTCAGCAGCTGCTGCATCTGGGCCATCGACTGCGCCATCTGCTCGAGCAGCTCGTCGAGCGTCTGCGGGTTCCCGGGGAAGAAGTCGCCGTACTTCTCCATGAAGCCCTTGAAGTCGGGCTCTTCGCCACGTTCGCGCTGCTCGAGCATCTGGTTGAGGTCGGCGAGCATGTCCTTCATGCGCTGCATCCGCTCGGGCGACACGTCCTGCATGCCCTCGGACAGCTGGTTGAAGTAGCTCTCGAGGAGCTGCTGACGCAGCTCGTCCATCAGCTCCTCGAAGCGCTGCCGAGCGGCGTCGTCCATGAAGTCGTAGTTCTGGAGCGCCTGCACCCGCCCGGCGAGGTCGGGAGGAAGCTCGTCGAGCTCTTGCCGCCGCTGCTGGGCGAGATCCTCGACGATCTCCTGCCGGCGACGGTCGCCGGACTGTTGGGCCTCGTCGACGCGCCGGTCGATCCCGGCGCGCTCCTGCTCGGTGACCTCCCGGAGCTTCTCGGCGATGTCGTCGTAGACGCCACCGAGATCCCGCCGTTCGAGCTCCTCACGCCGGCGCTGCCGAAGCCGCTCGAGCATGTCGCGCAGCCCCATGAGCTCCTCGTCGTTGCGATCGCGGAACCCCTGCTGCATCAGCCGTCGCAGGGCCGCGTTCAGGTCGCCGTGATAGAGGAGGTCGTCGGACATCTCCTCGAGCAGCGCGTCGGCGTCGAGGTCGAAGCCGGTCTGGGTGCCGTCCCAGCGCGAATACTTGAATCCCTGGGCTTGGCGCCGCCTCAGCCTCACAGTTCCGAGGCTACCGGCTCACGCCGAGCCCTCGGCCGCCTGCTTGATGCGCTCGAGCGTCTGCCGGATGTCGCCGGTGAGCTTGGCGGCGCGCTTCTCGGGCTTCGCCGTGAACTTCTGGAATCCGCTATAGGTCAGCGCCTCGAACGACTCGGTCAGCTCGGTGCCGCCGTCCTTGGGCGCGAACCGGTACGTCCAGCGAGTCTGCTCCTTGCCGGGCTTGCCGGTCTCGAACGTGAACTCCTTACCCGGATCGGCCACCTTGACCGTCGGTGTGGTCGACCACCGCATCAGCCAGTTCAGCTTGTTGTGACCCTTGAACCGTGCGCCGACCGCGGGGCCGGTGGCGCCACCGACCCACTCGGCCTTGACGCATTCCGGGCTCCAGTCGCCCATCCGGTTGACGTCCGTGATCAGCGCGTAGACCTTCTCCGGCTGCGCCTGGATCTGGATCGTCGCGCTGCCCTCGACACCCTCTGCTGCCATGCCGGCACCTCCCCTGCCTTTCCCGGCGCCGACCCTACGACTCCCGGTTCGCGGCCGCACTCCGCGACAATCGACGGCGTGCCGAAACGACTGGCCGTGGCCGTCGTGCTCGTCGTCGCAGCTCTGGTCGGCGGCGCGTGCAGCTCCGACAGCGAAAACGCGCCCAAGGCTCCCCTCGCCTTCTGCAGGGCGGCGGCGCGCTACGACGACCGGGTGTCGAGGAACGCGAAGATCGACGAGCAGATCCGGCTCGTCCAGGGCATGGTCGACACGGCCCCGGCCAAGATCAAGGCGAATGCCCAGACGTTCGTGGACGCGTTGCGCCGGGTCGAGGCCGACCCGTCACTGAAGGACAACCCACGCATCAAGCGCGCCGTCGAGAACGTGAACCGGTACGCAGCCCAGGGCTGCGGCTTCTACCGGCAACCGGGTGGCGGCGGGATCTAGCGGGGGCGGAACAGCTCATCCGGTCGGGGCGGCGCGACGCAGGCGGCGCGCCCCCCACCAGATGAAGAACGCGCCCACGACAAGCAGCTTCGCGGCGACGATCCACAGCGTGACGTCGCGCGCGAGCTTGTCGTCGTTGGTGATCACCTGCGTCGGATGCTGGGGGTCGTAGCGGATCTGGACCTGCGACCCCACCGCCTGCTGTCCGGTGCCCGTCCGCAAGGGCTCGGGCGCCCGGATCGTCTGACCGGTGGCGGTGGTGAACTCCAGACGCCGCTCGGTGCCTTCCAGGACGACGGTGGCGGTGGCGCGCGTGCCCCGGCTTCGGAGATCGGCGTCGTGCCGCTGCAACGACACGATCAGCACGGTCGCCGCCACGCCGAGCAGCACGCACGCAATGCCGCCGGCGATGGCCCAGTGCGCGCTCCGGCGGCTCGGCGGTGGCGCGGGCGCCGTCGTCGCGGTCGGACGCTCCGTCGTCGAGACGGGCGCGAGCCCGTGCGCGCGCCGCTCGTCGTAGTCGCGGCGGCGCTCGACGTCGGCGAGCACCCGATACGCCGCCGAAACGCGCTTGAAGCGCTCGGCGGCGGCGGGATCCGTCGGCCTTGCATCCGGGTGGAAGGCTTTCGCGAGGGCGCGATACGCGGACGCGATCTCGGTAGGCGAGGCATCGGGCGCCACACCCAGCTCGGCGTAGTGGTCGACGACGTCGAGCTGCCGGGTGTTCACAACTCCAGTTTGGCGCGGTGGAGAGAGCTACCCCCGGCCGCGGTAGGTGGCCTTCCCGCCGACGGCGTCCTTGTTGAGGCGCTTGGAGAGATGGAGGCCCTCGAGGACGAACTCGACCGCGGACGCGACGCCGGCCGGCGTCTCGCCCACGCCGAGGTCGGCGAGCGCCTCACGCAGGCCGTCGAGCTTCGGCAGGAGTCCGGCGTACTCCGACGCGGCGACGTCCTCGCCCGTGTGCACGGTGACGCCCTCGTCGAACGCGGCGACCAAACGCGTCAGCCGCTCGGGCCGGGAACGGGCCCGGAACACCTCGAGCACGGAGGCCTTGACGATGCGCTCGAGCACCTGCTCCTCGCGGCCGTCGTCGAGCGTCTCGAACTCGATCTTGCCCGCCGTCGAGGCGACGAGCGCGTCGAGGTCGCTGACCCGCGGCACCACCTCGCGCTCGCCACTGCGCAAGGCGCGCCGCGACGCGTTGGCGACGAGCGTCTCGTAGTTCGTGATCGACAGACGCACCGACACGCCGGAACGCTGGTTGATGTGCGGCGAACGGCGTGCCTGCTGGGTGATCTCGGCGACGATCTCGGCCATGAACTCGGGCACGTGCACCGAGAGCTGCTCGGCGGCGAGTGGCTGCGCCTCCTGCTCGACCACGTCCATCTCGACGTCGACATCGAGGGGATAGTGCGTGCGGATCTGGGCGCCGAAGCGGTCCTTGAGCGGCGTGATGATGCGGCCGCGGTTCGTGTAGTCCTCGGGGTTGGCCGACGCCACCAGCATCAGGTCGAGCGGCAGGCGGATCTTGTAGCCGCGGATCTGCACGTCGCGCTCCTCGAGCACGTTCAGCAGGCCGACCTGGATGCGCTCGGCGAGGTCGGGCAACTCGTTGATGGCGAAGATCCCGCGGTTCGTGCGCGGCACGAGCCCGTAGTGGATGGTGAGCTCGTCGGCCAGGTAGCGGCCTTCGGCGACCTTGATCGGGTCGACCTCGCCGATCAAGTCGGCGATCGACGTGTCGGGGGTGGCGAGCTTCTCGCCGAAGCGCCGTTCGCGGTGGACCCACTCGATCGGGGTGTCCTCGCCGCGCTCGGCGACCAGCAGCCGGGCGTGCTGCGACACCGGCGCGTACGGGTCGTCGTTGATCTCGCTTCCGGCGATCGTCGGTGTCCACTCGTCGAGGAGGGTGACGAGCGAACGGATGATGCGCGTCTTCGCCTGACCGCGTTCACCGAGGAAGATGACGTCGTGGCCGGCTAGCAGGGCGTTCTCGAGCTGCGGCAGCACCGTGTCGTCGAAGCCGATGACCCCGTCGACGAGAGGCTTGCCCGACGAGATGCGGGCCAGGGCGTTCGCCCGGACCTCCTCCTTGACCGGCCGCGACTCCCAGCCGCTCGCTCGCAGCTCACCGAGGGTTCCGGCACGGGTCATAGCTCACTCCGAGAAAAGAGAAGGAGAGTCCGTCGACGCTCACTCTCACGTCGCGATCGGAGCGTATCAGCGGGATGCCTCCCGCTAACCCGCGACCCTAAGCTGAACGCCCCGCGGCGACCGCGACGCGCCGACCCCGCGAGCCGAGAGGAGTGCCCATGGCCGACGAGCAGGACCAGCAGTACCAGGAGGCGAAGCGCCGGGTCGAGGCGAAGAAGGGCTTCTACGTCCACCTCTTCTTCTTCGTCGTGCTCAACGTGATCCTCCTCGCCGCCATCGGTTGGGACTTCCTGTGGGTCACGGCGTTCTGGGGGCTCGGCCTCGTGTTGCACGGCGCGAGCGTGTTCTTCAGCGGCAGCGATTGGGTCAAGCGCTGGGAGCACCGCGCGATCCAGAAGGAGCTCGACCGGCAGTCCGGTGAGTCCGGCCCCGTCGGGAGCGGGAGCCCGCCGCCCCAGCCCCCGCCGCCGGAAACGACCCAGCCCAACCCGACGCGCACCGCTGCGGCAGAGAAGCCCACCTGAGCCCCGAGCCCGGCGCGCACGACCTCTCGGGTTCGTGGCGCGCGCAAATCGCCGAGGGTGACCTGCACCAGCGGTTCGTCGAGCGGGCCTTCGACGACGAGGCGTGGCAGGACGTCGCGGTCCCGGGTCACTGGCGCTCGTCGCCCGGGTTCGCGGACACGGACGGGCCGGTGCTCTACCGCCACCGGTTCGACGGTCCACGGCTCGACGGCGATCGTCGCGCCTTCGTCGTCCTCGACGGCATCTTCTACTTCGGTGACGTCTGGCTCGACGCCGACTACCTGGGCGCGACCGAGGGCTACTTCTTCCCGCACGAGTTCGAGGTCACCGAGCCATTGCGGCGGGACGACGAGCACGTGCTCGCAGTGGAGGTCGGATGCCCGCGCCAGTCCGACCGCACCGCCAAGCGGCTCGTCACCGGTGTCTTCTCCCATTGGGACAACCTCGACCCGGACTGGAACCCCGGTGGGCTCTGGCGACCCGTGCGCGTGATCGAGACGGGACCGGTGCGGCTGGCGCGCCTCCGCTGCGTCTGCCTCGAGGCGACGGAGGAGCGGGGCCGGCTCCTGCTCGACCTCACCCTCGACGCCGGCGGCGCGTCGGACGGTCAACCCGCGCCCCGACCGGCCCGGTTGCAGGCGCGGCTCACCGGCCCCGACCACGGTCGCGTGCTCCTGGACGCATCGAGGGACGTCGCCCTCGCGGCCGGCGAGAACCACCTCACCTGGACGCTCGACGTCGACCATCCGCCGCGCTGGTGGCCGCGGCGCCTCGGCGACCAGCCACGCTGCGACGTCGAGGTCGTCGTCGAGGTCGCGGGCGAGACGAGCGACCGGCGCACGCTGCGCACCGCGTTCCGCGAAGTGCAGTGGCGGCGCTGGCAGCTGCAGGTGAACGGCGAGCGCCTCTTCGTGATGGGCTCGAACCAGGGCCCGTCGCGCATGCAGCTCGGTGACGCGACGCCGGCCGAGCTCGCTCGTGACGTGCAGCTCGCGCTGGACGCCAACCTCGATCTGCTGCGACTGCACGCCCACGTGTCGCGTCCCGAGCTGTACGACGCCGCCGACGATGCCGGTCTCCTTCTCTGGCAGGACTTCCCGCTCCAGTGGGGCTACGCGCGCGGTGTCCGCAAGCCCGCGGTGCGCCAAGCGCGCGCGATGGTCGACGTGCTCGGCCACCACCCGAGCATCGTGTTGTGGTGCGCCCACAACGAGCCGCTCGCGGTCGACATCGCACCGGGAGAGCCGCTCACGACGCGCGCAAAGATGCGGTTGGGCGGCTCGATGCTGATGCCGACCTGGAACAAGAACGTGCTGGACCGGTCGATCACGCGCGCGTTGCACCGCGCCGACCCGAGTCGCGCCGTCGACCCGCACTCGGGTGTGCTCCCCGGCCTCGGCGGCCCCGGCACCGACAC
>DASZGY010000016.1:0-4279 GCA_035938395.1 Acidimicrobiia bacterium
CCGGTCGCGGACGGCATCGCCGGGACCATCGAGGAGAGTCGCATGCCCGCGCCGAAGACCCGCTGGATCACGAGGTCGTGGAGGTCCCGGGCGATGCGGTCGCGCTCGTTCGCCATGTCGAGCGCCCGCAGGGTCTGCTCGGCCCGCCGCACCTTGATCAGGTTGTCGGCGCGGGCGCGCAGCTCGGCGCTGTAGAAGGGCTTCAACATGTAGTCGTTGGCGCCGACCCGCAGGACGTTGATGCGCGCCGTGGAGTCGTTGCGCGCCGTCAGGATGAGCACCGGCGTGGACTCGATCGTCGAGTCCGCCCGCACCTCCCGCACGAGCTCGTCGCCGGTGAGCTCCGGCATCATGAAGTCGCACACGATCAGGTCCGGCTTGAGCCGGCGGGCCATCTCGACGCCCTCACGACCGTCGAAGGCGGCGTGCACCCGGAAGGCCGACGCCAGCGCCTCGCACAGGAACTCGTTCATGTCCGTGTTGTCCTCGACCACCAGGACCAGCGGCTCCTCCGCCCCGGGCCCCGGGCCGACGCCCCCGAACCCGTCGTGCGGCAACGCCGCCGCGCGTCCGGCGGGCATGTGCGCGTCGACCGCCCTGTGGGGCGCCACGTCCTCGAGCAAGCCGGTGCCGTCGGCGCGCACCTCGGTGCCGGCGGGCGCCCGCAACGGCAGCTCGACGACGAAGAGCGCCCCGCCCTCGGGGGCATCGTCCACCTCGATGTAGCCGCCGTGGAGCTGCACGAGTTCACGGGCGATGTGGAGGCCCAGGCCGGTGCCGCCGGTCCTGCGCCTCGCCGAACCCTCGAGCTGATGGAAGCGCTCGAACACCTCGTCGCGGTGGTCGATTGCGATGCCGGGTCCGCTGTCTGCGACCTCGACGCGCACGGCATCGCTGCCAGGCATGTCGCGCATCTCGACACGCACGGTGCCGCCGGCCGGCGTGAACTTGAACGCGTTGGACAACAGGTTGAGCAGCACCTGTTGGATGCGTCCGGGGTCGACCTCGGCGGCGACCTCGCCCTCGGGCGCCATGACGATGAAGTGCACGGCGCTGTCGACGGCGAGCGTCTCGAAGCTGTTGGCGACGAGCCGCACCAGGCGGGCCACGTCGAGCTCGGCGTACCGGAGGTCGAGCTTGGCCGCCTCGACCTTGGCCGTATCGAGGAGATCGTTGACGTGGGAGAGCAACACCCGCGCGTTGCGCAGGATCACCTCGAGGGCGTGCCGCTTGGGATCGTCGGGCGCCAAGTCGGCGTCGGCGAGGAGACGCTCGGCCGGTCCCAGGATCAGCGAGAGGGGAGTGCGCAGCTCGTGGCTGACGTTGGAGAAGAACTGGGTCTTGAGGCGGTCGAGCTCCTGGGAGCGCGCGTAGAGGATCTCGAGCTGCTCGTTGGCCTCCTTCAGCGCCCGCCCCGCGTCGGCGACCTCGCGCGCCCGGCGCACGACCTCGGCCTCCATGGCGCTGAGGCGGGCGAGCTCGAACGGTGGCCGGCTCTCCCGCTCGCGCACGGCGCGGATGAAGTCGGTGACGTCCTGTACCTCGTGGATGATGTAGGCCAGCGAGCCGTCGGGGTTGAGGACCGGCGAATTGTGGGGGCTCCAGAAACGCTCCTCGAAGCCCCCGCCCGCCGCCTCGGGCCGTTGCACGTCGTACTTCTGGACGGACATGGAGTCGTCCCGGAGCTCGCGCCGCACTCGGTCGAACGACGCCTTGAGGTTGCGCTCGCCCTCGGTGACCGGATCGTCGGGGTTGTCGGGGAAGGCCTTGAAGATGTTGCGCCCGACGATGTCGGCGCGGGCCGACAGGGTGGCGGAGAGGAAGGCGTCGCTGACCGCGACGATCGTCAGGTCGGGGTCCAGGACGAGGTAGCAGCCGGGAGCAGACTGGAACAGCGTCGCGAAGTCGGGCTCGGCCGTCTCGATCGTCTCGGTCGTCTTCGCCGGCGTGGGGGCGGCCGGCGCAGGGTCGTGCGCGGTCACGGAGCCGTCACGGCTCGCGCGGGAACCACGCCCTCTCGTGAATCGCCCATGGGTGTGACGGTCCTCCTACCTCTAGGCCCGAACCCCTGGCTCACGCTACACCGCAGTACGCCATCGACACCCGGCCCGGCCGCACGCATCGTCGGCCGAGGCTCAGGCTTCCGAGGCCTGGTCGGACCCGGGAACGGCGCGCACCTCACAGAGACGGACCGGGGTCTTGACCCCCTTCATCCGGCGCGACTTCATGCGGCCGAGGCGCACCTCCCGGAGATCATTGGCCGACGTGGCCGCCTCGACCACCTCCGCGGTGGCGAGCACCTGGCCGCCCTTAGCCGCCTCGCACACCCGGGCGGCCACGTTGACCACGTGGCCGACGACGTCGGATTTCGTCACGGTCGCCTCGCCCATGTGCACGCCGGCGCGGAGCCGCAACGGGTCGGGCGCGCTCGCCTGGAGGTCGAGGGCAGCCCGGACGCCGAGAGCGGGTTTCGGGAACGTGCAGAGCAGCCCGTCCCCGAGATGCTTCACGATCCGTCCCTTCCAGCGCCGCACCGTCGGCGCGGCCCGCTCGTGGTGTTTGCCGATCAGCGTGAGCGCGGCCGCGTCGCCGTGCGCGTCCGTGTAGGCGGTGAAACCCTCGAGGTCGGTGAACACGACGGTCAGGTTCTTGGTCGCCCCTTTGCCATCGCCTCCACCTCCGTTGTCGTCACCGGAGGACAACAACTGGACCGCGGTCAACCCGAGCGTCGACAGCTTGGACGGGTGGCGCTCGACCGTCCGCTCCACGAACCGTCGCAAGATGTCCCCGGGCGCGCTCGACGAAATCGGCCGTTCGCCCGGCGCGTGCAACCACTCCTCGTCGACGAGCCCGATCTCGAGTGCGGTGGCCGCGTCGTCGGGGTCGCTGCGGATCAGTTCGGCGGCTTTGCGGGCGGTCGCCCGGCGCAACGCGGCGAGCGTCGCAGCGCCCGTCTCGCGGGCCTTGCCGCCGCGGGTCGGTTTGTCCTCGGCCGCGCCCGCCGCGCCCTTCGCATTGGCCGCACCCATGGCGGCCAAGCTACCGGTCCTCGCGCAGCCCCCTGAACGCCTGGTCACGTTCGGGGAGGACGATACGTCGCGTTACCGTCACGGATTCCAAGAGCCGGCGGTCGTGCGAGACGAGGAGGAGCGTTCCCTCGTAAACCTCGAGCGCGGACTCCAGCTGTTCGATCGCCGGGAGGTCCAGGTGGTTCGTCGGCTCGTCGAGCACCAGGAAGTTGACGCCTTTCGCCGCGAAGGTGGCGAGCTCGGCGCGCGTGCGCTCGCCTGGCGACAGCGATGACGGTGGGCGTACGACGGCCGCCGCGCTGAGCCCGAACTTCGCCAGCTGCGACCGGGCCGATGACATCGGCAGTCCCGTCGCCGCCACGAAGGCGTCGACGACGCTCGATGCGTTGTCCGACAGCACGCGCCGGTCCTGCCCCAGCTCGCCGATCACGACGCTCGGGCCGATGCGTCGCGTCCCAGCGGCCAACGGCAATCGACCGATCAGCGCCTCGACGAGCGTCGTCTTGCCCGATCCGTTCGGCCCCACCAACGCCACCCGGTCGGCCCAGGCGATGTCCAACGTGAACGGGCCCAGCACGAAGTCGCCCGGGTCGCCGCGTGTGAGCACCGCGTCGTCCAGGTGCGCCACCACCGCTCCCGACCGGGCTGCCTCGTTGATACTGAAGCGCAGTTCCCAGCCCTCCCAGGGCTTCTCGACCACCTCCAGAGCCTCCATGGCGCGCTCGGTGCGCCGCGCCCGCGACGCCAGCCGCTCGGTGCGGTTGATGCGGAAGTCACGCTGCGCCTTGTCGTTGTCCCGCGGATTCTTCTTCTCCTTGCTGACTCCCGACGTGGCCCATTGCCGCTCGCGCTGCGCGCGCCGCGCCAGCTCGCTCCGTTGCGCCCGGTACACGGAGTACGCCTCTTCGGCATGGGAGCGGTCCTCCGCCCGCTCGGCGAGATACCCGGCCCACCCGCCTCCGTACAAGCGCGCCCGCCGCGAGTGCTCCTCGATCTCGAGGACATCGGTCACCGTCCCGTCGAGGAATGCGCGGTCGTGCGACACGATCACCATGCCGCCTCGCCGTCGCGCCACCAACTCCTCCAGCCGTGCCAACCCGTCGAAGTCCAGATCGTTCGTCGGCTCGTCCAACAACGTGATGTCGAAGCGGGCCAAGAGGATCGCCGCCAGCGCCACCCGCGCCTCCTGGCCGCCCGACAACGCACCGCTGCTCCGCTCCGCCATCGCCGCCGGCAGCCCCACCTGCTTG
>DASZGY010000017.1:0-15960 GCA_035938395.1 Acidimicrobiia bacterium
TCCTCGTTGGTGACACCGAAGGTGTGCATGTAGCGCACGGCGTTCAATGACATCCACGAGGCGGGCGTCATGACGCCGAACGGCGAGCACCACTGCATCGCCGTCGAGCCCGAGTGCGACGACGTCGGCGCGGCCGCCGGCCGAGCAGCGCCAAAGCGACGCCCCGACCGGGCCTTGATGGCGCGGTACGCGACGACGACGTCTGCCGACCGAGACGCCACGGCCGCGCCCGCGTGCAGGAGCACACCCTGCGACCCACCTCCGCCGTAGGGCACTCTGCTCGACCAGTGAACCTCGGGCGCCCCGAAGGCGCGGACGAGCTCCGTTTCTTCGACCGGGTCGATGGTGTAGCTGACAACGCCGTCGACATCGTCGGACGTCAGCCCGGCGTCGGCGAGGGCGGCCAGGATCGCCTCGGCCGCGAGCCGGGTCTCGCTCCGGCCGGCCGCCTTCGAGAACCCCGTCTGTCCGATCCCGACGATCGCCGCTCCCCCACCCCTGCCGGCGCTCATCACCGATCATCCCGTGGTCGAAAAACGGGCACTGCCATGTCGGCCACGGTAGGTTCGAACGTGACCTCGACCTCGAGCCCGATGTGCACGTCCGCCGGCCCGATGTCGACGAGATTCGACAGGACGCGCACGCCTTCGTCGAGCTCGACGAGGACAGCGATGACCGGGTACGTGAACGCCGGGTGCTGCGGGTAGTGCAACAAGGCGAAGCTGTACACCACACCCGTCCCGGCGAGCTCGATGAAGTCGTGTTCCAGCGAGTGGCACCGGGGACACACCGGCCGGGGCGGATGATGCAATTCCCCGCAGCCGGCGCATCGCTGGGCGACAAGTCGCCCGTCGCGGGCAGCCTCCCAGAACGAGGCGCTGTCGTCGGTGACGGTGGGCGCGGGGCGCGTCACCTCTTCCCCGGTCATGGCTTCTCGACCGGTGCGTCGAGTGCGGCGCGGTCGGCAACGAGCGCGTCGACTTCCTCTGCCGTGTACCCGTGCTCTACGAGCACCTCGCGGGTGTGCTCGCCGCACATGCTCGGCCCGCGTTGCACGACGCACGGCGTCTCGCTGAAGTTGACGAGGAAACCGGGATCCTCGAACCGACCGACGTTTCCCGCCCACGTCTCGGATACGAGACCGGTTGCCCGCGCGTCCGGGTCGTCGAACAGGTTCCGGCAGAACGTCTCGTCGACGACCTCGACCGGCACGTCGAGCTGGTCGAGGGCGTCGAACCACTCGCGTGCGGGGCGCTGGAGAAACCGCCACTCGAGGAGGGCGGCTGCCTTCTCGTCGGCACCGACCAGCTCGTCCTCGCCGAGGGCAGCGAGAAGCCGAGTGCGCTGTTCCGAGCGGATGGCGGCGACGAAGAGCCACCCGTCGTCGGCGCACCGGTACATCCGGTAGAAGGTCGACATCCCGAACTGCTCGCCGTCGACGCGACCCCAGTCGCTGGGACTGCCGTCGGCGTGAATCCACGCGTACGAGGTGTGAAGCAGCCCGGCATTGACGATCGACGTACTGACGGCTTGCCCTTCCCCCGTGCGTTCGCGGTGATACAGCGCGGCAGTGATCGCGATCGCGGCGAGCAAGGCGTTGCCCGTGTCGCCCATGTTGGAGCGGCTCCAGAGCGGCGGGTTCCCCGCGCCGCAGGCGCCGTCCTCCCACTCGGTGCCGGTGAGGGCGGCAGCCGTCTGGTCGGTGCCGGGCAGCTCGGACCGCGGGCCCTTCTCGAAGCCGCGGCTGTTGCACCAGATCAGTCGCGGGAAGCGCTCGTGGAGCGTCTCGTAGTCCAGGCCGAGGCGCGCCGCGGCGCCGGGACGCCAGTTCGTCGTGACGACGTCGGCACGCTCGATGAGGCGGTCGAGGGCGGCACGGCCTCCCTCGCGCTTGAGGTTCAGTGCGACACTCCTCTTCCCGCGATTGGTGCCGAGCCCCATGTGCGTACCGGCCCAAAAGCCGTCGTGCGTCGAGTGGACCTTGATGACCTCCGCGCCCAGGTCGGCGAGGACACGACCGGCGAACGGCCCGGCCACGCCGAGCCCGAGGTCGAGCACGCGTACACCCGAGAGCGGGTGTGCCAGCTCGGGCGGTTCGTCGGGGGCCGTATCGGTCGTCGCTCCCGACCACGAGGAGGTCATCGCCGCCGCATCGGCCAGGACGGCATCGGTGTGCTCGCCCGATCTCGGCGCCGGGCCTCGGACGGCACCCGGGGTCGACGAGAACTCGAGCAGCGATCCGGCATGGCGGATCGGACCGACTTCCGGATCCGTGACCTGTGCGACGCACCCGTCGGCGAGGAACGAGGGATCGGCCAGAGCGTCCGCAGGCGACCGCACCGGCGCGACGCCCATCTGCGCCACTTCACCCGCCTCCACCCATGCGGCCGACGGGAACTTCTTGAACGCGTCGGCGAGGACGGGGTGGAGGAACATCCCGGTGAGTAAGCCATCAGGCTCCATCGAGATGCGGTCGGGGTCGTCACGGTACGCACTCTCGAGCGCGGCCGGCGCCAGTTCGTCGCCCTCCGCGGACGACAGCACCCAGTTCGGGCGGACCGTCCAATGGTGCACCCACCGCCCGTCCGCGCACTCGTAGAGGCCCTCGATCGCGCGCGCGTCCACCGGCCACATCCAGTACAGCGACGCATCGGGATTCTCGACGCGCTGCCAGTTCAGGCACACCGCCGCGAGCGCCCCCTGCAACAGCGACGTCTCGACACGCTGTCCGCGACCGGTGACCTCGCGCGCCCGAAGCGCGGCGGCGATACCGAGTGTCGCCGCATATGTCGCGCCGATGGAAGGCCACGGCGATCGCGGGAACACCGGCCCGGGGCGATCCGCGCCGCGCACGAGCCCGTCGGGGGCGTCGAACTCCGGATGCGGACCGGGACGGCCGTTGATGTACTCCATCGCGGTGCCGCGTCGGCCCTTCTGGTCGAAGAGCAGACCGGTGCGCGCCGCGACGAGCGCGTCGAGGCCCGGGCGGTCCCGGTGTCGGCGGTGCCGCCCGTAGCCGGTGATCGAACACGTGATGACCCGCGGGTTGACCTCCGACACAGTCGAGTGATCCACACCGAGGCGCTCCGACGTACCCGGAGCGAAGCTCTCGACGATGACGTCCGCGCCCGAGGCGAGCGCTCGAAAGGCGCGGCGCCCGGGGTCGGAGCGCAGGTCGAGGCGGGCGCTCCGCTTCCCCCGCTGCCAGACGCGGTACCCCGACTGTGAAGCGAACGGGTCGCCGTCGGGCGGTTCGATCTTGGTGACCTGCGCGCCGTTGTCGGCGAGCAGCATCGTCGTCATCGGCCCTGCGGTGCCCCACGACAAGTCGAGCACCCGGAGCCCCTCGAACACGCCGGCCACTCGTCTCCCCCTCGATCGCGCCTCTCGCCGCCAAACCTAGCAGTTACTATGGCAAGATCTCACGACGACGATCGAGCTCGCTCCCGAGCAGGGCTCCTGCCTACGGGGTGTCGACGTCGATTCGTCGTCCCGCCAGCGCGGCGCGCAGCTCGTTGAGCTTTGCGAGGGAGGCCTCTGATTCGGCCTGGTGCGTGGCGGCGATGGCGAGGACCAGGGCTTCGATCACGACGAGCGTGGTGCCGTGGCTTGCGAAGAGCCCCGGTGCGCCGCGACCGCATTGGAGTGTGGTGGCTACGGCAGCGCCGAGTCTGCGTCCGAGGACGTCGGTGATGAGGACGACGGGAGCGTCGAGGGATTCGGCGTGCTCGAGGAGCACGCGCACGTGCGGTTGGAGGCGACCGTAGGCGAAGAGGACGACGGCATCGTCGGGCCCGAGGGTCAGGAGCTCGTCGGCGAACGATGTCCCGGTGTGTACGAGCGCGCTACTCGGTTTCCCGATCCGTTGCGTCATGAGCTGCCCGTACGCGGCGAGGTGTGAGGAGGGCCCGACACCTCGCCAGACCACTCGGTCCTGGCCGGCGAGGATCGCGACCGCGTCTTGGAAGGCCTGCGGAGTGACATTCCGGGTCAGGGTCTCGAGCGCCGAGAGGTGATTGCGGATCACCGACGGGAAGAGCTCGTCGTCCGGCGTCTGTTCGAGCGTACGGCGCAGACGCTCCCCCAGCGGCGGGCTCTCGCCGTACGCCGCCAGCGCCCGGCGGAGCTCGGCGAGGCCGCTGTACCCGAGCGCCTTCGCGGTGCGGACGACGGTGGCATCGCTGGTGCCGAGCTGCTCGGCCAGTGCGGCGGCGGAGAGCAGCGTCGCCTCCGGGCCGAGATCGAGCAACAAGTCGGCGACCCGACGTTCCGCGGGTGCGAGCTTCTCGCCGCGTTCGGCGACCCTGTCGGCGTAAGAGTCCGTAGCACTTGCTACTGGCTGAGCCATGATGGTAGCGTACACTACTAGCGCCGAACAGGCGATGAGCCGCGTCCGAACGAGAGGTCGCGATGCACAGCGTTCTCCTGGTAGCCGCCGCGTTCTTGGCATCTGCCGTCGAGATGGTCGAGGCACTCACGATCGTCCTCGCGGTAGGTGTCACCCGTGGCTGGCGATCTGCCGGGTGGGGCGTCGCCGCGGCCGTCGGCGGGCTGGTCGTCATCGTCGCCGGCCTCGGTCCGGCCCTGGCGAACCTGCCGATCGACTCGCTGCGCCTGGTCGTGGGAACGGTCCTGCTGGTGTTCGGCCTGCAGTGGTTGCGCAAGGCGGTCCTGCGTGCGGGCGGCCTGAAGGCGCTGCACGACGAGGAAGCGATCTATGAGGCCGAAGTTGCGCTCCTCCGAGCCGACGGCGAACGACGTGGCCATGACTGGTATGCGTTCACCGTCGCATTCAAGGGCGTGTTCCTCGAGGGCCTGGAAGTGGCGTTCATCGTGGTCACGTTCGGCGGGACGCAACGGAACGTCGGATTGGCCGCCGTCGGCGCCCTCGCCGCGCTGGTCGTCGTGCTCGTCGCGGGTGTGATCGTTCACGCGCCCCTGACGCGCGTACCCGAGAACACGCTGAAGTTCGGCGTCGGCGTGATGCTCACAGCGTTCGGGATCTTCTGGAGCGCCGAAGGCGCGGGCATCACCTGGCCCGGAGCGGACCTGGCGCTGCTCGGGCTGATCGCGTTCGTCGTGGTCCTGTCGTTCAGTCTCGTGGCGCTCGTGCGCAGATCAGCAGACGTCTCCGAGATGACCGCGTCATGAAGTGGGTCGCGCAGTTCGGGAAGTTCTGGTACGACTTCCTGATCGGTGACGACTGGCGGCTCGCCGTCGGCGTCGTCATCACGATCAGCGGCGTCTTTTTTGTCGCCCACCACGGCGTCAACGCGTGGTGGTTGCTTCCCCTCGGCGTCGCCCTCCTCGTCGTGATCTCCGTCACGCACGAGGTGCGTCGTCGCTTGGGTTGAGCTCGACGCCCTTGGAGGGATCTGAGCGCGACTTGACAGATCCTGGCGGTCCGTATTTGCTATAGCAAATAGCGATTCGATCGCGGTGCCGACGATTGGCGAGCGACTTGAACGACAGCCCGACACGGAAGCTGACCACCGGCGCCTCCCTCGCCGATCAGGCCTACGCCGCGTTGCGCGGCGACATCACGGACGGCCGGTTCTCTCCCGGGCAGCGCGTGACCGAACGAGCGTTGGCGTCGCAGCTGGGCGTCAGCCCGACTCCGGTCCGTGAAGCGATCGCGCGGCTCGAACACGAACGCCTCCTCGAGCGCGACCGACGCGCCTTGACTGTCGCGGCCCCCTCCGTGAATCGGCTGCGTGAGCTCGTAAGGATCGAGGCGGTGCTACGCGGGGCTGCGGCTCGCTTCGCCGGGACGAACGCGTCGGAGACCGAGCTCGCCGAGATCTGGCGCATTCACCAGCGGTCCCGACGCGTGAAGAAGCGCGGCCGACCGATCGACGAAGTGGCCGGCGAGGTTCTGGCGTTGACCCGGGAGTTCCACGTCAAGGTCGACGAGGCGTCGCACAACCCGATGTTGATCGACATGATCGCGACGGCGACGGCCTTCGACTGGGCGCTCAGGTTTCGGGCGGCGAGGACGCTCGGGCCGCTGTACCCGGCGCGAGAGGGCTTGCGTGAGCACGGCGACATCGTCGCGGCACTGCGCGATCGGGACGGTGAGCGTGCCGAACGGTTGATGGCCGCCCACACGCTCCGCGCCGGCGAAGAGCTGCTGGCGTTCGCCGACGCCGATCACGTCGAGACACCACCGACCAGCACCGAGAACGCGTAGCGCAAGAGACCGTTCGTTCAATCGACGCCGATGGGCGTCGAACGACTTGCTGTGGCACGGACGCAGCGCAAGGGGGGACGTCCGAAGATGAAACGTCACGCGAACAGGATCGCGGTGATGTGCACCGCGGTGGCGGTCATGGTGGCGATGAGCGCGGTCTCCGCTGCTGATGGGCTCGCGACGACATCGGGAGGAAAGCGCTCCACGCAACCGACGCCGATCACCACCCTCGAGCGGCGCGCCAAGTCCGAGAACGGCTTGGTGATCTACGGCAACCCGCCCAACGCCTACTTCCAGCCGGTCATCGACGCATTCGGGAAGCAGTACCCCGGCATCAAGGTCGAATACACCGATCTGGGCGACAATCAGACCTTCACGAAGTACCAGTCGGAGGCGGCGCAAGGCGCACGCACGGCCGACATGCTGATCGCCAGCGCACCCGCCTCCTGGGTCCAGGCCGAGCAAAACGGGGTGACCGCGAGCGTCACACCGACCGGGCTGGAGAATTTTCCGTCCTCCACCAACCAGGGCAAGGGCGTGTACGTGATGTCCCCCGAGCCGATTCTCGAGGTGTACAACCCGCAGTTGGTCGCGAGCTCGGACGTGCCTACGACGTACGCAGACCTCGCCGCCGCTGCGAATGCCGACCCCGAGAAGTTCAAGCTCGTCTCGTATTCGATCGACAACGGGCTCAACTACGGCGCGATCTATGGCCTGATTCATGTCCTGGGTTCCCGCTCCGTCTGGCGCTCGTACGACAAGTTGGCTCCACACACGAAGACGTTCCCCGAGGGACTCGCCGGCCTGCAGGAGATCGTTCAGGGCGGCGCATCGATCGGTTACATCTCGTCGGGACTCGGGCAGGGTGTGCTCCAGAGTTACAGCGGACTTGCCGCCTACACCTTCATGAAGGACGCGACTCCCCTCATTCCGCGGGCGATCGCGGTGACGAAGAAGGCGTCCAGCCCTGCCTCCGCGCAGTTGTTCCTTGACTTCCTGCTGAGCCAGCCCGGTCAGGACGCGTTGTGTGCAGCCGGGTTCGAGGCGTCGATGAACAACTTCCAGCCGACGAACGGCTGCACGGCGTCGCTCACCGACTTGTATCAGCAGGTTCCGAAGAGCTCCACGTACCTGGTTCCGATCAACCGCGCTGTCCTCGACAAGCAGGCTGCGATCACCAAACGCTGGAACCAGGCGTTTCACCGCTGACCCGAGCCGTATGTATCGGGGCCGAGAGCGGCGACCATGACCACGAGCACCGTCGATCGCCCTCGGTGGCCCGACCGGTTCCGCGGGCTTGCCCGGTCGCCGCGCTCGCTGCGGCCGGCGAGCGCGGCGCAGGGGCTGATCTGGGCCGTGGTCGTGGTCCTCGTCGTGGGCCCGCTCGTCCCGCTGGTCTATGCCTCGCTGCGCAACAAACCCTTCTACCTACCAGGCGGTGCGTTCTCCCTCGACGGCTACAGCACGTTGTTCGCCGACCCTGCGTTCTGGGAGGCAGTCCGGAACACCGTGCTGTTCGCGCTCCTGACCACCGTCCTGGCGGTGGCCGGAGGCACCGCGTTCGCGATCCTGTGCAACCGCACCAACTTGCCCGGCCGCAAGGTCTACGCGGTCCTCCTGCTCGCCCCGATCGTCATCCCTCCGCTCGGGCTCATCGTCGGGTGGTTGGCGCTCTACGGTCAGAGCGGGTACATCACCGTCCTCGTCGGCGACGACCTCAACCTCCCGGTCTGGAATCTGTCGTCGATCCCGGGCATGGCCGTCCTCGGAGCCGCAGTCGCGCTTCCGATCGCCTTCCTGACCTGCCAGGCGGCGCTGTCCGGCACGGATTCCTCTTTGGAGGACGCCGCCCGGAGCGCCGGCGCTACTCCGCCGCAGGTGATCCGACGGGTGACGCTCCCGATGCTGCGTCCGGCGATCCTGAACTCAGCGGTGCTGATCTTCGCGCTGTCGCTGGAGGTACTCGGGCTCCCGCTCATCCTGGGACCGCCGGCGCACATCGACTTCTACGCGAGCTACCTGTACAAGACGTGGACCAGCGGCGTTCTCCCCGACCCGCCGTCCGTCAGCGCAGGAGCCGTCTTGCTCCTCATCGTCGTGTCTGCCCTGCTCCTGGTCCGGATGCGCCTGCTCGGCTCCGAGCAGCGCTTCGTCGTCACGACGACCCGCGGTGGCGGCACGTACCAGCCGATGGATCTGCGCCGGTGGAGATGGCCGGCATCGGCTGCTGTCGGCGCGTTCATCGCGGTCACCAGCCTCGTCCCGCTACTCGGCCTCGTGTTGATGTCCAGCGTCCGGGCGTTGACCCGACTTCAGCCGCCGTGGGAGTTGCTCACGACCGACAACTGGAACCATGTCGCCACCGACGTCACCCTCCGCCGCGCGATCAGCAACAGTTTGATCATCGCCGTTGTCGGAGGTGCATTGGCGGTGCTCCTGGTTGCGGCGGCCACGCTGATCGCGCACCGCTCCGGATTTTTCCTGCGCCGCACCTTGGCCCCGACCCTCATCTACCCGCGCGCGGTGCCGGGCATCATTCTCGGCATCGGATTCTTCTGGTCCTATCTACTGGTCAACCCACCGGGTGGATCCGTGCGCAACAACATCTGGGGTGAGCTGATCGCCTTGGGCGTCCGAAACTTGACCCTTGCGTACATCGTGATCTACCCGAGCTTGGCGCGCATCAATGCGGAATTCGATCGCGCCGCCCGTGCCGCGGGTGCCGGATGGTGGACGATCGCCCGACGAATCTTGCTTCCCATCCTCCGACCCGCCCTGCTCGCAGCTTTCGTGCTCATGTTCGTCACGCTGCTCAACGACTACGACCCCGTCGTCTTCCTGCAGAAGCCGGGCACGGAGATCATCGGCGTGACGATGCTCCAGTACTTCCAACGGGGCGTGGTCGGCCCCGTCGCCGCGTTGGCCGTGGTCCAGATCCTCATCGTCGCAGTCGTGCTCTCCCTGGGCTGGCGTGCCATCACGAGAATCCGCCATGCCTGAAATCCGCGTCGAACATCTCATCAAGTCATTCGGAGATCACCGGGTCCTCGACGACGTGACCTTCACCGTCAAAGACAAGGAGTTCGTGACCCTGCTCGGACCATCGGGGTGCGGAAAGACGACCACCCTCATGTCCATCGCAGGGTTCGTCACCCCGGAGACCGGCGCCATCGCGTGCGGGGACGAGACATTCCTCGACCGCAGCGCGGGCGTCGATCGTGCCGCAGAGGATCGCAACCTCGGCATCGTGTTTCAGTCCTACGCCGTTTGGCCGCACATGACCGTCGCCGCCAATGTCGGCTTCCCGCTCAAGGTTCGCCGGCTGGGAAGGAAGGCCATCCGAGAGCGGGTCGAAGAAGTTCTCGACCTTGTCGAGATGGGCGAGTACGTCGACCGCTACCCATACCAACTTTCCGGCGGCCAGCAACAGCGCGTCGCCCTCGCCCGCGCGCTGGCCTACTCCCCCGGCGTGCTGCTGCTCGACGAGCCGTTCTCCAATCTCGACGCCAAACTCCGCGAGCGAGCCCGCGCATGGCTGAAGGAGCTCCAGCACAATCTCGGGCTGACCACGGTGTTCGTGACCCACGATCAGGACGAAGCCCTGTCCATGAGCGATCGCCTTCTGGTGATGAACGACGGCCGCATCCTCGGCGGCGGATCACCGGAGGAGATCTATCGCGAGCCCGGCGAACGATTCGTTGCCGAGTTCGTCGGCCGGTGCAGCTTCCTGAGCGGCCAAGTGACTACGGACGCCGAGGGCACCTGCCGTCTCACCACGCCCGAGTTTCCCGACGGGATCGTGGTCCGTGGCCATCACCCCGGTCCGGAGGCCACGGTGGCAGTTCGACCGGAAGACATCGAGATCCACGAGCACGCCGACGACTTCACCGCCGCAGAGCCGATCGTGCTCGACGTGTCGTACCTCGGCGACCGCTATCAATATCGTGTCGCGGTCGGGCGGGCCGAGCTCGTCGTCCAGACGACACGGCGCATCGCCACGGACGGGCTCCGGGTGCGAATACCGCCCGGCGTAGCAACGTTCGTCGAGAGCGACGACAACGCACCATCGACCGAAATCGACGAGACACATGAGTCGTGATGCACGGGACGTCAGCGTCATCTTTCCGACCGGCATGCTCGGCGGGGGTTTCCCGGACGAGACGATAGAACGCGGCATCGAGCTCGGAGCGGACGCGATCGCGGTCGACGGCGGCTCCACCGACTCCGGCCCCTACTACCTGGGCACCGGCACGGCCAAGACCACCGATGCCGCGGTCGAACACGATCTCCACGTTCTGTTGACGGCGGCACGCGAGGCCGACATCCCTCTGATCGTCACGTCATGTGGAACCGCTGGAACGAATGCCGGCGTCGATTGGGTCGCCGGCATGGTCGACGCGATCGCCCGCGAGGAGCACCTTCGTTTCACTTTGTCGACCATCTTCAGCGAGCAGCACGCCGACGCCATCACCGCCGCCCTGGCCGCCGGCGCGGTGAAACCGCTCCCCCCTGCCGGCCCTGTGGATGCGCAGGTACTGCGCTCCTGCGAGCACATCGTCGGCCTCATGGGCTTCGAACCCATCGCCGATGCGCTCGCCGGCGGAGCCGACGTCGTCCTCGCCGGCCGCGCCACCGACACAGCCTCTGTCGCGGCGCTCGCGCTCCCGCGCGGCCTCCCTCCCGGACCGACCTGGCACGCAGCGAAGACCGTCGAGTGCGGCGGGCTCTGCACCACCAACCCGCAGAGCGGCGGGGTTCTCGTAGACATCGACGACGCGGGATTCACCGTCCGGCCCCTCGACCCGAACAGCGCCTGCACTCCCACGAGTGTGGCCGCGCACATGCTCTACGAGAACGCCGATCCCTTCCGGATGCGGGAACCATCCGGCACCCTGGACACCTCGCAGGCCGAATACCGGGCCGTGGACGACAAGACCGTGCGTGTCGAAGGATCCAGATTCGAACCGGCCGTCCAGCACACGATCAAGCTCGAAGGCAGTGCGATCGCCGGCTACGAGACGATCGCGCTCGTTGGCATCCGAGACCCCAACATTCTCGCCCAGATCGATACCTGGATCGAGATCCTCGACGAGATCCTCACCGATCGCGTCCGCGCCCTCCTCGGCCTCGACCGCGCGGAGTACGAGACCCAGCTCACCGCGTACGGGCACAATGCCGTCCTCGGCGGCCTCGATCCAGACACGGCGACACCGCGTGAGGTCGGCGTCCTCTTCAAAGCACGCGCCCGCGACCAGGGCACAGCAACGGCCATCGCCAAGATCGCGAATCCGTTGCTGTTGCACCTACCCCTTCGTCTCGAGACTCACCTTCCCAGCTTCGCGTTCGCGACCTCACCACCGGAGATCGAGCGCGGCGCTGCCTACGAGTTCGTCCTCAACCACACCATCGATGTCGCCAGTCCCGTGGAACTGTTCCGCACCGAGACGACCAAGATCAGCCATGCGTGAAGCTCGAACTCTCGGAGACGTCGCAGACCTCGTCCGCTCCAAGAACGCCGGGCCGTTTTGGGTGACGTTCGACATCTTCTTCGCCACCGACGCGGACTACGAGCGCGTCGCTGCCCCCGGCATCCTCGAACGACGCAGCATCGCCGACCTCTATCGAGTGCCGCCTGACGACGTTCGCATCTTCCACCTACCCAGCCTTCGGGCGATCAAGATCTCGTTTCCGCGACCAGTCACCCAGGGCTCCTTCACCGACCGCGATATCCACGCGGGTCAGCAGTACATCCCGCTCGGCCAACTGCCCGTGCAGTAATCCGCCAGGCTCAGGCCGCGCTCGGCAGCGCCTCGGGCTCGAGCGCCACCGTGAGCACGTCCCGCACGTCGTCGGCCAGATGGAACGACATGGCGTCGCGTGTCGCTTCCGGCACGTCGTCCAGGTCGGGACCGTTGCGGGCGGGCAGGATCACCTCGGTGAGCCCGGCCCGTTGGGCCGCGAGGACCTTCTGCTTCACGCCACCGATGGGCAGGACTCGACCCTGGAGCGTGACCTCGCCCGTCATCCCGACATTGCTGCGGACTGCCCGGCCACTCAGCAGGCTCGCCAGCGCGGTCGTCATCGTGACGCCGGCCGACGGGCCGTCCTTGGGCACCGCGCCCGCCGGAACGTGCAGGTGGAAGCGGCGCTTGAGCGCGTCGGGCGCGATGCCGAGCTCGTCGGCGTGCGCCTGCACGTACGACAACGCGATCTGTGCCGACTCCTTCATGACGTCGCCGAGCTGCCCGGTCAGGGTGAGCCCGGGCTCGCCGTCCATGACGGAAGCCTCGATGAACAGCACGTCGCCTCCGCTGCCGGTGACGGCGAGGCCCGTGGCCACGCCCGGACCATTGATCCGGTCTGCGACCTCGTTGAAGAACTTCGAACGACCCAGCGCATCGCGCACGACGGCCTCGTCGACGGTGACGGGCGGCTGCACCGCACCGCCCACGAGCCGCGCCGCGACCTTGCGCAGTAGCTTGCCGATCTCCCGCTCGAGGTTCCGCACGCCGGCCTCACGTGTGTAGTCGGTGACGACGAGCCGGAGCGCGTCGTCCTCGACTGTCACGTCCTCGTCGCGCAGTCCGCTGCGATCGCGCTGGCGCGTGAGCAGATGGTCGCGCGCGATCGCGACCTTCTCGTCTTCCGTGTAGCCGTCGAGGCGGATGACCTCGAGACGGTCGAGGAGCGGCCCGGGAATCGTCTCCGCGACGTTGGCGGTCGCGAGGAACAGCACGTCCGACAGGTCCAGGTCGACCTCGAGGTAGTGGTCACGGAACGTGTGGTTCTGCGCCGGGTCGAGCACCTCCAGCAGCGCGCTCGACGGGTCGCCGCGCCAATCGGCGCCGACCTTGTCGATCTCGTCGAGCAACACGACGGGGTTCATCGTGCCGGCCTCGGTCAGCGCGCGCACGACCCGACCGGGGCGAGCCCCGACGTAGGTGCGGCGGTGGCCGCGGATCTCAGCCTCGTCGTGGATGCCGCCCAACGAGACGCGGGTGAACTTTCGCCCCAGTGCGCGGGCGACCGACTCGCCGAGCGACGTCTTGCCGACGCCGGGCGGGCCGACGAGCGCGAGGATCGCGCCCGCGCCGCGACGACCGTCGGTCTCATCGAGACCACGGTCGGCGCGCAGCTTGCGCACCGCGAGCATCTCGACGATCCGGTCCTTCACGTCGGACAGGCCGGTGTGGTCCTCGTCCAGGACACGGCGGGCGTCGTTGACGTCGAGGTTGTCGTCGGAGCGCTCACCCCACGGAATGTCGAGCAGAGAGTCCAGCCACGTGCGGATCCAGCCGTGCTCCGGGCTTTGCTCACTGGTGCGCTCGAGCCGGTCGACCTCCTGGGTCGCCGACTCTCGCACGGCCTCCGGAAGGCCGCCTTCCGCGATGCGACGGCGGAACTCCTCGACCACGTCATCGCCACCGTCCTCGCCCAGCTCCTTCTTGATCGCGCTGAGCTGCTGGCGGAGCAGGAACTCACGCTGTTGACGCTCCATGCCGTCGGTGACCTCGGAACGGATCTTCTCGGCGACATCGAGCTCGGCGAGCGCATCGCGCGCCCAGGCGACGACCTTCTCCAGCCGCTCCTGGACGTCGAGCGTCTCGAGCAGCTCGACCTTGCGCTCGGATTCCAGGTCCGGCCACCACCCGGCCGTGTCGGCCAGCGCGCCGGGATCGGTCACGCCGCGCAGCGCTTCGCGGAGGCGGCCCGCACCGAGACGCTCGGCGATCGCGCCCACGATGGCCCGGTAGTCGCGCGCCAGCTCGCGCACGCGCTCGTTCGGCTCGCCTGCGTCGTCGATCGGCTCCGCTTCCACCCAGAGCCCGGCGCTGGTACCGGCCACGCCGACACCGACGACGGCACGCTGGACGCCGCGCAGCACGAGCGCACGCACGCCGTTCGGCAGCTCGCCCGAGCTCTCGACCCGGGCGATGGTCCCGACCCGGGCGTAGCGCCCGTCGACCCGCGGCACGAGAAGCAGTTGCCCGTCGCCGCCAATGCCGGCGTCAGCAGCGGCCTTCGCCTCGTCGGTCTCCAGCGCGAGGGTGACGACCATCTGCGGGAGGACGACACCGGTGGCCAGCGGCAGCAGGGGCAGGGTCAAGCGCTCATCGGTTTCGTTCACTGGGGGCCTCCTGGGCTTCCAGGGCCGTGATTACAGGATTACGAGTAGAAAACGGGCCGGATCGGCCTTTCATTCCCGAGCTCGACGGTCTGGAATGGGGGCCCCGACCAGGAGAAGAGGAGAGACATGGCCAGGCGAGTCGTGGTCTGGGGCACCGGCTTCGTCGGCAGGATGGTGATCCCCGAGATCCTCCGGCACCCGGCGTTCGAGCTCGTGGGCGTCGGCGTCAGCAACCCGGCGAAGGTGGGAAAGGACGTCGGGGAGATCTGCGGTCTCGATCCCATCGGCCTGGCGGCCACCGACGACCTCCAGGCCCTCGTCGATGTGGAGCCCGATGCCCTCGTCCACTACGGGCCGACGGCGGCACACCCCATCGACAACATCCGGGACGTCGGCGCCTTCCTTCGTGCCGGCATCGACGTGTGCTCGACGGCGATGACGCCGTGGGTCTGGCCGGCGATGACGCTCAACCCACCGGACTGGATCGCTCCGATCACCGAGGCCTGCGAGGCGGGTGGCGCGTCGTGCTTCACCACGGGGATCGATCCCGGCTTCGCCAACGACCTCTTTCCCTTGACGCTCATGGGGCTGTGTGCCGAGGTACGCGTGGTGCGAGCGCTCGAGATCCTCGACTACACCAACTACGAGGGTGACTACGAGGACGAGATGGGCATCGGGCGTCCCCCCGAGTACCGGGCGATGCTCGAGCATCCGGAGATCCTCATCATGGCGTGGGGCGCGACGGTGCCGATGATGGCGCACGCCGTCGGCATGGAGCTCGACGAGATCATCACCACATGGGACAAGTGGGTCACCGACGAAGACATCAAGACGGCGAAGGGCATGATCCAGCCTGGTGAGGTCGCTGCCATCAACTTCACGATCAACGGCGTCTACAACGGCGAGACCCGCATCCAGCTGGAGCACGTGAACCGCGTCGGCACCAACAGCGCGCCCGACTGGCGTCGCGGCACGCAGGACGACGTCTACCGGGTCGAGATCGAAGGAACGCCGTCGATCACCCAGGAGACCGCCTTCCGCTTCACCGACGGCAGCGGTCGGGACGCGGCCGCCGCCGGTTGCCTCGCGACAGGTCTCCGGGCCCTCAATGCCGTCCCCGCGGTCAACGACCTGGCGCCCGGTTGGGTGACTCCGCTCGACCTGCCACTGATCCCCGGAGTGGGCACCATTCGTTGACCGAAGGGCTCGCATGAGCGTGCTGCCTCCTCACCCGCTTTCTCCGTTTGTGGACGAGCTCCCGATTCCGGCTCGGCACGTGGTCACGGAACCGGCCCGGCTGACCGTCCCCCTCCAGACTGCGTTGCACCGATTCCATCGTGATCTCCCCGCGTCTCGGGTGTGGACGTATGACGGTCACGTCCCCGGTCCCACAATCGAGGTGCGTCGCGGGGTGCCGTTGGAGGTGCTGTGGGCCAACCGCCTCGAGGGCACGCTGCCCGTCTTGGTCACCGTCGCGCCCACGCACGCGACCGATGGCGTACCGGTCCAGTGCCTTGCGGGTCGGAGCGGAGGCGAGCCGAACGCGGCGGCCGGGGCGCTGTCGGGCTACTCGGTCGTGCACCTCCACGGTGCCATCACCCCCGCTTCCAGCGACGGCTGGGCGGAGAACGTCGACGCTCCC
>DASZGY010000018.1:0-36142 GCA_035938395.1 Acidimicrobiia bacterium
AAAACAGCTAGCGCGGCAACGCGCTTCACAGCTCAACTTCCGGACTGCCCGCGTTGCCACCCGCGATCCGCCAACCACCTTCGCTCGGTGCAAGCACGTAGTTCAGGGTTTCGGGACCGGCATGCGGTCGGACTTGCCCAACTTGATTTCCCGCAGCATCAACAATCCGCTCGAAAGCGAGTTCTTGAGTCAGTCGAATCGACACAACATCGGGTTTCACATCAACCACGTCGACCGATATCAACCTGTAACCCTCATCGGCCCACCGATAGCCGTTGTCAACGAGGTATCGGTACGCGGCGGCGCGCTCATCGTGTCCGGGAGTACCCGGAACGAAGACCGCCGAGATGAGACTCGGATCGGGGTTTTCGCTTATCCAACTAAGGTTCCCTATGAGCGAACGCGTGATCGCCACGTAGTCGGTTCCGGTGTTCTCGAGCGGGGGACGGGGGGTGCCGTGGAGCGAGCCGCCGGGGATCGGCTTGCTCAGGTCGATCGTCGGCGGCGGGCTCGACGAAGGTGGCGGGGACGTCTTCGGGGAGGCCTTCTCCCCGCCGCCGGAACCGCCGCTGCACGCGACGAGGACAGCCGCGAGGGCGATGACGAGCGACCTTGTGACAGATTGGGAAGAGCAGCCACCCATCGCTCTCTCCCTGTACCTGAGGGCCTTGGCGACACTACCTGGATGTCCGCTTTGTGGCAAGAGGCAGTCAGGCGCCAGCGAGCTCGAACACCGTGAAGAGCGACGGCAGCGGGATCTCGCGCTGTACGGCGAACCCGGCCCGGGCGAACAGGGCCCGGTACTCGGGCGCCGTCCGCTCCCGTCCCGAGCCGGTGAGGATGAGCATCTCGAGGTCCATCACCTTGGCGAAGCTCGGCGCCGGGCCCTCGGGGACGGGCATCTCGGTCACGAGCACTCGTGCCCCCGGGGTCATCGCCCGCCGGATGTTGCGGAGAATCGTCGTGCAGCGCTCGTCGTCCCAGTCGTGGACGATCGCGAACAGCGTGTAGAGGTCGTGCCCATCGGGCACAGCGGTGAAGAAGTCGCCGGCGACGAAGTCACACCGGTCGCCGACGCCGTGCGCAGCAAGGGCGGCGCGCGCCGGCTCGGCCAGCTGCGGAAGGTCGAACACGACACCGCGCAGGGCAGGATGGGCGGCGAGCAGGTCGCGCATGATGCCGCCGGTACCCCCGCCGACGTCGCACACGCTCGTCACATTCGAGAAGTCGTACGCGTCGACGACGAGCAGTCCCTGGAGGCGGGAGCCTTCGGTCATGGCCCCGTTGAACGCCGCACCGGCATCCGCGTCGACCTCGTTCACGTACTCGAAGAACTCGTGACCGGTTGCCGCGCGCGCCGCGCTCTCACCCGTCAAGAACGAATGCTTCGCCTCGTTCCACATTCTCCAGTGCCAGTCGCCACCGAAGAACAGCACCCAGTCGCGCGCCGACCACGGATGGTCGCGTCGTAGCGCGTCGGACACGGCGTTGTTGCGGTAGCGGCCGTCCCTCGTCATCCCGAGCACGCCGCGCGACACGAGGAACCGGAGCAGTCGGTTCAGCGCATCGGCATCGGCGCCGACGTCGCCGGCAAGATCGCTCGCGCGCCGCGGCCCACCGTGGAGGTGGTCGGGTATCTCGAGCTCTACCGCGACCAGGAGGGCCTTGTTGTCGATCATCCCCTGAAGGTGCTCCAGGGTGACGATGAACGGCGGTGCGAGCTTGCGGCGCCCAAGGCCCAGCGCGTCGCGCACTCGGTTGACAGCCCGAGCGAGCCACGACGGCGGGACGGGCATCCCGAGCGCGTCGCGGGCCGTCGCGCGACGTGAGCTCATCGCGCCACCTTCGCAGCCGAGCTCAGGTGCGGGCGATTTCCCTGAGCTCGTACGTCTCGATGACGTCGCCCTGCTTGAGGTCCTGGAAGTCGCTGAGCCCGATGCCGCATTCGAAGCCCTGCTGCACCTCGCGGGCGTCGTCCTTGAACCGCTTCAGCGAGGTGATGGTCCCGTTCCAGATGACGACTCCTTCGCGCAGGAACCGGACCCTCGAGCCGCGCGTGATCACGCCGTTCTGCACGTAGCAGCCGGCCACCCTGCCGACACGCGGGATCGAGAACACCTCGCGGACCTCGGCGTCGCCCGTGACGACTTCCTCGAACTCGGGCTTGAGCATGCCGACGAGCGCCTGCTGCACGTCCTCGAGCACCTGGTAGATGACCTCGTACAGACGCAGGTCGACGCCCTCGGCCTCGGCGAGCTCGCGGGCGCCGCGGTCGGGCCGCACATTGAAGCCGATGACGGTGGCATTCGAGACCGAGGCCAGGTTCACGTCGGACTCGGTGATGCCGCCGACGCCGCGGTGCACGAACGACAACCGGACCTCTTCGTGCTCCTGGTCGATCTTGCGCAACGCCTCGGTCACGGCCTCGAGCGAGCCCTGCACATCCGCCTTGAGAACGAGGTTGAGCGTGGCGATCTCGCCCCGCTGCACCATGGCGAAGATGTCCTCGAGGCGGGCGCCGCCGGCGAGCGTCATCGGGTGCGTGAGGCTGGCGGCGCGACGCCGGCGGGCGCGCGCCTCGGCGACCGTGCGCGCCGTCTTCTCGTCGGGTGCGACGCGCAGCTCGTCACCCGCGAGGGGGACGTCGTCGAGGCCGAGCACCTCGACCGGCATCGACGGGCCCGCGTCGGGAACCTGCTTGCCGTTCTCGTCGAACAACGCCCGCACCTTGCCCCAGCCGCCGCCGGCAACCACGGGGTCGCCGACGTGGAGAATGCCCCGCTCCACCAACACCGAGGCCACCGGGCCACGGCCGGGATCGAGGTTGGCCTCGAGCACGAACGCGCGCGCGGGCGCCTTCGGGTTCGCCATGAGCGGCGGGTCCTGGACGTCGGCGACCAGCAGGATCGCGTCGAGCAGCTCGGGGACCCCGGTGCCCTCGGTACCGGACACCTCGACGACGAGCGTGTCGCCGCCCCACTCCTCCGGCACGAGCTCCCGCTCGACGAGCTGCTGGCGCGTGCGCTGCGGATCGGCGTCGCCCTTGTCGACCTTGGTGATCGCGACGATGACGGGCACCTCGGCCGCCTTGGCGTGACTGATCGCCTCGACGGTCTGGGGCATGACGCCGTCGTCGGCGGCGACGACGAGGACCGCGACGTCGGTGGCCTGCGCGCCGCGGGCGCGCATGGCCGTGAACGCCTCGTGGCCGGGGGTGTCGATGAACGTGATCTGCCGGTCGTTCTTCACGACCTGGTACGCGCCGATGTGCTGGGTGATGCCACCGGCTTCGCTGTCGACGACGTGCGCCTCGCGGATCCGGTCGAGCAGCGTGGTCTTGCCGTGGTCGACGTGCCCCATGACGGTCACGACGGGGGCGCGTGGCTCGAGGAGGCTCTCGTCCTCTTCTTCCTCTTCGTCGTCGCCGAGCAGGGCCCGGAGCTCGAGCTCCTCCTCCTGGCCCGGCTCGACCAGCAGCACCTCGGCGCCGAGGGTCTCGCCGATGAGTTCGATCATCTCGTCGGCGAGCGACTGCGTGCCGGTGACCATCTCACCCGCGTCGAACAGCACCCGCACCAGATCGGCCGCCGTCCGGTTCACCTTGGGCGCGAGCTCCTGGATCGTGATGCCGCGCGGCACCACGATCTCGCCCTCGGGAACGGGGGCGTCGGTCGGCGTGAGCTGCGGATGCTCGGCGGGACCGAGGTCTTCGAAGTTGCGACGGCGACGCTTCTTCCGTCGGGGTCGCTGACCCTGGGGACCGGGCCGGCCCCGACCCTGGTATCCGCCCCGACCACCGGGCGGACCGCCGGGAGGACCACCGGGACCACTGCGCGGGAAGCCGCCACCGCCGCGGCCGCCACCGGGGCCGCCGCGAGGCGCGCCGGACGGGGCGCCACCGGTACGGGGCGCGCCACTGCGGGGAGGACCGGAGGGCGTGAGCGGACGCGCGCCGGGCGGAGGCGGGATGGGGCGCCCGCCGGGCGGAGGCGGGATCGGACGGCCCGAAGGGCTGCGCGGCGCCGGCGGCGCCGGCGGAGCGGCCGCATCGCTGGCAGCCGCCGGAGCTTCCTCGCGACGCTCACCCGGAGCCGGCGCGGGCTCGCGCGCCGGTGCAGGTCGGGGCGGGAGCGGGGCCGGCTCGGGCAGCCCGCCCGTCGAGCGCACCACGCGGTGCGTCGCAGCCGGGGCGACCTCGGGCTCGGCCGGCTCGGCGACGGGCGCAGGGGCCTTCTCGACCGCCGGGACCTTCTCGGGCTCGGGCGGCGGGGGCGGCGGCGGCTCGGGCTCCTCGACGACCGGCTCCTTGCGCAGGCCCTTCGAGTCGGCCAGGCGGCGGACGCGATCGGCTGACGGGTCGTCGATGCTCGACGAGTGGCTCTTCACGCCGATCTTGAGCTCGTTCGCGAGGTCGAGCACGACGGCGTTCTCGACGCCGAGCTCTCTCGCCAGCTCGTAGACCCGAATCTTCTTGGTCGCCATTTACTCTCGTTCGCCGCCGTTCTTCAGAGGTTCCAACAGTTTCGCACGTAAGGACTCGAGCTCTGCGGCCGATAGCCGTGTGCGAAGCGCCTGCTCGAGCACCCGGCGCCCCACCGCCTGCTCGAAGCATCCGGCAGTGGTGGAGGCGCAGAGCCACGCGCCCCGCCCCGGCCCTGCGCCGACCGACAGCGTGCCGTCGGGCGCCCGGGCGATCCGCACGAGCTCGTGCGGATCGGCGACCCGACGGCAGCCGATACACGTTCGGCGCCGCCGGGCTTGCTCAGCTGCCGCCGTCCTCCCCCCGGTTCGCGGTGGCCGCGTCGCCACCCTCGCTCGTGACGGCCGCCGCCGCGGTCTCGCTCCCGACGGACTCCGGCGCCGGCTGCGACTCCTCCGTCGATTCGCTCGACGAATCGGCCGGCGCGTCGCTCGACGAGTCCGCCTCCGTGGCCGCAGCCTTGTCGCCGTCGGCGCCGTCGCCCTCCTTGGCGGCCACGACGGTCGGATCGGGCGCGGCGTACCCGGCCTCTGCGGCCGAGATCGCCTCACCCCCCTCGGCCGGCTGCCAGACGAGCTCGCCGCTGTCGTTCTTCACCCATTCGCCCTCGGCGTACTCGACGCCGCCGCCGGCCTCCTCTTCCTGAAGCTGGGTCTCGCTCTTGATGTCGACGCGCCAGCCCGTGAGGCGAGCAGCGAGCCGCGCGTTCTGCCCTTCCTTGCCGATCGCGAGCGAGAGCTGGAAGTCGGGGACGATCACCTCGGCGGTGCCGGTCTCGGTGTGAATGCGGACCTCGCGCACCCGCGCCGGGGCCAGCGCCTTCATCACGAACTCCTCGGAGTTCTCGCTGTACGGGACGATGTCGACCTTCTCGCCCCGCAGCTCGTTCACGACCATCCGCACCCGAGAGCCGCGAGCACCAACGCACGCGCCAACCGGGTCGACGTTGTTGTCGTTCGACGCCACGGCGAGCTTCGTGCGGTGACCGGGCTCGCGCGCGATCGCCTTGATCTCGACGACGCCGTCGACGATCTCGGGCACCTCGAGCTCGAAGAGCCGCTTCACCAGGCCCGGGTGCGTGCGCGACACGACGATCTGCGGTCCCTTGGCCGTCTTGCGCACCTCGACGATGTACGCCTTCAGCCGGGAGCCGTGCTCGTAGCGTTCGTTCTGGACCTGTTCCGCCTGCGGCAACAGCGCCTCGACCTTGCCCAGGTCGAGCAGCGTGTACCGGGCGTCGGTCTGCTGGATGATCCCGGTGACGATGTCGCCCTCGCGCCCGGCGTACTCCTCGTACTTCATCTCGCGCTCGGCCTCGCGGATCCGCTGGAGGATCACCTGCTTGGCCGTCTGGGCCGCGATGCGACCGAAGTCCTCGGGCGTGTCGTCCCACTCCCGCGTGACGTTGCCCTCTTCGTCGAGCTCCTGCGCGATGACGCGGATGTCACCGGTCTCGGCGTCGATCTCGACCAGCGCCTCCTCGGCCGCGTTGGGTAGGCGCTTGTACGCGGTCACCAGCGCGTTCGCCAGTGCCTCGAGCATGATCTCGACCGAGATGCCCTTCTCGCGCTCGATGTTCTCGAGCGCCTCCATCATGTCGGAGTTCATCGGGCGACTTCCTTCTGTTGCTTCTTCTTCGCGCGCTTGGGCGTCTTCGGCGCCGCACCCCATTCGAAGACGGTGCGCGCTTTGATGATCTGGTCGTAGTCGACGTGCTCGCCGGTGTTGGTGTCTCCGGCCTCGACTGTGACGCCGCGCTCATCGGTGGAGACGAGGTCGCCGCGGAGGCGGCGCACCTCGCCGTCGTCGTCGCGGACCTTGACCGACACTGTCTCGCCCACGGCCCGGCGGAAGTGCTCGGGCCGGTGGAGGGGACGCTCGAGGCCGGGGCTGCTCACCTCGAGCGAGTACGCCCCCAGGTGGTCGAGCGCGTCGAGCGCGGGCTGGACGCGTTCCGATGCAGCCGTGATCGTGTCGAGGTCGACGCCGCCGTCACGATCGACGATGACGCGGACCGTGCTGGCGCGCCCCGAACCGGTGAGCTGGACGTCGAAGACCTCGAGGCCCAACGTCGCGAGCACCGGCTCGATCGCGGCAACGATCGTCTCCCGTTCCGGCACCGGCGCTCACCTCCTTGCTGTCCTCGACCGACCTGGTCCTCGATCAGCCCTCCGTTGCCACCCCTCCGGCCAACAAAAAACGTGGGCTTGCGCCCACGTCCCGCCTGCCAGTGGGTGGTCGTCAGTCACGACCGAACCCCGTAAGTATAACGGGTTTCGCCCCGGTTGAACCCCTCGCGAACGACGCGCGACCCGCTACAGACCGAAGATCTCGGCGAGCTCGTGGGGGACGGGCGCCTCGAGCTGGTCGTAGGTGCACGAGCTCGGATCCCGGTCCTTCCGCCAGTGCTGGAACCGGGCGGTGTGGCGGAAGCGGTCGCCCTGGAGGTGCTCGTAGGCGACCTCGGCGACGAGCTCGATCCGCAGCGGTTCCCAGCGCATGTCCTTCTTGGCGTTCCAGCGGCTGGGCGCGCCCGGCATACGGCCTCCCGCCTCCTGCGCCTGGGCGTCGGCCCACTCGCGCCACGGGTGCCCCTCGAGGGCGTTCTTCCGGTACGGCTGGAGCTCCGTGGCGAGCTTCTTGCGCAGCGGCGCCGCGAAGCTGCTCGCCACCCCGACGTGGTGGAGCGTCCCCTCGTCGTCGTAGAGGCCGAGGAGGAGCGAGCCGACGCCATCACCGTCCTTGTGCGTGCGGAACCCGGCGACGACGCAGTCGGCCGTCCGCTGGTGCTTGACCTTGAACCAGGCGCGCTCGTTCTCGCGGTACTCCCCCGCGCCCGGCTTGGCGATCACCCCGTCGAGGCCGGCGCCCTCGAACTGCTCGAACCAGTCGGCGGCGACGGCCGGGTCGGCGGTCGAGGGGGTGAGGTGTATGGGCGCCTTGGCTCGGCGCAGCATGCGCTCCAAGCGCTGGCGGCGCTCCGAGAACGGGTGCTGACGCAGGTCCTCGTCGCCCTCGGCGAGGAGATCGAAGGCCACGAAGCTGGACGGCGTCTCGGCCGCCAGCTTCGCCACCCGGCTCGCGGCCGGATGGATGCGCATCTGCAGCCGATCGAAGTCGAGGCCCTGTTCGGTCGCGATCACGATCTCGCCGTCGAGCACCGCGCGTTCGGGGAGCGCTCCCCGGAGTTGTTCGACGAGCTCGGGGAAGTACCGGTTGAACGGGCGCTCGTTGCGGCTGCCGAGCTCGATCTCGTCGCCGTCGCGGAACACGATGCACCGGAAGCCGTCCCACTTCGGCTCGTAGAGCATCCCGTCCGCCGCCGGGAGCTCGCGGACGAGCTTGGCGAGCATCGGCGAGACGGGTGGAGTGACCGGGAGCTTCATGACCGGCTCGCAAGGACGGCGGCGACGACGTCGCCGGCGGCGAGCTCCTCTTCCTCGCCGGTGGCGCGGTCGCGGCGCTCGACCACGCCGCGTGCGAGCCCGCGGGCGCCGACGGTGAGACGCGTGGGCATGCCGAGCAGGTCGGCGTCGGCGAACTTGATCCCGGGGCTGGTGTCGCGATCGTCGTAGAGCACCTCGACGCGGGCGGCGGTGAGCTCGTCGTACAGGCGCTCCGCGGCGGCGGCGACGTCGGCGGCCTGGTCTCCCTTGCCGGGGAGCGCGACGAGGTGCACGTCGTACGGCGCGAGGGCGGCCGGCCACGCGAAGCCGAGGTCGTCGTGGTGCTCCTCGGCGACGGCCGCGACCGTGCGCGTCACGCCGATCCCGTAACAACCCATCACCATCGGGTGCTGTTCTCCTCCCTCGTCGGTGTAGGTGCAGTCGAGCGCCTCGGTGTACTTGGTGCCGAGCTGGAAGACCTGTCCGACCTCGATGCCGCGATCGACCGAGAGGGGCTCGCCGCAACGCGGGCAGGGGTCGCCGGTGACGACTTGCGCGATGTCGGCCCACATGTCGACGTGGAAGTCACGGTCGAGCACGGCGCGGCGGACGTGGTAGTCGGGCTCGTTCGCACCGGTGACCCACGCCGCGCTCGAACGCACGAAGTGATCGGCGACGACCAGCGCGACGCCCGGGAGGTGGGGGCCGATGTAGCCCTTCGGGAGCTCCGGATGCCGTTCGAAGTCTTCGTCGTCGAACAGCCGCGCCGTGCGCGGCGCGACGGCCTTCTGGAGCAGGTACGGATTGACCTCCCGGTCGCCGGGGACCAGCGCGAGGCCCACCTCGCCGTCGACGTCGAAGGCGATCGACTTGAGCAGCTCGCCGGGAGGGACTCCGAGCTCGGCGGCGACGCCGTCGATGCCGGGCAGATTCGGGGTGTGCACCTTCTCCATGGCGGAGATGTCGCCAGCCGGCGCGGTACCCCCGTTCGTCGGCGCGCCGCGCGTCGCAACTTGCGTGTTAGCGGCGTAGTCGCAGCTCTTGCACCAGACGAACGCGTCCTCGCCCACGGCGGCGACCGCCATGAACTCGTGGTTCACGTCCCCGCCCATCTGGCCCGCCTCGCCCTCGACGGGACGGAAAGTGAGGCCGCACCGGGTGAACACGCGCGTGTACGCGTCGAACATCTGCTGGTAGCTCCGCTTCAGGCCTTCCTCGTCGGCATCGAACGAGTACGCGTCCTTCATCAGGAACTCCCGGCCGCGCAGGATCCCGAACCGGGGGCGCAGCTCGTCGCGGTACTTCCAGTTGATCTGGTAGAGGTTCACGGGCAGGTCGCGGTAGCTCGAATACTCGCCGGCGACGGTGCTCGTGATGACCTCCTCCGCGGTCGGCGACAGGCAAAACCCGGTCTTCCGGCGGTCCTCGAGCCGGAACAGCTCGGGGCCGTACGTGGCGTTGCGCCCGCTGCGCTCCCACAGCTCGAGCGGCTGGAGGATCGGCAGCCAGAGCTCTTGCGCACCCGCGGCGTCCATCTCCTCCCGGACGATCTGCGCGACCTTGCGCACGACGCGGGAGCCGAGCGGGAGCCACGAGTAGACGCCGCTCGCGACCCGGCGGATGTAGCCGGCACGGACGAGGAGCCGGTGGCTGTCGACCTCGGCATCGCCCGGATCGTCCCGCAGCGTGCGCAGGAACAGCTGGGACATCCGCATCTATTTCCCCTTTGGCGCCGTCGCAAGCTCCGGCTCTGCGGTGACGGTCGGCAAAGCCGCCGTCACCGCGGGAGCGTATCGAGCCGATGTCAGTTGGGCGGCGGGATAGGGCCCGGGTCGCCGGCTGTGCACATCGACGGATGGGACGCGCGGCCGGGCTCGGGGAGCCGGGGCGGGTCGCGGAAGGCCTGCCGGCTGAAGTCGAGGGAATCGAGCAGGTTGTCGGCGTTGGCGTCGCGGAACGTGAGCGCGGGGAGATTCCACTTGGTCTCGACGAGCTTGAGGATCGACGTGTGGTCGTGCAGCGAGTGCGAGACGTAGTTGCGCCGCGCGTACGGCGACACGATGACGGCCGGCACCCGGAAGCCGTACCGGTCGTACCCGCCGGGCTGGTCCGGTGGCACGTGGATGTCGGGCGGGATGTCGTCCGGCTTGATCGCGCGCGGAGGCGGGACGTGGTCGTAGTAGCCGCCGTGCTCGTCGTACAGCCAGATCAACAGCGACTTCGACCACGCAGGCCCGTGCATCACGGCGTTGACCACGCGCGACACGAACGACTCTCCGATTTGGATGTTGGCGTCGTTCTCCTCTGACTCCTCCGTGTCGAAACCCGGATCAACCAGCGAGACGCCGGGGAGCGCGCCGGCGGCCGCGTCGGCGTAGAACTGGTCGATGTTCACGAGCTTGTCGCCGTCGTTGTCGACGACCGCCTTGTACAAGCCGGTCTGTGGCAGGTCGGTGAAGTAGTTACGCCAGCTGATGCCGTGCGCGTTCAGCTGATCGAGGATCAATCCGTTGGGCGGCGACGGCGCCAGGATCTTCGAGACGTCGGTGCTCACGAGTCCGTGAGCTGTGCCGGCCAACAGGAACCGACGGTTCGGATAGGTCTGGCCCAAGCAGGATCCGAACCACCTGTCGCAGAGAGGAAACGTGCGGGCGAGCCCGTAATAGAAGGGAAGATCCTCTTTGGTCCAGTAGCCCATGGCGACGGGCCCACTGGCGCGCACGAAGCCGTCGTTGCGGCCGTTGTCGTACTGGACGTGGCTGGCGTTCCAGTTCTGTCCCGGAGCGCGCATGAGCTGGCAGGTGCTCGGCATGCGGAACGCACGGACGAGGTTGCCCTGGCCGTCATGGTTGGCGGCCTTCGGGCGGCCGTTGTGGTCGAGCGCGAAGCCGTCACCGCGGCCGAGCATGCCGAGGTAGTTGTCGAAGGAGTGGTTCTCCATCATCACCACGACGATGTGATCGATCTTCGGCATGGTGTCGGTGCCGGCGGGGAGCTTCGGATGCGGGAGCGACCCGGGCCGGCGGATGCGCGTCGGCGTCGCCGCCGGCCGCCCCAGCCCGGGCCACCCCAGCCGGCTCAGGGCGACGGCGCCGCCCAGGGCGGCGGTGCTGCCGAGGAACGAACGGCGGGACAGGCGCCTGTCGGCCACGGCGGAGAGTCTGGCGCGTGGAGGTGAATCATGACTGACGGATCGGGAAATATTCCCGACCTCTGCGGTGGTATTTCGAACCCGGACCAGCTAGCCTAAATCCGACCGCCGCACCCGGTTTTCCTGGATCCATCCCCCCCGGAGGACGACATGGCCATCGACGTGAGCACGCTGTCGACCCGGCCCCTCGACCCCGTCATCGACGAGGAACTGGTCAAGTTCGAGGAAGGCGTCCGGCAGTATCTCGCCGGCGAGATCGAGGAGGACGTCTTCCGCGTCTTCCGGCTGAACCAGGGCATCTACGGCCAGCGCCAGGGCGGGCACAACCAGATGGTGCGGGTCAAGGTCCCCCACGGCTCGCTCGTCCCCGAGCAGCTCGAGATGCTCGGGTACCTCGCCGACGAGTACTCGCGCGGCTGGGCGCACCTCACCACCCGCCAGAACGTGCAGATGCACTTCGTGCAGCTCGAGCAGACGCCCGAGCTCCTGCGTCTGCTGGCGTCGGTCGACCTGACGAGTCGGGAGGCGTGCGGCGACACGGTCCGCAACGTGACCGGCTGCCACCTCGCCGGCGCGTGCCCCTTCGAGGTGCTCGACATCAGCCCGTGGGCCAAGGCGACCACCGACTTCTTCCTGCGCAACCCGTACGCCCAGCGGCTGCCGCGCAAGTTCAAGATCAACTTCTCCGGCTGCGTCACCGACTGCGGCCAGGCCATGTTCAACGACGTGGGCGTCATCGGCGTCAACCGACCCAAGCCCGACGGCACGCTCGAGCCCGGATTCAAGGTGTTCGTGGCCGGCGGGCTCGGCGCCAACCCGCACCCGGCGCAGGCGCTCGAAGAGTTCACGCCGCGCGAGCAGCTGATGCCGACGCTCGAGGCCATCGTGCGCGTGTTCGACCACTACGGCAACCGCGACAACAAGCTGCGGGCGCGCATGAAGTGGCTCGTCGACACGATGGGCATGGACGAGCTGCGGGAGCGCATCTTCAAGGAGCGCAAGTTCCTCCCCGCCGCGAGCTCCTACCCCGGCGGCATCCCCGACGCCGTCCAAGAACACGGCGACGCGCCGGCGGGCGCGGGCACGGGCCCGGTCACCCAGGTCGGCCAGGCCCCCGTCAACTTCCTCGGGCTCACGCAGTACGAGCGGTGGGAGAACGCCAACGTCGTGCGCGGCCGAGCCAACGGCACCGTCAGCGCCTATGCGTACGCCCGCCTCGGCGACATCACCTCCGACCAGTTCCGTCAGCTGGCGGAGATCCAGCGCGAGTTCGGGTTCGACGTGCGCGTCACGAACCGCCAGAACTTCGCCCTCCGAGGCCTGCGCGAGGACCAGCTCGCCGACCTGCACGCGCGGCTCACCGCGATCGGGATGGCGGAGCCGGGCGCCGAGCTCGCCCGCGACGTCGTGGCGTGCCCCGGAGCCGACACGTGCAACCTCGCCGTGACGCAGTCGCGCGGCCTGGCCGACGACATCGGTCAGGCGCTCGAGAACGCCGGCCTGGCTGACGTCGGCGGGGTGCGCGTCAACATCTCGGGCTGCACCAACTCGTGCGGCCAGCACCACATCTCCGACATCGGGTTCGTCGGGATCGAGCGCCGCGCCCATGGCCGCGCCGCCCCCGGCTACCAGATGCTCCTCGGCGGCCAGGTCGGCCACATGGAGGTGGCGTTCGGGGAGAAGGCGGCGAAGCTCCCGGCCAAGCGGGCGTCGGAGGCGGTCGTTCGCATCGTCGGCAAGTTCGCCGGCGAGCGCTCGGCGGGCGAGACCTTCGGCGAGTGGCTCCAGCGTTCCGGCGGCGCCGCCGCGGTGGGCACCGCCGTCAAGGACCTGGACCAGTTCCCGACGCCCGAGGAAGCACCCGAGTTCTACGTCGACTTCGACGAGACCGGTCCGTACGAGAAGGACGTCGGCGACAGCGAGTGCGCCACATGACCACTACCGCCGCGCCGATCCCCGACCTGGCCGAGCTCGCCGACGTGTCGGCGTCGCTCGAGTCGGCTCCCGCGTCCGCCGTCGTCGGCTGGGCATGGGACCGCTACGGGGACGATCTCGTCCTGGCGGCGTCCTTCCAGGACTGCGTGCTCATCGACGTGGCCGCGCAGGTCGCGCCCGAGATGGAAGTCGTATTCCTCGACACCCAGTACCACTTCGCCGAGACGCTCTGGTACGTCGACCAGATCCGCCGTCGCTACGACCTCAACCTGCGGGTGATGCAGCCCGAGATCGCGCCGGACAACCGGTGGCAGCAGGATCCGGACGGCTGCTGCGCGCTGCGGAAGGTCGAGCCGCTGGGGCGCGCCCTGGAGGGCAAGGCGGCGTGGATGACGGGCCTGCGGCGGGTCGAGACGCCGACGCGGGCCAACGCGCCGATCGTCTCGTACGACATCGGTCGGGGCCTGGTGAAGGTCAACCCGATCGCGACCTGGACCGACACCGACGTCGAGGGGTACGTCCGCGACCGCGGTCTCCCCGTGCACCCGCTGGCCGACCGCGGCTATCGGTCCATCGGCTGCTGGCCGTGCAGCCGTCCCGTCGGCAACGGCGAGGACGCGCGCGCCGGACGCTGGGCGGGCACAGACAAGATCGAGTGCGGCCTGCACACGTAGCCCGTCCTCGACGATGACCGCTCCCGACCCCACCCCCCTGGCGCACGACGCCCGCGGCTCCCACTTCGGCCGCGGCCATCGGCAGCTCTCCCACATCGCCGCCCTCGAGGCGGAGTCGATCCACATCATCCGGGAGGTCGCGGCCGAGTTCGAGCGCCCGGTGCTGCTGTTCTCGGGAGGCAAGGACTCGGCCGTGATGCTGCGCCTGGCCGAGAAGGCCTTCGCTCCGGCGCCGATCCCGTTTCCCGTCATGCACGTCGACACCGGCCACAACTTCCCCGAGGCGCTCGAGTTCCGCGACCGGCGGATCGCCGAGCTCGGCGTCCGGCTCGTCGTGGCGTCCGTTCCCGACGCCATCGCCGCCGGGCGCGTCGTCGAGGAGCGAGCCGGCGCGTCGCGCAACCGGCTCCAGACCACCGTCCTGCTCGAGGCCATCGCAGAGCACCGCTTCGACGCCGTGTTCGGCGGGGGACGCCGCGACGAGGAGAAGGCCCGGGCGAAGGAGCGCGTGTTCTCCCATCGCGACGAGTTCGGGCAGTGGGACCCGAAGAACCAGCGGCCCGAGCTGTGGAACCTCTACAACGGACGCCACCGCGCCGGCGAGCACCTGCGCGTCTTCCCGCTGTCGAACTGGACCGAGCTGGACATCTGGCAGTACATCGCCACCGGCGGCGTCGAGCTCCCCTCGATCTACTACGCGCACCGGCGCGAGGTGTTCCGCCGCGACGGGATGATCATGGCCGTGGGCCCGTATCTCCCCACGCAGGACGGCGAGGAGCCGTTCGAGGCGCTGGTGCGGTTCCGCACCGTCGGCGACATGAGCTGCACCGCGGCCGTCGAATCGAGCGCCGCCACCGCCGACGAGATCGTCGTCGAGATCGCCGCGTCCCGGATCACCGAGCGGGGCGCGACGCGCGCCGACGACCGCTTCTCCGAGGCGGCGATGGAGGACCGGAAGCGCGAGGGGTACTTCTAGTGGAGATGATCCGGCTGGCGACCGCCGGCTCCGTCGACGACGGCAAGAGCACGCTCATCGGCCGCCTGCTGTACGACTCGAAGCAGATCCTCGAGGACCAGCTCGAGGCGGTCGAGCGCACGAGCCGGGAGCGCGGGGACGAGTACACCGACCTGGCGCTGCTCACGGACGGGCTCCGAGCTGAGCGGGAGCAGGGCATCACGATCGACGTGGCCTACCGGTACTTCGCCACGCCGAAGCGGAAGTTCATCATCGCCGACACTCCCGGACACATTCAGTACACGCGCAACATGGTGACGGGCGCATCGACGGCCAACCTGGCACTGATCCTCGTCGACGCGCGCAAAGGCATTCTCGAGCAGTCGAAGCGCCACGCGTTCATCGCGTCGCTCCTGCGGATCCCACACCTCGTCCTGTGCGTGAACAAGATGGACCTCGTCGACTACGACCGGTCCGTCTTCGAGGAGATCAAGGAAGAGTTCACCGACTGGGCGAGCCGGCTCGACATCACCGACCTGACCTTCATCCCGATCTCCGCGCTGCACGGCGACAACGTCGTCGATCGCTCCCTCAACATGGAGTGGTACGACGGTCCGTCGCTCCTCCACCACCTCGAGGAGGTGTACATCGCGTCGGACCGGAACCTCATCGACTGCCGGTTCCCGGTCCAGTACGTGATCCGGCCCAAGAGCAACGCCCACCACGACTACCGGGGCTACGCCGGCATGATCGCGGGCGGCGTCTTCAAGCCCGGCGACGACGTCGTCGTGCTGCCGTCCGGGTTCACCTCGACGATCCGGTCCATCGACACGGCTGATGGTCCGGTCGACGAGGCCTTCGCGCCCATGTCGGTCACGATGACGCTCGACGACGAGGTCGATGTGAGCCGGGGCGACATGATCTGCCGGCCGCACAACCATGCGAGCGTCGGCCAGGAGATCGACGCCATGGTGTGCTGGCTCACGGACCAATCGGAGTTGCGCGCCGGCGCCAAGCTGGCGATCAAGCACACGACGCGTTCGGCGCGGGCGCTGGTCCGCGACCTGCTCTACAGGCTCGACGTGAACGAGCTACATCGCGACGAGGACTCCGAATCGCTTCAACTCAACGAGATCGGGCGGATCACGCTGCGAACCACCGCGCCGTTGTTCTTCGACGAGTACCGCCGGAACCGCACGACCGGCAGCTTCATCCTGATCGACGAGACGACGAACAACACCGTGGGCGCGGGCATGATCCTCGGCGAGCCCGACTGACCCACGAGCATGCCTGCGGTCGGGTGGCCGCGGCGACAGAATGGGTCCCGTGGCCGACGAGCACCATCCCAAGGCGATCGACCGAATGCTCGGGATCGTTCCCGTCGACGCCATGCTGCGTCGAGTCGACGTCCAAGCGGTGCTCGACCGGATCGACCTCCAGGCGCTCATCGAGCGAGTCGACCTCAACGCCGTGCTCGCCCAAGTCGACATCGACCAATTGGCGGCGCGCCTCGACCTCGACGCACTGATCCAGCGCATCGACGTGAACGCGATCGTCGACCGGGTGGACATCAACGCCGTGATCGACCGCGTCGACATCGAGGACCTCGTGGCCCGCACCGAGATCGGTCGGATAGTCATGTCGTCGACGACCAGCATCGCGACCAGGACGCTCGATGCGGGCCGGTCCACGGGTGTCGGTCTCGATCAGTTCGTGAACCGGTGGGTCGACCGCGTCCTGCGCCGTCCGCCCGGCACCGCATCGGGTGGGCCGCCGCGCCTCGTGGGTTCACAATGACGCGGCCGAAGAACCCCGAGCCCGAACCGAAGCTGATCGGGCACTACGCGGGTCCGGTCACGCGTCTCGTTTCGTACGCGATCGACGCCTTCCTCGTCTCGGCGCTCTTCTCGATCGTGTCTGCGGGCTTCATCTGGCTGGCGGAGCTCGTCACAGGCAATAGCTACGACGCGTCCGACGTCGGCTCTCTGGTCGGCGGGATCCTCTTTCTCGTATGGATCTTCCTCTACTTCTGGGCCCCGATGGCGGCGTGGGGACGCACGTTGGGAATGGCGATCATGGGGCTCGAGCTGGTCCGCCGCGACGGCGATCGGGCCGGCGCCGGTCGGGTGGCTATCCGGGTGGTCACCTTCCCCCTCTCCTTGCTATTCCTCGGGCTCGGCTTCATCGGCATCCTGATCGGCCGCGAGCACAGGGCCCTGCACGACGTCTTCGCCGACACGACGATCGTTTACGCCTGGGACGCACGGGCGGCACGGCTGCGGTTCCTGGCGTCGCGCCAAACGGCTCCCTAACGCGACCGAGGTGACGGACCCGCCTGCGAAGATGGCGGGATGGCCGTCCACGAGGTCGCCGAGCAGGGCTTCGGCCGCGAGGCCGAGGAGTACGAACGGGTTCGCCCCTCGTACCCGGCCGACGCGGTGGCGTGGCTCGTCGACAACCTCGGACTCGGACCCGGCCGCACCGTGCTCGACCTCGCGGCAGGGACGGGCAAGCTCACGCGACTGCTCGTGCCGTTCGGCGCGGCCGTGCTGGCGGCGGAGCCGGTCGCCGGGATGCGCCGACGGTTCGTCGCCGCCGTGCCCGGTGTCCCGATGGTCGCCGCCGTCGCCGAGGCGCTCCCGATCGCCGCCGAGTCGCTGGATGCGGTCACCGTCGCCCAGGCGTTCCACTGGTTCGACGGCGATCGGGCCTTCGGCGAGCTCGTCCGGGTGCTGCGCCCGCGCGGGCGGGTCGGACTGATCTGGAACGCGCGGGACCGCGCGTCGAATTGGGTGAACGAGGTGTGGTCGATCATGGACCGGGTCGAGAAGCGCGCACCCTGGCGCGACCACGAGCAAGGGGACGACTCCGCGCCGCGGCCGCGGGTCGGCTTCGGGCCGCTCCACGCCGAGACGTTCCGCCACGAGCAGTCGATCACGCCCGAGGGCGTGGTCGGGCGGGTCGCCTCGGTGAGCCACGTCGCCGTGCTGCCACCGGCGGAACGGCAACGGGTCCTCGAAGAAGTACGGGACGTGCTAGCCCATCATCCCGACGCCCGCGGCCGCCAGGAGCTGCGCCTTCCCTACCGGGTCGACGTGTACTGGTACGAGCGCGCATGAGTCGCCGGTCGCTGAGGACGAGCGTCGCGATCGCCGGCGGGCGGGTGGCTGGGTGGCTCTCCCGGGTCACCGGACGCGGCCAGGGCGCGACGATCAGCGGGCGCGTCATCAACGCGATGGCGCCGAAGGCGCTCGCCGAGCTCGCGTCCGGGCAGCGGGTGGCGCTGATGTCGGCCACGAACGGGAAGACCACGACGACGCGCTTCCTGGCCGCCGCCGTCGCCCGCACCGGGGAGCCCGTCGTGAGCAACGCCACCGGCGCCAACCTCACGTCGGGCATCGCGCCCATCCTCGCCACGGCCCAGTCGCCGGGCTTGGCTGTGCTCGAGGTCGACGAGCGCGTCCTGCCCCGAGTCGTGGACCCGCTCGGCGTGGAGCTGCTGGTGCTGGGCAACCTCAGCCGGGACCAGCTCGACCGCTACGGCGAGGTGCACGCGGTCGGAGATCTCTGGCGGAACGTGGCCGAGACGCATCCCGACCTGCGGGTGGTCGCCAATGCGTCCGACCCGCACGTGGTGTGGGCGGCGACGCCGGCCAAGACGACCTGGGTGGAGCTCGGGCTCGGCTGGCGCAACGACGCCGCCACATGCCCGAACTGCGCCGCGCTGCTGCGCTGGAGCGCCGACCGGTTCGACTGCCCGTCGTGCGGTTTCGGGCAGCCGGCGACGCCCAATCGGCTCGACGGCGACACGCTCGTGCTCGACGGGACGCGCGTGCCCCTGCGGCTCGCGCTGCCGGGCCGCTGGAACGTCGCCAACGCCGCGCTGGCGGTCACGGCGGCGGCGACCCACTTCGGCGTCGATCCGGGCGAGGCGGCGGAGGCGGCCGCGACCATCACCACGGTCGCGGGCCGGTACATGACGGTCGCGCTCCCCGACGGCCGGCGCGCCCGCGTGCTGCTCGCCAAGAACCCGGCGGGATGGTCGGAGGTCCTGCATCATCTCTCGGAGCGCAACTGCTCGGTGGTGATCGCCGTCAACGCGCGCGTCGCCGACGGCAAGGACCCGTCGTGGTTGTGGGACGTTCCGTACGAGCTGCTGCGCGGACAGCCGGTCGCGGCCGCCGGCGAGCGCGCGTTCGACGTCGCGGTTCGGCTGCGCTACGCGGAGGTCGAACACATCGTCGAGCGTGATCCCCTTGCGGCCGCGGCGAAGCTGCCCGGCGGCGACGTCAACATCGTGGCGTCGTACACCCAGTTCTCGGCGATCTACCGGAGGTTCGGATGAGCGCGGCGTCCGAATCCGCAGTGCGCGTCGGTCTCGTCTATCCCGAGCTGCTCGGAACGTACGGCGACCGCGGCAACGCGGTGGTGCTCGTGCAGCGGCTGCGCTGGCGAGGCCACGCCGCCGAGCTGGTCGAGGTCACCGCGGGTGCACCGATCCCGGAATCGCTCGACGTGTACCTCTTCGGCGGCGGGGAAGACGACCCGCAGGTGATGGCGTCGGCGGGCATGCGGAGCTCGCGCGGCGCGATCGACCGCGGACGCGCCGGGGGCGCGGTCGTGCTCGCGGTCTGCGCCGGGTTCCAGCTCATCGGTCACAGCTACGAGGCCGCCGACGGCACGATGATCGACGGCCTCGGGCTGGTCGACGCGGTCACCCGAGCCGGCCCCAACCGGCTCATCGGCGAGTTGGTGGTCGAGCCCGATCCGCCCCTGCCCGTCCTCACCGGGTTCGAGAACCACGGCGGACGGACCACGCTGGGCCCGTCGGAGCGACCGCTCGGACGGGTGCTCGCCCGGAACGGACGTGCAGGTGACACCGACGGGCTCCTCGGCGACCGCCTGATCGGGACGTACATGCACGGCCCGGTGCTCCCCCGCAACCCCGCGCTCGCCGACCACATCCTCACGTGGGTCGTCGGCGACCTCGAGCCGCTCGACTCCAGCCGTGAGGAGCAACTGCGGGCGACGCAACTGCACGCGGGCTCGGCACGCGGCGTGCGCAAGTGGTGGCAGAAACGCGTGCTCGCGCGGGGCTGATGGCCGAGGCGCCGATCTACGACCGGATCGGGCGCCGCTACGCGCAGCGGCGTCGGCCGGATCCTCGAATCGCCGCCCGCTTGCATCAGGCTCTGGGCGACGCACCGAAGGTCGTGAACGTCGGGGCAGGCTCCGGCTCGTACGAGCCGGCGAACCGGGACGTCGTGGCGGTGGAGCCGTCCGAGGTGATGATCAAGCAACGGCCGCGCGACGCCGCACCGGTCGTCCGCGCGGTGGCCGAGGCGCTGCCGTTCGAGAACGACGAGTTCGATGCCGCGCTGGCGGTCCTCACGGTGCATCACTGGACAGACTCGAAACGAGGCCTGGCCGAGCTCCGCCGCGTCGCGCGGCGCCAGGTCATCTTCACGTGGGACCCGACACACATCGCCCGGCTCTGGTTTACGCGCGATTACCTCCCGGCGGCAGTGGCGCTCGACGGCGGGCTGACCACACTCGAAGGCACGTTGGCGTTCCTCGGTCCCGCCACCGTCGAACCGGTCCCGGTTCCTCACGACTGTCACGACGGGTTCTTCGCCGCCTACTGGCGCCGTCCGGAGGCGTACCTCGACCCGGACGTGCGCGCCGGCATCTCCGCGTTCGGCATGCTCGACAAGAACGTGGTCGAACACGCCCTGGAGCTTCTGGCCGACGACCTGGAGTCGGGCGAGTGGTACCGGCGCAACGAGCAGCTGCTCGAGCTCGACGAGCTCGACCTCGGCTACCGCTTGGTCATCGCCCGGTCCTAGTCCGCGATCTCGCGGATCTTCTCGATCTTGTCGACCGCGTCGTTGGCGTCGGTTCCCTGGATCTGCAGGAGCTCTTCACGCGTACGTTCGGCTTCGGCCTCGGCGCCGTCGTCGGCGGCGGCGAGCCGGGCTTCGATGCCCTCGGCCATGATGCGCTCGGCTTCGTCGACCAGCGCGTCGACCATCTCCGCCTCGGGCACCACGCGCACGACCTTCCCCTTCACGAACAAGTGGCCCTTGCCCCGACCGGCGGCGATGCCGAGGTCGGCCTCCCGCGCCTCTCCCGGTCCGTTCACGACACAACCCATCACCGCGACCTGCAGCGGGATGTTGCGCTCGGCGAGGGCGTCCTGGGCGTCGTTGGCGACGCGGATCACGTCGACCTCGGCCCGGCCGCAGCTCGGGCACGCGATCAGATCGAGCCCCTTGCGCTCGCGCAGCCCGAGCGTCTCGAGCAGCTGTCGCCCTGCGCGCGCTTCTTCGACCGGATCGGCGGTCAGCGAGAAGCGGATCGTGTCGCCGATCCCCTCGGCGAGCAGCGTCCCGATGCCGACAGTCGACTTGACCAAGCCGCCGGGGAGCGGGCCGGCCTCGGTCACCCCGAGGTGCAATGGAAAGTCGACGGTTTCCGACAGGAGCCGGTAGGCGTCGATCATCACCGGCACGTTGGACGACTTCACCGAGATCTTCACGTCCTCGAAGCCGACGTCCGCGAAGTACGCGAGCTCGCGCTCCGCCGACGCGACCAGGGCCTCGGGCGTCGCGCCGCCGTGCTGCTGCGCGATGTCGGGGTCGAGGCTGCCGGCGTTGACGCCGATGCGGATCGGCAGGCCGCGATCCTTGGCTTCGCGTGCCACCGTCTTGATCTGATCGGGCTTCCGGATGTTGCCGGGGTTGAGCCGCAGCGCCTGCACGCCGGCTTCCATCGCCGCCAGCGCCAGCTTGTACTGGAAGTGGATGTCGGCGACGAGCGGAACCGGCGACCGCGGAACGATCTGGGCGAGGCCTTCGGCCGCCTCCTCCTCGTTGCACGTACAGCGCACGATGTCGGCGCCGGCGGCCGCCAGCGCGTAGACCTGGCTCAGCGTGCCGTCGACGTCCGCCGTCTTCGTCGTGGTCATCGACTGCACGGACACGGGAGCGCCGCCGCCCACGGGTACGTCGCCGACGTGGATCTGCCGGGTCATTCGTCGCTCGTGCATCACGTCACCTTCTTGTCGTCCTCGCAAGCTCGGACTGTGCGGCGACGGTCGACAAAGCCGCCGCCGCCGCGCCAGCCTACGGGCGCGCGCCGGAACGAGCGAAGCGCGGAGACGTGGAAGTGATCAGGATCCGGTGAAGATCTGGCGAATGTCGAGGAACATCGCCGACAGCCCGAGCGTCAGGAACACGACGAGGACGAGCGCGGTCACCGGGACGAGTTTGCGGAAGTCGACGCGCACCTCGCGGCCCCGGATCTTGGACGCGACCTGCTCGTAGATGACGACCGCGGCGTGTCCGCCGTCGAAGGGCAGCAACGGGATGAGGTTGAAGAGGGCGACGATGAGGTTGATGGCGCCGAGCAGGAACAGCAGGCTCCACAGATTCCCGCCGACGAGGCTGCCGCCGAGGTCGACGATCCCGATGATCGAGCGAGGGCGGTCGTTCGCCGCCGGACTCCCCTGCTTCGGCGCGTCTCCGGTGAAGTTCTTGCTGTAGTTCTGGATGCCGCTGGGCGAGAACAAGCGGCCGATCCCGGCGCCCGTGTCCCGCGTGATCTGCCCGATGGTCGTGACCGATTGCGGGCCAGCTTCGATGGGATTGAAGGTGCGGTACGACGACACGCTCTGAGCCACGGAGACGCCGATGATCCCGCTGTGGTCGGTGCTGCTCCGTTCTTTCGGCACCGCGGTCACCGTGGCGATCCCACCATCGCGTTTGACGACGATCGTCGTCGGCTGGCCGACGCGGTCGTGGAGCGCCTGGGCGATGTCGCGGTCGACGTCGAGGCGCTGGCCGTCGATGCTGATGATGCGGTCGCCGTTGCGAAGACCCGCCGCCGCCGCCGGGCTGTCGGGGAGCACTTGCTGGACCGATGCTTGCAGCGTGTTGGGGAGGCCGCGGCCGACGAGCGCCGCGTAGATCAGAACGAAGGCGAGAATCAGGTTCACGGACACGCCGGCGAGGATCACCGTGAGGCGGTTGCCGAAGGTGCCGTGCCGGAACGTACGGGGCTCCTCGTCCGGGTCGACGTCTTCCAGGTTGCTCATGCCGACGATGCGGACGTACCCGCCGGCGGGGATCGCCTTGACGCCGTACTCCGTCTCCCCGCGCCGGAAGGACCACACCCGCGGCCCGAAGCCGAGGAAGAACTCGGTCACCTTCATGCCGGCGCGCTTGGCCGTGAAGTAGTGACCGGCCTCGTGGAGCATGATCAGCGCCACGATGCCGAAGATGATCGCGAGGGTGTCGATCGTCGACGGACGCAGGATGGCCAGGAGGATCAGGCCGAGCAGGACCAACAGGAGCGAGATGCCGGCGCCGCGGCGGGTGACGTCCGTGCCGGCTTCTTCGAGGGGATCCTTCACGCTGCGCTTCTCCGTTCGACCTCGGCGCGGGCGCGCTCGCGCGCCAGCCGGTCCGCTTCAAGAACGTCGGCGACATCCTCGACGTTCCCAGTGCCGCCCTGCATCACCTCCTCGACCACGGCGGCGATGCCCAGCCACGGGATGCGCCCTCCGAGGAACGCCTCGACGGCGACCTCGTTGGCGGCGCTGAGGGTCGCAGGGGCGCCGCCGCCGGCTCGGCCTGCCGCGTAGGCGAGGCCGAGGCACGGGAAGGCCCCGAGGTCCGGTGTCTCGAAGGTGAGCGTCCCGAGGCGGGTCCAGTCGATGGCGCCGAAGGCCTGGTCGAGCCGATCGGGCGCGCCGAGCGCCAATCCGATGGGGAGCCGCATGTCGGGCTGGGAGAGCTGGGCGACGGTCGCGCCGTCCGTGAACTCGACCATTCCGTGCACGATTGACTGCGGGTGTACGACGACCTCGACGCGGTCGAAGTCGACGCCGAACAACTCGTGCGCCTCGATGACCTCCAAACCCTTGTTCATGAGGGTCGACGAGTCGATCGTGATCTTGGCGCCCATGGTCCAGGTCGGGTGCTGCAACGCGTCGGCGACGGTTACCCGCTCGAGCTCGGCCCGCGACTTGCCACGGAACGGCCCGCCGCTGGCGGTCAGCAGGATGCGACGCACCTCGTGCGGGGCGCCGGCGCGCAGCGCTTGGTAGATGGCGGAGTGCTCCGAGTCGACGGGCACGATCTCGCCGCCGCCGCTTCGCCGCTCCTTGGCGACGACGGGACCGCCGGCGATGAGACTCTCCTTGTTGGCAAGCGCGAGGCGCTTGCCGTGCATGAGCGCCGCGAGCGTTGCCGGCAGCCCGGCGAAGCCGACGACCGCGTTGAGGACGACGTCGGCCTCGGGCAGCGCCGCGAGCGCTGCCAACGCGTCCGGCGTGTCGACGCCGAGGTGAACGCGATCGGGCGGGACGTCGAAGGCCGCGGCTTGTTGTGAGAGCAGCTCCTCGTTGCGTCCGGCCGCCAGTGCAACGACGTGGTACCGGTCGCGGTGGGACGCGATGACGTCGAGCGCTTGAGTCCCGATCGATCCCGTCGATCCGAGCAGGACGACGTTCGTCGTCCCGTTCATCCGATCTTGAGTTGGATGGCCAGGTAGTAGACGGCCGGGAGACAGAACAGCATGGCATCGAACCGGTCGAGGACTCCTCCGTGCCCGGGGAGCAGCGTCCCGAGGTCCTTGACGCCGAGGTCGCGCTTGATCATCGACTCGCACAGGTCACCGATCGGAGCGACGATCGCGACGACGAGACCGAGTGCGAGGCCGTGCGTCACCTTCCCGTTCCACGGAGCGAGCGTCGTGCCGATGATCCCGCCGATCACGATGGCGGCGACCATCCCGCCGAACAGGCCCTCCCAGGTCTTGTTCGGCGAGAGGCGGGGCGACATGCGGCTGCGTCCGAACTGCGACCCGATGAAGTACCCGAACACGTCGTACCCGATTGCGCACGCGGCGAGGCCGATGATCAATCCGGTGCCGTCGGGGGCGCTGAGCAGGAGACCGGCGAACGCGCCGAAGATCCCGATGTACCCGAACCCGAAGAGCGTGATCGCGATGTTGACGATCGGGCGCGCCTTGACCACCTCGAGCATGTACCAGAGCATCGTGAACGCGACGACCAGGATCGCCACCAGCGGGAAGGCGTCTATGCCCTTGCTGTAGGCGATGCCGACGATCGACACGCATCCGAGGAGCCCGATCACCGTCGCGGGGTGGTAACCGACACGGCGGAACGCTTCGTAGAGCTCGAAGGCGGCGGCGCCGACGATCACCGCCACCATGAACGTGGCCGACCCCGTTCCGAGCTTGAGCAGGATCAGGGCCACGACCGCGATCGCGATCCCGGTGAGGAGGCGAGTCATGAGGTCGGCCGGCGGTCCGTGGGCGCCGGTCGGGACGGCGGGCTCCGCTTCCTCGAGGGTGCCGGGGGGCGGCCTGCGCCGCGTCTGACGGCGGCGGCCGTTGCCCCCGCGCCGGCGGGCTGCCACCTCGGCCTCGAAGGCATCGTCGTCATCGCCGTCGTCGGCGTCGGGAAGGTCGCGATCACGCAGCGCGCCGAGTGCCAGCGAGTCGTCCTTGAGCAGCTCGGGGCTCGAGAAGTCGCCTTCGGCCCAGTCGCTGTCCTCGACCCGGTAGCGGGGCGACTGTCCGCTCGCCGACTTCCATGGGTCGAGCTCCTCGTCAGGCGCGGTAGCGGGCTGCTCGCCGGAGACGACCGTCGGCACTTCACCCGTCGGCGGCTCGGTCCAGTGCGGGAGGCGCACCGGGCCGCTCGCGTCCGGGGGCGGCTCCGGCCGCCGGCGCGACTCGGGCGGCGGCGTCGCGGTCTTGGCACGACGCGCGGCGCGCTTGGCGCGGCGCGAGCGCGGCTTGGACTCGGACTCGGGCTCGGGCTCCGACTTGGACTCCGTCAGGCCTTGCGACGAAGCAGACCAAGTCGGGTCCCCTTCGAACTCGAAGTCGGTCGCGCGCTCGCCCCAGAACTCCTCGGAGTCGTCGACGGCGCGTTGACCGCGGCGTGGCACTGGTCGGGGCGTGGGCCGCGTCGACTCGTCGTCGTCGGGCCCGAGCACGCGCACGCCTTCGCCCTCGGCGCGCGGCACTGCCTGCTCTTCGTCTTCGAAACTGAGCGGATCCCGCTCGTGGTCGTTACGCCAATCGGACACGGCACCCCTTCCGGTCCGAGACCAGGCTAGACCCTTGCCCCCCCGGGGTCGTGTATCCCGGCGGCCGGCCGATCGCCGGGGTCGCCCCGACGCCCCCAGGTGCCGGCGCCCGTCCCCCGTCCGCCGAAGCGGCGCCGTTCGACCGTGGGGCGGCGGCTTTGCCGACCGCCACCGCAAAGCCGGAGCTTGCGACGGCGCTGTTACACCTCGAGCAGCTCCCGTTCCTTGTGCTCGAGCAGCTCGTCGATCTCCTCGATCGTCGTGTGCGTGATCTTCTCGAGGTCCTTCTCGGCCCGGTCGAGGTCGTTCTTCGAGATGTCGCCGTCCTTCTCGAGCGATTCGAGCTCGTGGCGCGTCTGCCGGCGGATGTTGCGCACCGCCACGCGCGCCTCCTCGCCGCGGTTCTTGACGACCTTGACGAGATCGCGGCGCCGTTCCTCGGTGAGTGCCGGGAACACCAGCCGCACGACCTGCCCGTCGTTCGACGGATTGATCCCGAGGTCGCTCGCCTGGATCGCCTTCTCGATCGCCTTCATCGACCCCTTGTCGTAGGGAGAGATGACGAGGAGGCGTGGCTCGGGCACGCTGATGCCGGCGAGTTGCTGCAGCGGGACCTCGGAACCGTACGCGTCGACCTTGATCTTCTCGACGAGACCGGGTGTCGCCCGGCCGGTGCGGATCCCGCCGAACTCCTCTTGGAGGTGCACGACGGCCTTGCGCATCTTGTCGCGGCACTCGTCGAAGACGAGCGTGCGCATCTCGTCACCGGTGTCAGCCATCGCGCTCGCGCCTCATCGCCTCGTCTCGGCCGTCTCGGAGCTGACCAGGGTCCCGATCGGCTCCCCGAGCAGGGCGCGGTGGATGTTCCCGGGCGCGCTCACGTCGAAGACGATGATCGGCAGCTCGTTGTCCATGCAGAACGTGATCGCCGTCGAGTCCATGACCTGGAGGCGTCGGTTCAGCACTTCGAAGTGGGTCACGTGTGTCAGCTTGACCGCCTCGGGGTCAAGACGGGGGTCGGCGCTGTAGACCCCGTCGACGCCGGAGTGCGTGCCCTTCAGGATGGCGGCGGCGCCGATCTCGGCGGCCCGCAGCGCGGCGGTGGTGTCGGTCGTGAAGTAGGGGTTGCCCGTCCCGGCGGCGAACACGACGACCCGGCCCTTCTCGAGGTGGCGGATGGCGCGCCGCGGGATGTACGGCTCTGCGATCTGGGCCATCGTGATCGCGGTCTGGACGCGCGTCGGCTGCCCCACGCCCTCGAGCGCGTCCTGCAACGCGAGCGCGTTGATGACGGTCGCCAGCATCCCCATGTAGTCGGCTCGCGCTCGGTCCATGCCGCGTTCGGCGCCGGGCATGCCGCGGAAGATGTTGCCGCCGCCGACTACCACGGCGATCTCCACGCCGAGCTCGGTGTTCGCGGCGGCGACCTCTTCGGCGATGCGCTGGACGACGGCGGCGTCGATCCCCGAGCTTGTGGTCGTGTCGGCGAACACCTCACCGGAGAGCTTCAGCACCACCCGGTCGTACCGGGACGCCTCCCCCAACGCGTGTCCCTACGCTTTCTCTCGGCCGCCGGACCCGTGGCCTACTCGGCGCCGACCTGGATCCGAACGAACCGGCGGATGGTTGCATCCTTGCCGAGGTCGCTCACCAGCTTGCCGACGGTGGTCTTCGGGTCACGGACGAAGGGCTGCTCGACGAGGACCGTGTTCTTGTAGAAGCCGTTCAGCCGCCCCTCGACGATCTTCGGGAGCGCCTGCTCGGGCTTTCCCTCGTTGCGGGTGAGCTCCTCGAGCACGGCCCGCTCCTTCTCGACGACGTCGGCAGGGACATCGTCGCGCGTGACGTACTGCGGCGCCGCCGACGCGATGTGCAACGCGACGTCGTGCGCAACCTCTTGAGCGCGCGCGTCGGACGGGTCGACGCCGCCCAGCTCGACGAGTACGCCGATGGTCCCGCGCTCGTTCTGGACGTGCTTGTACCCGTCGACGACCCCGTCCGCGGACTCGATGCGCGCGACGCGACCGATCCCGACGTTCTCGCCCAGCGTGGCCCCGAGTTGCTTGACCGCGTCGCCGACCGTCCCGCCCTCGTATGGGCGACTCTCGAGGTCGTCGTCGCCCTGTTCGGCGACGATCTTCGTGAGCGCGGCGACCATGGCGCGGAACTCCGCGCCTTTGGCGACGAAATCCGTCTCGCAGTTCAGCTCGACGATCGCGCCCACGTTGCCCTCGACGGTCACCTCGACCGCGCCGTCCTGTGCTTCCCGCCCGGCGCGCTTGGCGGCGCCGGCGAGTCCTTTGGTGCGAAGCCAGTCCTTGGCCGCCTCGATGTCGCCGCCCGTCTCCTGGAGCGCGGTCCGGCAGTCGAGCATCCCGGCGCCTGTCTGTTTGCGCAACGCGGCGATGTCCTTGGCCGAGATCTCAGCCATTGCTCCCGCCTCCGCTCTCGGTCGTGGCCTCGACGGACTCCGCTTCGGCGGGCGGGCTCTCGGACGCCCCGTCGCCCGTCGTGTCCGGGGGCGGCGGCGGAGGCTTCCGCTTCGCGTCGCGGAGGCGCGCCTCGCGCTGCTCCTGTGCCTTGGCGGCTTCACCGCGGGCACGCCGCTGCTCGTCGGCCTTTCGCCGCTCCTCCTCGGGATCCGGCGGCGGTGCCTGCTCCTCGGCCTTGGCGGCGGGCCTCCCGCCCTTCTTCTGCGCGAGGACGCGGCCCTCCTCGACGGCGTCGGCCACTACGCGGCTCATGAGCGCAGCGGAACGGATGGCGTCGTCATTGCCGGGAATGACGTAGTCGATGACGTCCGGGTCGCAGTTGGTGTCGACCACGGCGACGACCGGGATCCCGAGGCGGTTGGCCTCCGTCACCGCGATGTGCTCCTTCTTGGTGTCGATCACGAAGATCGCGTTCGGCAGCTTCTCGAGGTTGCGGATGCCACCGAGGTTCCGCTGCAGTTTCGTGAGGTCCCGCGTGATCTTCAGGGCTTCCTTCTTCGGCATCTGGGCCGTCTCGCCCGACTGGACGAGACGCTCGAGCTCGCGCAGCTGCGACACCCGCGAGTGGACGGTCTGGAAGTTCGTGAGCGACCCGCCCAGCCAGCGGTAGTTGACGTACGGCTGGCCGCTGCGCTGGGCTTGGTCCTGGATCGGCTCCTGCGCCTGCTTCTTCGTGCCGACGAACAGGACCGTCCCGCCCTCCTCGACGGCGCCACGGATGAACCGGTAGGCGGCGTCGATCCGCTCGAGGGTCTGCTGCAGATCGATGATGTAGATGCCGTTGCGCTCGCCGAAGATGAATCGGCGCATCTTCGGGTTCCAACGGCGCGTCTGGTGGCCGAAATGGACGCCGGCCTCCAGCAGCTGCTTCATGGTGACGACAGCCACGGGGTCTCTCCCTCGGTTGTACCTCGGCCCGCCGCGCCCGTCCCTGAGGACGGACGACCGTGGGTGGCGGGCGTGCGAATTCTCGGACCGGGGCCCGAGTTGCCATCAGTGTAGGTCAGGGCATCGCAATGGCCTCCACCCGGTCGGGCCGAGCGAGCCGCACGGCGAAGATCAGCCGACCGGCGCTCGTGCCGACCCCGACCGGGAACCCAGAAGGGTCGACGCGCCGGATGACCCGGCCCGAGTCCCGATCGACGACCACCACCTTGCCGCCGTACGTCCTGATGACGACGGTATGTGCGCCGAGCACCACGCGCGTGTCGAGGATCGGCTCGTGGATCGCGGTCTGCCACCGCGGCTTGCCCGTACGCACGTCGACGAGCGTGATCGCCCCGAAGTGGTCGGACACGACGACGTCGCCGGCGCCGGCACCCGGTGTGACACCCGACTCGAAAGACGCGGCAGCGGGCACGGACCAGCGTTCGGCACCCGTGGCGAGGTCGCGGGCGACGATGCGTGCCCCGAGGTTGCCGTTGCCCTCGCCCAGCACGACCAGGCCGTCCTGGATCACGGGCGCCGTCGCTCCCGCCTCGACGCCCGACTCCCATCGCACGGCCCCGGTCGTGAGGTCGAAGACGCGCAGGTGGTTCACGGTTTCGCCTGCGGCGCCGGCCCAGAGCACGGCACCCACGGCGTCGGTCTCGACCGTGCCGGCGGCGGGTGCGGCCCAGATGTCACCGGGCACCTGCACCGACCAACGAGCCTGGCCCGTGCGGCCGTCGAGGGCGGCGACCACGCCACGCTCGGTGGTCACGAGCGCGATCGGTTCGGAGCCCACCCGGGTGAGCACCCCGCCGCCGGCGTGCTCGCCGACGGGCGCCTCCCACCGCCGCGCGCCGGAGGCGCGCGTGAGTGCGATGAACCGGTCGTCCGCGCTCACCAGCACGGTGTGACCGTCCAGCGCTGGTTGGTAATGGGTCACACGCGTCACGTCGGTGCGCCACCGCTCGCGCCCGGTCGCGCCGTCGAGGGCCATGACCCGATTGCCGCTGACGGTGACGACGGCGTCGCGCCCTCGGACCGCGAGCGAGAACGGCCAGCCGACCTCCGTCGACCACGCCCGCCCGCGTCGGGAACCGCCGGCGCCCCCGTTGCCAGATCCGGCCAACGCGCAACCGGCGAAGGCAATGACGGCGGTCGCCGCAGCGAGAGCACGCCGGGCGCTCATCTCGATACCACCGGCAACTCGCCGAGGCCGTGCTCGACCCGCGTGATCACGGTGGGGACGACGACGCCGCGCAGCCCTTCGGCAATCCCGACGCACGGAGGCGCCCGCCCCTCGAGCGCGGCGCGCACCACGCGGAGGGCGCCCGGGTCGCGCGGGATGTTCGTGTGGTCGTCGAGTGGTCCTCCGCCGACGTCCACGACGACTTTCGTCGCCTCGGGCACGTCGACCTGCGTCGCCGGCACGAGCACATCGTCGCTCGCGCCGATCGTCGTGAAGTCGACGTGGTCGGGCAGGCGGTGGTCCCACAGGTCGCGCAAGAAGCGTGAGTGCTCGTCGAGCTGGCGGACCGACGGCGCCGACGACGACGGCGCGACCGGCAGGCGCTCCTCCGCCGCTTCGACCAGCGCCCGCCCGACGGGACTCGCGCGCCAGTCGGCGGCTGCGGTCGCCAGCGGGGCGCCCTCGTGCGGGGACGACAGCGTCACGACCGTCCCGAGGGGCGGGTACGCGGGATCGCCGGCGTCGTAGTAGTCCTGCAGGAAGACGTCGACGACGACGCCACCCTGCGAGTGGGCGATGAGGTCGACTTCGCGGCCCGGATGTTCGCGCTGGGCCTGCTTCAGCTGTTCGGCCAGGCCGAGGCCGGCTCGCTGCAGATCGCCGTGCGTCTGCGGAGCTCGGTACGCACCACCTTCGCGCGCGTACGAGAAGTACTGGACCTCGCCGTCGCGGTAGCCGAGGGCGCGGGTGTCGAGGCCGAACGTCGGCTCATGGGGCGCGCCCGCGCTGTCGATGCCGCCCACGGCCATGAGGAGGTGGCCGGATCCTCCGCTCCCGTCGGTGGCGCTGGCGCCGTCGGAGCACTCCTGACGGTGGCGCCACCAGTCGGCCGTACCGGCGGCGATATCCGCCGCGACCGACGCGACGATCCCTGCCGGCGTGTGGCCGACCGCCGCGGTCGCGACGCCCACCAGCCCGCGACCGATCCGTGCGCCGACACTCGCGACCGCGCGAGCGCCGCCCGTTGCCGCTCCGACCGCGCCACTCATCGCGTCCCACCCGCTCCGCGCGATGTCGACCGCCGCACCGGCGGCATCGCCGAGCGCGCCGGCGAGGTCGCCGGCGACGGATCGGACGCCCGACCCGCCCGACGTCAGGGACCCGGACGCCATCCGCCGGGCGTCCCAGGGCTCGGCCGGCACCTCGTCGGCCGGGATGAGCCTGACCAACTGCGTCAGATCACACGCGGCGAACAGACGCTGCGGGTCGACGTACCGGTCGCCGAGACGAACGCCGAAATGGAGCCCGCCCGTCTCGTGCTCGGGGCCGGTAGCCCCGGCAGTGGCGACGATCTGGCCGCGCGCGACGCGGTCTCCCGCGTGCACGCTGATGCCGGCGAGGAAGGCGTACGTCGAGCGGAGGTTGCCGTCATGCGCGACGACGACGTGCAGGGAACCGGCGACCGACCCGGCGAATGCAACCACGCCGTCGCCCGACGCCCGCACGGGCGTGCCCGACGCTGCCGCGAAGTCGATGCCGCGATGGCCGGGGCCGTACGCGAACGCCGGCGCTTGGAAGGCCCGCACGACCGGCCCGTCGACGGGCGGCATCCACACACCGCAACCGCCGGGCCCCGGGGGCGCGGCGGCCGCCGCGCTCGTGCCGCGCCCGACGAGCAACGGCGACGCGGCGAGGCAGACGAGCAGGCAGACCAGCGCCTCGCGGCGCGGTGGTACGAGGTGCACGGGCGCTCCCCGGGGTTCGAGCACGACAGGACACGGGGAAGCGCCGGGGAAGGCGTCACGGAGCAGTGCTCGACGTGACGACCGGGATCGTACCGGCCGGCTACGACACTGAAAAGGCCCGCGGCGACGGCGGCCGGAACGGCGTCACCGCACCCGGTCTTCGTCGTGCGCGCCGAGCCGGCCGCGGAGCTGAAGGATGCCCTTGGTGTGGATCTGGCAGGCGCGGCTCTCGGTCACGCCGAGCACGTCGCCGATCTCGGACAGTGTCAGGCCCTCGTAGTAGTAGAGAGTGAGGACGAGTCGTTCCCGCTCGGGGACGCGATTGATCGCGTCGGCGAGGAGCACCTTCATCTCGTCGACCTCGAAGGCCTCGACCGGGTCATTGAGACGATCGGCTGCTGGATCTCCGACCATCGCCTGGCCCGGTCGCTCTCCTCCGGCGGCCAGGATGTCGTCGAGGGCGACGAGGCCGACGAAAGAGATCTGCGACAGCGCTCTTGTGAGCTCACGCGCGCTCATCCCTAACTCGTGGGCGAGCTCGGCGTCGTCGGGCGTGCGCCGCAACTCGTTTTCGAGCTTCGAGTACGCCTGCTCGATGGCGCGCGCTTTGGCCCGGACCGATCGCGGGACCCAGTCGAAGGAGCGGAGCTCGTCGATGATCGCGCCTTTGACTCGCGCGATGGCGTAGGTCTCGAATTTGAAGCCGCGGGACGGATCGAACTTCTCGATCGCGTCGATGAGCCCGAAGATCCCGTAGCTCACGAGATCGGCCTGTTCGACGCTCTGCGGCAGACCGGACGCGACCCGTCCCGCCACGAACTTCACGAGCGGCGCGTAGTAGAGGATCAGTCGCTCGCGCGCGTCGGGGGTGTGGTGTTGTTTGTATTCGTTCCACAGCTCGGCGACCGGGTCGTCGGCGGAATCTTCAGGCACGGGGATGCGTGGCGTCGTAGACGGCGCGGAGGCGCTCGCGCGTCAGGTGCGTGTAGATCTGCGTGGTGGCGAGGTCCGTGTGCCCGAGCAGCTCCTGCACGGCGCGGAGGTCTGCGCCCCGCTCGAGCAGGTGCGTCGCGTACGCGTGACGGAGCGCGTGCGGATGGAGCGCCTGGCCGTCGGGGAGCGGATGGCGGGCGACGATGCGCCGCGCGTCGCGGGTGGTGAGTCGGCGGCCCAGCGCGTTGAGGAAGACCGCGTCGCGCGGCGTCCGCTCGGTCACGAGCTCGGCTCGCCCGTGCGCGAGGTATCCGCGCAGTGCGGCATTGGCCGGCTCCCCGAGCGGCACGCGACGCTCCTTCGAGCCCTTGCCGAGCACCGTGAGGAACCCGCGGCTCGTGTCGACCGACTCCAGCGTGAGCCCGCAGCACTCGCTCACCCGCAGCCCCGCGCCGTAGAGCACCTCGAGCACGGCGAGGTCCCGCCACGCCGTCGCCGCCCCCGCGGCGTCGCCGTCCTCGATCTCGGCGGCGGAGGCAGCTTCAAGCAGGGCGCCGGCTTCCGCCTGCCGCGGCACGCGCGGTAGGCGCGCCGCGCCCTTCGGCGTCCGCAGCGAGCGGCCCGGGTCCGTCGCGATCACGCCGCGACGGTGGAGGTACCGGAGATACGCCCGCAGCGACGCGGCCTTGCGGGCGATCGACCGGCGAGCGAACTGACGCGTCGTCAGGTATGCGAGGTAGCGCCGCAGTGTGGTGTGATCGACCTGGTCGGGGGACGCGCAACCGCCGCGCTCGGCCCACGCGACGAACTGCCGCACATCGTGCGCATAGGCCTCAGCCGTGTGCCCGCTCGCTCCTGCCAGGGAAGCGACGAAATCGTCGACCGCCCAGCTCACACCGCACCTCGGACTTCTCCCCAACCCGCCGCATGACGTTACCAACCGTGATGGCACGGCCCGCGCCAAACGGCGATCGGGCGTAGTCGTCATATGCCCGCGGTACCGTGCTCCTGCCGTCGAGGTCGCCGCGGTCACGGCCCTCCTCCACCACGTTTCTCTGGAGGTCCGCCGTGCTCGCCTCGGTTCGCAGCGCCACGCTCACCGGCGTCGACGGTCACGTCGTCACGGTCGAGGTCCACGTGTCGACGGGTCTTCCCAGCTACCACGTCGTGGGGCTGCCGGATGCCGCGGTCCGCGAGTCGCGCGAGCGCGTGCGCGCGGCGCTGTTGTCGTCGGCGATCGAGTTCCCGCTCCAACGGATCACGGTCAACCTCGCGCCCGGCGGTGTTCGCAAGACCGGCGCGGGATTCGAGCTCGCCGTCGCTCTCGGGCTCATCGCCGCCACCGGCCAGCTCGCCGACGGAGTTCTCGACGGGGTCGGCGTGCTCGGCGAGCTGGGGCTCGACGGCTCGGTCCGCCCGGTACCGGGGGTGCTCGCGCTCGTCGACGCTCTCCGCGCCGCCGGCGTCGGCTCGGTGATCGTTCCCGCGACCGACGTCGCCGAGGCGTCGCTCGTGCACGGAGTAGAGGTGCGCTCGGCGCGCTCGGTCGCCGAGCTGCGCGCGTGCCTGAAGGGCGAAGCGGAATGGCCGGACCCGCCGCCTACACCCGCCGGCGAACCGGGAGCGCCCGACCTCGACGACGAGCCCGTCGATCTCGCCGACGTGCGCGGGCTCCCGCGCGCGCGGCGCGCGCTCGAGGTCGCGGCCGCCGGCCGGCATCACGTCCTGCTCACGGGACCGCCCGGCACCGGGAAGACGATGCTCGCCCGCCGCTTGCCCACCATCCTTTCGCCCCTCGAGGCCGACGAGGCGCTCGAGGTGACGCGCATCCACTCCGCGGCCGGTCACGCGCCGCGGCAGGGTCTGGCGCGCCAGCGCCCGTTTCGCGCGCCACACCACACGGCGTCGACGGCGGCTCTCGTCGGCGGCGGCTCGAGCCGGCTCCGCCCCGGCGAAGTGACGCTCGCGCATCGCGGCGTGTTGTTCCTCGACGAGCTGGGCGAGTTCCCGCCGCACGCGCTCGACGCGTTGCGCCAGCCCATCGAGGAGCACGTGGTGCGGATCTCGCGTCAGGCGATGGCGGTCGTGTTCCCTGCCGACTTCCTCCTCATCGCGTGCTCGAACCCGTGCCCGTGCGGCCGGGGTGGGCCGAGCTGCGAATGCACGGAGACGCAACGCGCCCGCTACCGCCGCCGCCTCTCGGCGCCGCTCCTCGACCGTTTCGACCTGCGCCTCGAGGTCCACCCACCCGAGCCGGGCGACGGGCCCGGTGAGCCGTCGTCCGCGGTACGCGAACGAGTGGCCGAGGCCGTTGCGCGTCAGCAACGGCGGTACGCGCGCCGGCAGTGGCGCCGGAACTCGCAGGTTCCCGCGGGGGCGCTGGCCCAGGTGATCCCCCTGTCCAAGGACGCCGACGACGCGTGGCGGTGGGCGATCGGCCACGACACGCTGACCGGCCGGGGCGCCGCCCGGGTGCGGCGCGTCGCCCGCACGCTCGCCGACCTCGAGGGAAGCGCCGAGGTGTGCGAGCGCCACGTCACGCTTGCAGCCGCGCTCCGTGAGGACGTTCCATGAGCGCGGCCCGACCGCACCTGCCGGCCGCCGAGGTGGCTGCGGCCACACTCGTCTGCCTCCCCGACATGGGCCCGAGCCGGCTGCGCGCCGTGCTCGATCGGTGGCCCGACCCGGGCGCCGCACTGGCCGCCGTCCGCGCCGGCAAAGCCGGCGAGGCCCTTGCACCGCACGCGCGGCTCGTTCGCACCCACGAGCGCGAGGCTCTGGTGCGGAGTTGGGCGCGCGCTGCATGCGCTCTCGACCTCGCGCCGGAGCTGGCGCGCCGGGGCACCGCGGTCGTTCGCGACGGCCACGCCGGTTACCCCGTTGGCGACGAGGTTCCGGACCGGCCGGCAGTGCTGCTCGTCGAGGGGGCCGCGCCGGACGTCCTGTGTCGCCCGCGCGTCGCAATCGTGGGGACCCGCTCTGCATCCGTGCACGGCCTGGCCGATGCACGCGAGCTGGGCGCGTTCCTGGCCCGGCGCGGAGTCACGGTCGTCAGTGGGCTCGCCATCGGCATCGACGGCGCCGCCCACCTCGGGGCGCTCGACGCCGGAGGCGGAGTAGTGGGCGTGGTCGCGACCGGTCTCGACGTCGTC